>NZ_BAAHBI010000067.1:0-28487 GCF_054776755.1 Spirosoma litoris | reverse complement strand
TGGGTGAAACCACAAACCTAGAAAAATACAACGCCCTCCACAACTTTTGACCTTGATCCCTTTTGTCGCCAGAATATAGTGTAATAACGAAAAAAGCACTTACCATTTCTGATAAGTGCTTGATTTTCAGTGGCGGTCCGGACGGGGCTCGAACCCGCGACCCCCTGCGTGACAGGCAGGTATTCTAACCAACTGAACTACCGAACCAACTTTTTGATTACTGGTTGACGTTGCCGTCTTCCTTTATCGTGGCACAAAAGTAGGCGTTTAAGCTATTCCATGCAAGAGCCTGTTGAAAAAAAACGTAATCTTTCGTGAGGTATTTTGGTTAGCGTCTGGTAATCAGAAGGTTTATTTTTGATATTTTTTTTAGTTATTTACCCGTAGCCTGTTTAATGGCCGCAACTTCGGCGGGGTCAACAGGCGTGCCGTCTTGCTTAAACACTTCATGGAACCAGATAGCGGGTTCTCGGCCATTTACATAAGGCTTCTGCCAACTATCCCAGGGTAGAAACGTTTGGGTTTTACCCGCTACAAACCCCCAGTTAATCATACCGACTTTGGCTTTCTTGGAAATGGGTAGGTGCGTCTGGAATTTACTGTTAACCCCGCGTGCCATATACTCTGTGCAAATAACCGGGCGACCAAAGGTTTTCAGCGCGGGAATTACTTTTTCCAGATCTTCAGGTTTCGAGTACTGATGGAAGGTAATGATATCAGAATTCTCGAACTGTACCTTTTCCATAGGCGACCATTTGGCTGAATTCTGCCAATCTTCAGGGCTGCGATAAATCCAGACACCTGAGGTGAGTGGCTGCGTTGCACCCGCTTCACGCGCCCATTGGAAAACATGTGGTAATAGGTTCGTGATAATAGCTATTTTCCGGTCTTTGGGTACTTCAGTTTTGATGGTGAAATTCTGGCCGTAGCTGTTATCATTCGCATTATCTGGTTCGTTCCATAAGTCCCAGGCCAAAATACGTTTATCATTTTTGAAGGCACCGACTACACCCTTCACATAGGTTGCCAGGCGTGGATATTGTGATACATCGGTCAGGGCTGCTGCACCGGGGCTTTGTACCCAGCCTGAGTTGTGAATGCCAGGCGTAGGTTCATGTTGTTTGCCGAGCTTTGGGTTTGGGTCCCAGCAAGAATCGAACAGCACCAGCATGGGGCGAATTTTATGTTTGGCACATAGACTCAAAAACTGGTCGAGCCGCTTGGTGAAACCAGCGGGATCTTTCCATAGCAAATCGTGCAGAAACACCCGCATTGTGTTCATGCCAATACTTTCGGCCATCGCCAGTTCTTTATCAATCGTTGCCGGGTCGAAACTGTCGGCCTGAAACATTTCCAGTTCGTTAATGGCATTGGCAGGGGCGTAGTTGGCGCCAACCAAAAATGGTTCTTTCGCATACCAGGCATTGGCTTTCGCTGCCGGCCAGCGTCCGTTACCGCCTTGTTGGGCTATCGAAAAGGTGGAAACAAAAAGAAGTACTAAAAACGATAATCGCTTCATGATAAATTGATTAGAATTATTGGGTTACTATGTGGTTTCAGAGTACAAGGGCACTTGCGTACTTAAGCAGCTTTAGATTCTCTTGCTTCTTTGGATTCTATTGTATCAAAATTTTATTTTGTCAGTCGATAGAATCGTAGAATCTAGAGAATCTAAGGTTACTGATTACTCAGATGGCACTGGCAAAGGTTTATTCGCCACTGGTTTGCCAAAATTAGGAGAACCGTCGGAATTCCAGGTAAAAGGTTGAATGTGGGGGGCACGTTTGTTGCCGCAACCATCGCTGGCCGAGGGGTTGGCATGATAAATCATCCAATCCTGCTTGCCATCGACCGACTTAAAGAACCCGCCATGGCCTGGGGCCCACACTCCATTTTCGGGCGCTTGTGTGAATACTGGATTTTTACTTTTTGTCCAGTTTTTTGGGTCAAGTAAGTCGCCTTTACCCGTATAAGTCAGCAGACCCAGACAATAGTCGAGCCAGCAGGCATTAGCCGAATAGACAATGAAGAGTTTGTTCTCGTGGCGAAGAAATTCCGGGCCTTCGTTTACGTAAATTTTGGGTACTTCGCCGTTCTTTTGCCAGGCTTGTGGTACATCGCCATGTTGTTCCCAGGGAAGGTCGGGCTGCGAGATTTTCACACGGTCACTGTCCAACGTCCAGGGATTTTTAAGCCGGGCAATATAGATATCCTGACGTCCATTTGTGGGGCCTTCCCAACCCGACCAGGTCGCGTAGAGCTGGCCGTTATAATCGAGGACAGACATATCAATTTCCCAGTGATCACCTTTATCGCCAATTTTCCCTTTCATTGTCCATTCGCCCTGCATAGGGTCGGGAGATGGGTTTTCGATTACCCAGACCCGGTGCGACAAATTGTTGAGCGAATCGGCGGAGAAATAGATGTACCATTTTCCGTTGAAGGAGTGAATTTCCGGCGCCCACAATTCTCTTGAATAGGGTTTCCCGGCTGGAGGAGTGTAAATAACTTTGCTTTCGGCGGTGGCCAGATCAGCTATGTTGCGGGTTTTCCAGAGCTTCAGATTCTGACCAGTGGTATTCATATAGTAATACCAGCCATCTTTTTGGAGAACCCAGGGATCAGGCCCCGAATTTTTGATCGGATTGGTAAACGTACGCTGAGCCAGTACTTGTTGAGTGGCACTCAGAAAGAAAATAAAACCAAGCAGGCTGACCCAAAGCCAGCCTTTCATATACGCAGGAGTCATGACAAAGAAAAGGTAGTTGCTAGGTAAAGACTCAAATCGATGTTTTTACCCCTGCTTCTTCTCTAAATCAATCTACTTTGACTCATTAGTAGGTTTAGTCTTACAGCCATCGTCTGCACATTGGCCGTAAAATACCAATGAATGTGACTGTACGTTAAATTGTAAGGAGTTGCCTACGTTTGTTCCAATCAGGTGTAAGCGAGGGTCGCAGAATTCCTGCACCCGATGGCAAACCACGCAAACCAGGTGAGCGTGTTGCCGTCTGCCCAGCGATTTCTCGTAGCGACTTTTGGCGTTATCTTCATCGCCAAACTGATGGCGTATAACCAACCCGCACTCAACCAATACATCCAGCGTATTATACACCGTTGCCCGGCTAACTGGATACGATTTCTGGTGCATGGCCTGGTATAGTTCTTCGGCGTCGAAATGATCGTTGCGCGAATAGACTTCGTCTAGTATAGCAAAGCGCTCCGAAGACCGACGTAAGCCTTTTGCCAAAAGTGATTCTTCCAGTTTGGCCCGGGCTGTTGCGAGCAATGAATTAGTGTCTGGCATATGTGGTGTCTGTTATCAGAAAGGAACTGGTCAATGGCCAGTTCCTTTACTATCCTACTAACCTATGTATGAAATTGAGAGTCCTTAAAAAAGAGTTTTCGTAGCTAAGCAACTTTAGATTCTATTGATCCTCTGGATGCTATTTCTGCCATTCAGTGTGATATTATAAGCAGCTATGGGTTAGTTCATGGGGTTTATCTAGCCATCGAATTGAAAATACGCTTCCTGATTAAACGCATTGATCACTCATCCATGTTGCCGACTATTTTTTTCGGTGGGTACGCGTAATAGTTGATCTACTTCCATCAATATACTAGCCTCATCCATCATCTGCACAAGCTCATCCAGCTCGTTATCCGAGAAGAGCATGAAGTAATTTGGCATGGGGGTTTTTAGAAGCCACGATTTGTCATGCGTGGTAAAAAAAGGGCTCATGGCCGTTCGCTCGGCCATTACTTCCCGATAACAGGCAAACTCCGACTCCGATAGAATAAATAGCGAATTCTTGTAGGCTACATTATACGATTGACAGCCCGCGCAATAACCAATGTAGCCGTTTTCCTGCTGGATCAAATTCCGTAGATGATGCTGATGTTCCATGCCTGATTGTGTCGAGGGGCTATTTAATTCGATTGAATTTTTAGTAGTTGATGAAGATTCATGCGTCGTAACGCCTGTATCAGACCGGTCCGAAAACGACCAAAGTCTGTTTGAGACAGGCTAAATTGAATGTCGGGATGTCCTGTATTAACAATCAGATAAGGCTGCCCATTAGTCATCAGTGTGCAGCATTGGTCAAAATTTACCGTCTCAATTGTCTTGCATAACGCAATGAACTCCTCCTGTTTAAATCCCAGCAACAAATTGTTGAAGGTCAAGCCAATTCGCTGACAGTGCTGGCACTGTGCTATGCAGAAATCGGCCTGATCGATTAAGAGAGTGGGTTTGCAGGGAGGTGTAGTCATGAGTAGGGATTTAGAGTAGCATGATCTGATTGAATTAGTGCCTGTGTGCGGCTGTTATTGACTCGTGTGTTGACACGCAATGCATACGACCGGCACACAGGGCTTAAGATTGGTCAAGGGTTTAAGATTGGTCAAGGGTTTAGGATAGCGCTTAGGCTACTAATTAGTGATAGAATTATTTATTTAGACTAATTTTAAACAAACATAATTTAGTAATTGTATCGACGCAAGGATTTGAGCGAGAAGTTTACCAGATTTTTTACGTACGGAAATTAAGTGATTGATAATCTGTTGGTTTGCCGAGATCGGTAACTACCGGAGAAAATGTGTACTAGCTTGATGGAAGATCGTTTAGACGAGACGATTCTTAGCTGATCTAACCTACATCGAATTGCGAGTAGCATTTAGCAGCGTGCTAGGGCTGGGTGTTGAAGGAGCAGGCTCTTCGGTAGGTGTCGTAGGATGCACGCCAGGAGTAGGGCGTTTCGTACCGAAGATATGATTGAAGGAACGGGTATATAGCAAGCTAACACCCCCGCCAGTTGTGATCGTGCTGGTTAGGTTGTACTGACTTAAAATACTTTGCTGGTTGCGGTTGTATACTTTGGCCCGTAGGTGACCATCAGGCGTAATAAAATATTCCAGTGTCCATTCGCCGAGTAAACTGGCTGCATTATACTGGCTCTGACCATACGTAAAACCACCATCGCGGCTAATGCGTAGCCGATCGTTCAACAGTCGGTACGAAAATCGGAGTTGCAGGTTATTAAGCAAGTTTTCGTTTTGCGTACCACTCGTAAAACCACCAAACGAGACACCCACGTCCAGATTTTCGTTAAGATTGGAGGCAAGGCGGCTAATCTGGTTAGAAAGAAGCTCGCTAACGCTATTGGCTACCCCAGTGTTTACCTGGCCCTGATCGAACAAACTAGTCCCTTCAGATAATAACTGATTGAACAACAAGACGCTACTTACCTGCCGGGTTAGCTCCTGGTCGTTACTCTGAAGCCGAGATTCAAAAGCGGTGACGGCCTGGCGAAAATCAGAGGAAGAAGGATATTCTTTAATATCCAGATCGTAGCTAATAGCAGGGCTACCCAGTTCACCAGTGAGCTTGATGACCAGATCGACCGGGTACCGACGGGTCTGATCGGCGGTTGCTTTTTGCGTGGCCAGCAAGGGCGCCAACGAGGTATATTGGGTGTAAGCTGCCGTTACATCCAATAGGGCACCATAAGGATCACCAGTCCAGGTAATACGGCTGTTGGGGCGTATCTGGAAGCGTTTGTTAATGATGTTCTGGAACGTAAAGGTGTAATCTCCTTTCTGGATTTCGTAGTTGCCAGTCATGGTGAAATCTCCCTTGGTGTCGACTTTCATCGCTATCCGGCCCTGGCCATACGCTTTGATAATGTCGCCTGTTTGACGATCCAGTTGGATTTCGCAGTATGCATCGGGCGTAATGTCGAAGTTGAAATCCATCTGAATACGCGACAGATCAATTTCACTTTCTGACGAATTGGCCGTGTGAGCGGCTGTTTCGCTCGTGGGTTTGCCCGTGCTCAGATTGACAAACCGAATCTGGTCGTCGGCGGCTACTGTCGTGGCTCCGTCGAGCGGAATATAGATTCGAGTGCCTTTGTTACTCGTTACATTGGCCCGGATTGTCAGGTTATCGGTTGGGCCAGACAGCTCGGCTTTACCCGTCACAACGGCCTGCCCATAGAACGCGTCGTTGTCTTTAGCAACCGTGTTCATGATTTTGAAGTTCTTGAAATCAGCGTCGAACCCTAACGTGAAATACCGGAATCCATCATGGTAAACCCCTCCGCGCAACAAGGCTGTATTTCCCTGAGGGTCATGCAAGGTCAGTTGCCGGGTAACGATCTCGTTTTCGCCGAAATAAATCTTGTCGTCGAAGGTGAAGTCGGCTTTCAGGTAATCAAAGCGACCACGGCCACCCTGTATGGCTACCTCACCTTTCAGGATTGGCGTGGCTGGAGTTCCCTTAATATCGATGATGCCTTTGGCAATACCGCCGAGATTCGAGAAAAGCCCTGTCGTAAAGGGTTCCAAAAGGCTCAAATCGGCATTATTAACGCTTGCCTTGACGGCTAATGGGTTGGTTTTTAGTTGGGGTGTGTAGGTGCCTAATAGCGTAACGACATCAGCCCCGTTTCGATTGACGCTGGCATTTACGTTCAGACGCTGGGTTTGCTGATCCCACTCGCCTTGTCCGCGTACATCGCCAATTAAGGAATTCTGGTACGATAACGCTCTGACCGACATACCGCTTTCAATAATCGGCGTGTTGTAAATATTCCGAACGGCCAGAGAACCATTGAGCGTACCACCGAGGGTTGTTTTCAGGACAGAGTTCAACGATGACAGTAGAAAGTTCTGGGCTTCTACATCGAGGTGTTCAAGCGAGTCAGGCGAAATTTTACCCGATGCCTGAATCAACTGATTTTCGTTGAGCAGTGCCAAATTTCGGATCGTGTACTCATTGCCCACTTTCCGAATCAGGCTTTCAGGGTTTAAAACCCAGTCGCCATCCAGAACACGCACTTTTGACTGTCGGAATGTTAGATCGATAGCGTCTCCCTTAAATCGGAGTTCGCCGTTTAAGTCGGCCCGGTTTATAGATCGTCCGCTGCTGTCTGCCTGCTCAATGTCGCTCGTAAAGTCAATATGATCAACATCCCAGGATGCTTCGATCTGGAGATTACGCGTGGGTAGGAGTGAGGTAAAAAATTGTCGTTTGGATGAAATTATGGCCGAGGCCAGCACGTCTTCACCATACGTAAATTTAGACGTCGTTAAGTCGAGGTCGCTGGGTCCAAAGCTAATAGCGCCAATTCGTAACGAATCGGTTTTAACGGTTCCGGTTAAAAATGAGGTATTGTCTTCCGTAAACCGACCTTCGATTCGGGTGGCGGGCGCTATGAAATCCGACGAGCCCAGAAAAGCCAATAAAGGCGTACTGTTTTTGGTGATGATCTGGTAATCAACGCCATACCTGGTTGGTTGGTTGATTAATTTCCGACCTAATGTACGACTTGCCAGCTTTCGTTTCTGCTCGTAATAAGCCTTCATACCAGCCGCATCACCTTTAAAATGGAGCAGGTATTCATGCACAAGCCGAGTCAGGTCGTCAATCGTGCGTTGGGGCTGGAAATTACCTTGTAGTCGGCTTGTCAGGAAATCCGAGTCGAGATCGAAATAGCGTTGGGTTCCGACCGAATCGGGCGAACCACTTGCCTTGTTTTCAATAGAGGATAGAAGGGTAAGTTTATCGACGTTAAGATTTCGCTTATTCAAACCGAGGGTGGCATTATTGAATACCGCTTTCCCAACAATATCATCCAGTTTATTCCCTTCCAACTGAACATCTAAGGCTGTTTTCACGGAGAGAGAATCTGTTACATAACCCAGCGCCCGAAGATCGGCATGTTGAACGTTCCCACGAAGATCGTAGTGATTCTTAGTGCTGCTTAACTTAAATTCTCCATCGAGGTCAAACGCCAGATTTGGGTCATTGATGTGTAGTTGACCCTGGAAAAGCGCTTTCAGCAAGTTGCCACGTGCGGCTACATTCTGGTAAGCATAGCCTTGCCAGCCAAAGCGCCCAAACTTGCCATCGAAGTCGATTGTTGCCTGTTTTAGATCAGTGCCTTTGCCCGTAATGCGGCCTTCGCCATCGATCTTCCCAAACTCATCGGGATCGTTGATGAGTTGGCCCAGGTCAAGATTAGTCGCCTTTAAATTCGCAGTATAGGTTGTTTGAGTAGCTTTAGTCGCCAGCTTAAGCGCCAGATCGCCCGTCACGCTGCCAATGCTTGTCTGGAATGTTCCTTTGGTTTTAAAATCATCGAACGCCCCTACAAAAGTGGCGTCGAAAGTGGCAGTGCCGAGCTTTTGGATAGTCTTGTTGAAGGATGAATCGGGGTAATATTGCCGAATATCGGCCATGTTGACCGTGGATGGCGTAAAGGCAAAATTGACCGTCGTTTTATCCATGTCGGGCAAACCTTTCCACGCGATATCACCAGTCAATCGGCTCCGTCCGTTAAGACCAAAGCGTAGATCGGTATTCCGAAGCCGGAAGTCGTTAACCGTACCCGTAAAGTTGGTTGTCAGTGTCCAGGTTTCGTGCAGATCGCGCAGATAATCAGAGAAGTAACCTAAATCAGATGACTGGACTTTGCTGTCACGAAACCGAGCCTGCATAATCACTCGGCTGTTGAAATCGCTAAATGCCGATGGTTTATCGTAATGAAAAACCAACTCATTTCGGATAATGGAATTGCCAATATGGGCGTACAATTGCCCTAATTCCATTTTAGTGTTGCAATACAAAAAGCGCGTATCTAACTGCCGGATTTTTATACGGGAGTCCCGGTCAACACCTGATAAGCCTTTGGCATTGAAGGCAATCGTATCGCCTAAGACTAAAAAGTCACTGACTTCGGCGTTCAGGTGTTGGAGCGTGAAGTGATTATAGTCGAAGCTGTTTTTATCGTGCATAAACGGCTCACGCGGATCTTCGAGCGTATAGGCACCATCCACCAAATGAATATGGCCAACCGTAAACGGAACATTCTGATTCGGAATGCTCGGCTTGGTAGGATCGGAGGTGAGTTGTTCAATCCGGGCAATGAAATCATCGAGATTTGTATCGCCATTCTTCGGATTTTTAATCATCTGAACATCAGGTCGATAGAGCACTATCTCATCTATATGTATGTTATACGCCGAGGAGTCGAGAAGATGTTGGAGATGATAATCTGCATCGAGCCGACCCACGCGAATCATTGGCCGTCCCTGATAGTCTTTAATCGTTAGTTTCTCGAGGGTTATCGAGTCGAACCATTTGATCGAAACCCCCTCAATATCAACAGGAAAGAGAAGTTTTGACGAAAGCCATTCTGCACCTTTTTGAGCTAAGCGCGTTTGGACCGCCGGAATTTGCAGGCTCAACAAAATTCCCAACGACAATACGAATACCGTCAGAACGAGGTAGAGTAGGGTTTTAAGGAATATGGAGAAAAACTGACGCATCCAGTGCGGAAAGACCTAAGATACAATGAATAACGAAATGGAATGTAGTTTAGACTACTAACTGAGGGAACGGTTTAGTCACAACTTCCATTGTTTATTCTGGGAGAAATCATTATCCATTAGTTTTGTAAAGTGAATATTTTAGCCATTGAATCTTCCTGCGACGAAACCTCGGCGGCTGTTTTGGCCGACGGGCACATTCTGTCGAACGTAATTGCCACCCAGTTAATTCACGAACAATACGGGGGTGTTGTGCCCGAACTAGCCTCAAGGGCGCATCAGCAGCATATTTTGCCTGTAGTCGAGCGAGCATTAACTGACGCAAATTTACCGAAAAATGCGTTATCAGCCGTTGCTTTTACCCGCGGACCTGGCTTATTAGGGTCCTTGCTGGTCGGAGCTTCATTTGCCAAAGCGCTGGCTTTGGGGCTAAACATCCCGCTCATTGAAGTGAATCACATGCAGGCGCATGTACTGGCTCATTTTATTGAGAATCCTAAGCCTGCATTCCCGTTTTTGTGCCTGACCGTTAGCGGGGGGCATACCCAGATTGTTCGGGTGGATGGCCCACTCGACATGGCCGTTATTGGCCAAACAATGGACGATGCTGTGGGCGAAGCGTTTGATAAATCGGCCAAGTTACTGGGCTTGCCGTATCCGGGTGGTCCGCTGATCGATAAGTATGCGACAGAAGGGAACCCGCTAGCTTTTCGGTTTCCGATGAGCGAGATGCCGAATCTGGATTTCTCATTCAGTGGTATTAAAACGGCAATCATGTATTTTCTGCGGGATAACACAAAAAATAATCCTGCTTTTATTGCCGAGAATCTGGCAGATATTTGTGCCAGCATTCAGCATACGCTTATTCAAATGCTGCTGGCCAAGTTAAAACGAGCTGTTCGCGAAACGGGTATTCGTGAAATAGCCATTGCAGGCGGAGTATCGGCCAATAGTGGTTTGCGTACGGCGCTGACGCAACTTGGCGAAGCACAAGGCTGGAATGTGTATATTCCGCGATTTGAATATTGTACCGACAATGCTGCTATGATTGCAATGGCGGCCCAGTTTAAATACGAGCAGGCAGAGTTTACGGCCCAAACCGTTAGCCCCCTGCCGAGAATGAGTATGTAATAGGAGCAACTGGCGCGGGTATACACCTGTGTCTTTAATTTCGTCAGTATTCACTGACTTATGGATAGACAATAGTCCAGCGAATGCTGGCAATATAAATAGGCACGAGTACATACTCGCGCCAGCTATTATGACTATTTCTGAACTATACATCTACCCAATCAAATCGCTGAGTGGCATCTCTGTGTCGGAGGTTATTGTTGAAGAGAAAGGCTTTCGAAACGACCGTCGGTTCATGCTGGTTACGCCGGAGGGCGAGTTTATGACGCAGCGAACTTACCATCAGATGGCCCTGCTCGATGTGGCCATTCAGCTGTCCGACGTTTCGGGTGAGTTACTACGGGTTTGGCACCGCCACAACCCTGATAACGTGCTTGAATTGCCACTTTCGGGAGGAAACTCAACCGAAACGATGCTGGTGAACATCTGGGATAGCAAAGACGTACCCGCCCGAACGGTTAGTGATGAAGCCGATCGATGGTTCTCGGCGGTTCTGGGGAATACCTGCCGTTTAGTCTTTATGCCCGAAACCACGCAGCGGGCTGTTGATCCAAAATACGCCCGCGATAACGACATGGTTAGTTTTGCCGATGGATATCCTTATCTGCTGATTAGCCAGGCATCCCTCGATTGTCTTAACGATCGATTGTCCGAGCCCATGTCGATGCTTCGCTTTCGACCGAATGTGGTTGTGGAAGGAACTACACCTTATCAAGAAGACAGTTGGGCCGAATTCCGGATGGGCGATCTGGAGTTCTACGGCGTTAAGCCCTGTGCCCGTTGTGTACTAACCACGATTGACCCTGAAACGGGAGAGAAGGGCAAAGAACCCTTGCGTACGCTAACGACCTATCGAAAATGGAATACCAAAATCCTGTTCGGACAGAATGTGCTAGCTAAATCAACGGGAAATCCTGTCTTAGGAACATTACGTGTTGGCCAGTTAACGGAGGTGTTACGTTATCAGGAGGCCTGGCTGGCCCCACCCGCGTTAAATGCATAACCACGAATGGTTATCTATTGCTGAACGAAAAAAAACTACTCCTTTACGTTAAGTCCTTTGTTTGTCTATATCCGAAATCTTTACTATCTGAGTTTCCCGGTCATTATTGGGGCTGTACTATCGAACAAGATGGCGGCCCGATTGTCCGACGTTGACCCTATTCACTGGGCCACGCCTATTGTATTAGCCTTGGTGGTGTTTATTATTTATACCGTCGACCGTCTGCTCGATGTCCAGAAGGATGCTAGTAATTCGACGGGGCAATCCTTAACGCCACGCCATCAATTTCATCGCGAGTATGCTCCTATCCTGTGGCGGCTGGTCATTGGCAGCGCAGGTTTGGCGCTCGTTTTAACGTTTTTTCTGCCGAGTAGTGTCGTGAAATTTGGCATTGTACTAGGTGCTATTTGCATTGCCTACGTCGGTGCCGTTTTTCGGCTTCCTGCCTATCATCCGGCTTTGCTGCTAAAAGAACCGCTTGTAGCAACCTTGTATTCTGTGGGTATTTGGGGCAGTGTATGGGTGCAACGACCAACCGTAAGCACTGCTGAAATCGTTGAGTGCCTGATGTTTACAGGCATTGCTTTTCAAAATCTTCTCCTGTTTGCGGTAATGGAACAAGCCGAATCACCGAATCGACCAATGTTTTCGTTAGCCAGTGAATGGGGTGCTAGTCGTTGTGATCTGATTTTACGCTGGCTTACGTTCGTGATTATTGGTACGGGCCTCGCCCTATGTTTCCTGGTCGAGGATCGATTTGCTCAACGTTCAGCATTAATGCTCGCGCTGATGAGTCTGACATTGTATGGCATTCAGCGTTATCCGGCTTATTTCCTCAAAAATGAACGCTACCGGTGGCTGGGCGATGGCGTGTTCTGGATGCCCGCGTTGGTGCTATAAAAAGGGAAAAAGGAGGAGCGGGAAGAAAGGGCGAAAAGGAAGTAATTCACTCTTCTATCATTATAGTTATTCTGCTTGGAAAACAAGTTTTCCAACCTTCACCTTTCGATAAGGGTCTGCTGAGAAAAATCAATTTAGTTATGCGCTCTTTGCTTCTATTACTAAGTTTGATTCTCTTGAATGGCTGTCAACTGCTTGAGCCAAAGGAAACTGCTGCTACTATTTACCGATATCGGGTTACAGCTTTATGTATGTGTTGTAGCAACTTAGCCGTTCGAATTGGCTCCGAAAGGTATCAGACACATAATGTGCCTGCGGCTTTTTTCCCCGACACATTACCAGCCAATGTAGACAGTTTAAAGGCCTGGATACGCTATAAGCAGGACGATAGTGAGTGTGGACGCGCTATGAAGAATTTGATTTTCATTACATCTATGCGAGAGAGAAGCCAATAGCTATATTTTTGTGTGACCCCGATGGGTCACATAGGTCATAGATGATTTTTTGATTAACTATTGAATCGATGCGGCAACTACCTGAGATTCATGTAAAATTAATGCTGGTATGACGTTTCTATTTTAATTAAAGTTGAGTTGCTTCGTCTACTTTCAACTTCACGGCCATCGCTTTTACTTTACTCGTTTCTTTTACGGCGCGCCGATTTAGAATGTCGAGGATGATTTGCGTCATGTACTCGCGTTTGTTGAACACGATGTCATGGCGATTTTCGGGGAGTAAAAATTGCTTTACCTGTGCGTTGATTAAATGATGCTGCGCAAACGATACATTGGTTGGATAGACCAATTCATCTCGCTGACCATGCAGCATGGTTATGTTCGCTCGAATTTTAGGCCAGTCGGGTAAAATGGCTTCGAGGGCTTTCCGATGGGCTAGTTTTTCATCATTGGCCAAGCGGAGAAGAGGAGGGACGCCCCAACGAATCAGCGGACTATCGGCGAAATAACTGATCGGATACGTCCGTTCCAGACCCGGCCCCAACGCTGAGGAAACAAACACAACGTGATCAACTCGATCCGGGTTATTCATCGCCAGCCGTGCTGATACAGACCCGCCATACGATGAGCCAACAATCATTAGATAAGGCGCTTTACGGTATCGATCAATGAGTGGTTGTAATAACTCTGCCTGCCGAATGATCGACGTTTCAACCCGCCCAAAATCTGAGAAGCCATAACCTGGCCGGTCCACAGCGACTAACTGAGCCCGATTGAGCAACAGGGTATCTTTGAAAAATTCCTTGAAAAATGACAGCGAGCTAGGCGCGCCGTGCACAAACAAAACAACTGGTAAGGCCGAATCACCAGCAGGTGCAGGCGTCTCGATGAAACGAATCGTGCGGGATTGCTCGGAGGCATCACCACCACTTACCTGATAGGAATGAACAGTTGGGCGAACACGCTGCCCTTCAAACTCTTCAGCTAACTCTTCCGTTGTTTGCCGGGAATCAACAAACCAGGCTGCTACAACGATACCAGCGGCTAAGACCAATAGCGTTAATAATGCCCAGCGAAAGATTTTTAAAAAGCGTTTCATTCCCGTGTAGCGTGGATAATTCTCCTGCAAATTAGTAGCCAAACTTCTCTATCCCTTTTTGACTGAAACTCAAAAAGGGATAGAGAAGTTTGGCCCGCTAGCTTTTTTGCGATCTTATTGAGCCCCTTTCGTGGTATCGGGTGGCGTGTTTGCGTCAGGTGCCGGGGGCGTCGGGACAAGTGTTGAGTCGCCATATTCACCGTAAACATCGGTTGAATCTGACTCATCTGTCGTCTCTTCATCGCCCGAAGGGCCGCAGTTTAGGTAGTTTTTGGTAACGCTACCATCAGCTTTTGGGAATGGCCCCTGCAAATTCTTGAACTTCGGATCGGCGTAAACTTTCTCCAGAAAACGCC
Source organism: Spirosoma litoris (assembly GCF_054776755.1). Lineage (NCBI taxonomy): Bacteria > Pseudomonadati > Bacteroidota > Cytophagia > Cytophagales > Cytophagaceae > Spirosoma > Spirosoma litoris. Next base: position 14,210 of record NZ_BAAHBI010000067.1, on the reverse strand, counting down.
CAACCAAAGGCAATGCCGTTTTGGCACCTTCGCCCAAATCGGTTGATCGGAAGTGGATACTGCGGTCATCACCACCTACCCAGGCTCCAACCACTAAGTTATTGGATACGCCGACAAACCAACCGTCTGAGTTGTTGGAGGTGGTCCCGGTTTTGCCACCCATTTCGTTATGGTTCTTGAATAAATCAAAGGACCATAAATTCTGAGACGTACCACCTGCTTCCTGCAAACCGCCCTGAAGCATGTAGCGCATCAGGAATGCGCTTTCGGGGCTAATAGCCCGCTTATGTTGACTTGTGAACGTTTCAATAACGTTTCCGTCCCGATCTTCAATCCGCTGAACAATAATGGGTTCGGTAGATTCGCCGTCGTTAACGAAGGTACAGTAGGCGCCTACCAATTCATACAACGAAACGTCCGAGGAACCTAAGCCGATGGAGGGAACAGCCTGTAAGCGGCTCTTAATTCCCATTCGGTGAGCATATTCAGCTACCCGTTCGGGGCCAACCTGATCTGTTAACTGGGCCGTAATTGAATTCACGGATCGCGCCATAGCTCTGCGCAACGTCATATTCGAGTACGAATAAAAGCCGGTTGAATTGCGAGGCTCCCAGATTTTATCTTCCCCGTTTTCCCGATATTCCTTTCTGAATGGCTTATCCTGAATACGGTCGCAAGGACTTAAGTTACTAAGCGTATCGTCGATAGCCGTGGTATAAACGAACGGCTTGAAAGTGGAACCCGGCTGACGTTTCCCCTGCTTTACGTGATCGTATTTAAAATAGTCGTAATCCAGACCACCAACCCACGCCCGAATATAGCCCGTACGAGGGTCCATAGCCACCATGCCCGATTGCAGGAAGTGCTTGTAATAGGCAATGGAGTCATAGGGGGTCATTTCGGTAGAATCGTAATGACGCTTATTATCCCAGCTAAATACCCGCATTTTGTACTTCACATTCTTCATGTAATACATGACCGAATCCGGGTATAGCGGCAAAAAACGTTTACTTAGGGTTTTATAGCGTTCCGTACGGCGGGCTACCGAGTCGATAAAGGCCGGAATTTCCTTTCCATCTTCATCCGTCCAGGGGTTGCGGTCGCGCCAGTGATTATTGAATGTGCGTTGCAACTGCTTCATTTTCTCATCCGTCGCTTCCTCGGCGTAGCGTTGCATACGCGAGTCGATGGTGGTAATAATCCGCAAACCGTCGGTATATAGATCATACCCGTTTTCTTCGCCCCATTTTTTTACATAATCCTGAACCGCGTTTTTGAGGTAACTGGCTGGGCCTGAGTATGGATTCTCGGGTGTGAAATCAGTTACCAACGGTAAAGCACTAATCGAATCTGACTGATGCTTAGTCAGGAATTTATACTTGGCCATTTGACCTAGCACTACATTCCGGCGTTCGCGGGAGCGATCTGGATTTTTGAGTGGGTTATAGCTCGTTGTCGCTTTCTGCAAGCCAACCAATACGGCACCTTCCTGTACATTCAGACTGTCGGGTTCTTTGTTGAAAAACGTGCGGGCAGCTGTTTTCAGGCCAAAGGCATTACTTCCGAAATCCACCGTGTTGAAATAGTAGGTAATGATTTCATCTTTCGTGAAGTTTCGCTCCAGTTTGAGCGCCATTAGCCATTCTTTAGACTTATAAATGACTTTCCGAATCAACGGAATGCGCGTAAGTAAGCCTGTAGTGGTTTTTCGGCGGGTTTTAAACAGATTTTTCGCTAACTGTTGTGTGATGGTCGAACCACCTCCATCGCGGCCAAACGTAACCACTGCCCGACCAATAGCGCGCGGATCGACGCCACCGTGGTCATAGAAACGGACATCTTCTGTGGCAATGAGTGCGTTGATGAGGGATTTGGGAATATTTTCGTACTTGATTGGTGTCCGGTTTTCGGCGTAAAACTTTCCAATCATTACGCCATCCTGCGAGTAAATCTCCGATGCCTGATTAAGCTTCGGGTTTTTCAACTCCTCTACGCTAGGCATAGCTCCTGTTAACCACAGGAAGTTATAGTTGAGCATGAAGACGTAGATGCCCAAAGCCAAAAAAGCCCAGAGAAAACCCTTAACGCCATTTTTTAGGTACGGATAATACCAGGCTTCAGGATCTATATATTGATGAACAAACGAACGGAAACGATCCTTGTAATCTCGGTAGGTTGCTACCCATGAATTAACCCGATCTTCACCTGCGATTCTCGCGATCTGTCGGCCTACTCCGCGTTTGACATTGCCTATCATCTGGCGTTGTCGAATCCGTTGTCGAAATGCTCCAAAAGCGTGCCGAACAGCGCGGAATCGCTCCCTATATTGACTCATGCTTTTTTTTCTAAGAATACTCGACTTAGCTCTACAAGTAACTGCTCTGTGGCAGTTAGCTTCCTAAAACGGAAGCAAATTAACCCCAGCCGAGTTGGGCCGGACGGGGTGTCAAAGATAACGTATTTTTGGCCGATGTGATATACAAAAGCCGGACTGTATATACAGCCCGGCTGGTTATTAGGAAAGAGGGGAAAGAAGTAGAGGGAGGAAGGGGACGAGAGGAAATTCACTAACAGCGATATCCGTCCGCTCCTTTTCCTTCTCTTTTTATTTTTTCTCGAATGTCATGGCTACGCCATTCATGCAGTAACGAAGTCCGGTAGGTTTGGGGCCATCATTGAACACGTGACCTAAATGACCTCCGCAAACGCTACACAGTACTTCGGTACGAACCATACCATATGATTTATCGGTCTCTTCATGAACAGCTGTTTTCGAAATCGGCGCATAAAAGCTTGGCCAACCCGTGCCCGAATTAAACTTTGTATCGGACGAGAATAAGGGACTATGGCAACCTGCACAGTAAAATGTGCCATGATCATGAATATCATTTAACGGACTGGTGAAGGCCCGTTCGGTTCCGTGCTCCCGCAGTACCGCGTATTGATCTGGCGTTAGAATCTTCTTCCACTCAGCATTCGTTTTCACGACTTTCTTAGGTGGTGTATCATCTAGGGTACCGACGTTTTTAAAGGCAACACTGGTAAACAGACACGCTGGCAATAAAAAAAGCAGGATATTTTTCATAGGTTTTATGCGTAAGGATTATGAGTTGATATACGTTTTCTTCGTGCATTAGGATTTCATTCGTCGGCTTTTGCAGCCAACAGAATTTCCTAACCACCTACGTATGCGGTTATTGTAAAAACAAGAAAACAGAGAGACTCGTTCAGGCATTTACCGTGGCTATAGCCAGCAAGGTGGAGAGGGTAGGTGTAGGGCTTCCTCCACGATTTTCAACCGTCACCGCAAACGCATCAGCCCGATTGACAGAGCGATTCAGACGCTGCATTAACGCATTTCCGTTGGTTGCTTCAAACACACCTGCATCAACCGGTTTTCCATCTACCATGCACCAAAGCTGGTACTGCTTATCGGCAGGAAGGGCAGGGAGTGAGCGAACATCAACGGCTACCTGATGGGTGCGGCTATTCCATAAAACAAGCATAGTGCCCTGCGGGGCCTTTTCATTCCCTTGTAACTCGATGGTTCGCAGGCCGGGTTGGCGTAACATAGCTAAAGCCTGATTACTCTGGCTTTGGTTTTCGCGAAGCTGGCGCATCTCCGCTTGGAGGGTTTCGTTTGTGGCCCGAGTAGCGGCCAGCGTTTTCTGATTTGTGCGTAACTGCGATAATAAGAAGAATGAAAATAGTAGTACCAGTAACCCAACCGATGCCGCTACGACCCAGGTAGTCCGAAAGGCGAGTCCAGTTGTAGCGGGGCCTTCTGTTGCCAAATTGACTGGCATAGGGCGAATAATCGTTTCTTTTTCAGCTTCTACTACGGGTTTCTCGAAATTAAGTTGTTGAAGCAACTTGTCTTTTACGGAAACGGGGGGCTCTACGCTATGCAAAAGAGCATAGTTTTCGAGCGCTTCTGATAGTTGGTCAAGTTCGTGCCGTATATCAGGATAAATAGACGAAAGGCACTCGACCTCGCGTCGTTCCTGGTCGCTCACCGCGCCCATGACGTAAGACTCTAAGATACCTGACGCTATGTATTCCGTGACGTTCATAATTGTTTGAGTACGTTCATTACTTAAATAGTTGTTTCAGCTCCTGCAGGGCGGCCCGCACTCGGGTTTTTACCGTTCCAAGTGGCAGGTTTAGCTTTTCGGCGGCTTCTTCATGCGTATACCCTCCGAAGTAAACCAGGTCAATAAGTTGTTTGCGATCAGGTCTTAACTGATCGACTACTTCCTTAATGCCGATGTGCTCAGGATTCGGTTGCTCTGTATTATGCTGCCGATCAACAATATGTACGTTCTCCTCGTCAGTTCGGATTGCGTTAGAGGGTTGAGTTTTACGGGCACGTAACGAATCGATGGCTGTATTACGGGCAACATTTAGCATCCAGGTGAACAAACGTCCCTTACTGGAATCGTATCCATCTAAGTTTTTCCAGATTTTAACGAAAATATCTTGCAGGAGATCGGCCGCTTGTTCGTCGTCGCGCACGATACGTAACACAACCCCGTAGAGGGCTGGGGAGTACTGATCGTAAAGCCATTGAAATGCCTGTTGATCGCGCTGAATTAGCTTTTCGATCAAGACACTTTCTGACACTAAAGAGGACTGGCGTTTCACGCAATAGGTATTAAGATGACCAAATATAGAGAGAATTTTAAAAAATGAATGGGCCCCAGCAGGTCCACAATCATTATACTACTATAGAAAAAGCTGTTTTTCAGGATTGGCTCAAACCAAATGTCAAAAATCGATGCAAATCGTTTAGTATAAAGCGACTTGCATCGATTCGACTACAACTATAACTTATTTTGCGATACAAAAACAATATGTTTGCGTTTGAACGATTTTTTTATCTAAAGGCTGAGGCCCCTGCTTTGGGCATAAGGACGCTATCGAGGCCATAAACGATTCCATTCGCCTGGCGATAATCGGTATTGTCGAGGTGGGCTGTATTTCCCTGCTCATCCGTTAAGGCGATACGCCCATCGCCATCAAGCGAAGCAGTAAGCATACCACCCGATACCGTTTTGAGTTGCGCTTTTCCTTTTGCAGCTTTAATCTTTTTACTTAGTTCTTCTTTATTTAGCGAGCCTGCCAAAACATGGTACGATAGCAACTGCTTCAGGGCTGCCTGGTTGCTGCCGTCCAGTAAACCTGCCTGTACAGCGGGTGGGAGTTTTTTAAAGGCATTATTGGTAGGCGCGAAGAGGGTATAAGGACCGGTTCCTTTGAGCATGTCGAATAAATCAGATGATTGAAGAGCATTCTGAAGCGTTGTGTAATTAGGCGATGAGGACATAAAGTCGCCAATACTGGTATTCCGAACTGTGCTTCCTGCTTTTACGGCTGGCGTTTCGGTCATTGTGGCCCCTTTCACCGCTTCAACATTCCCTGCATCTGAATTCACAGCATTCGTTGTTTTGGACTCATTGTACTGGTTTGGTGTACTTTTCAGGGTGTTGGGATTGCTGCCCACACCGCTGGTTGGGTTGGTGGCATTGTTGGAGTTGTAATTGGTTAAATTACTGTTGTTCATCGTTGTGCCATCACTGGCCGAACTTTCCCGGTAGCGGGCATCCTGTACCGACGTATTGGTGGTACCGTTACTTCCCGCTTTGGCATTCTGATTCATCAGTTTTTTCGACTGCCGCATGGCTCGTTTTTGGTTACGGGCTGCCGCCTTGGGGGAGATTGAATCGGGAGTGATAGCCCCTTGCGGATAAGTTGTTGAGGTGGCAGCGCCAACCGGAGTTGTCTGCGCTCTGCCAGTAGTGATGGTCAGCACGATTCCAAGCGTGAAGAGACCAAAAGATTGCTTGATTTTCATAACGTTGTGCCGTTTATACGGATCATTGAGTGTTCTGCTTTAACCGATCGTACGGCAAAAAGTTTGTCATTTAATAGGCATTGTTTGCGTAAAGGCCGGTAGATTTGCCTTCGTCTCAACAAACCACAAACGTAGCTATGCAGTCTATTCTTCCCCTACCCACGCAGCCAATTAAGCCTGGCACCAGCACCGGACAGAACTTCTGGCCCACCGACACCGTCGGCAGTCATAAGCCCCTTGATTCCTATTCGCCCGCCGATGGCCAATTGATTGCGCGCGTTCATCTATCGACGCGGGCCGATTACGACCGTGTTGTCGAGACGGCACAAGCGGCTTTTGCCGAATGGCGACTGGTTCCGGCACCGCGCCGGGGCGAGATTGTTCGGCAGATGGGCGATCAGTTTCGGCGTTACAAACGAGAATTGGGCACCCTGGTTAGTTATGAGATGGGTAAATCATTGCAGGAAGGGCTGGGGGAGGTTCAGGAAATTATCGACATCTGCGATTTTGCGGTAGGTCAGTCGCGGCAGCTCTATGGCTTATCGATGCATTCCGAACGACCTGCCCACCGAATGCTGGAACAATGGCATCCGTTGGGGATTGTCGGTATTATTTCGGCCTTCAATTTTCCGGTAGCGGTTTGGTCGTGGAATGCTATGCTTGCCTGGGTATGCGGAGATGTGTGTATCTGGAAGCCGTCGGAAAAAACGCCCTTAACCGCTCTGGCCTGCCAGCAGATTATTGGCGATGTATTGCGAAACAATGATGTGCCTGAAGGCGTATCCTGCTTGGTTACAGGTGGACATGAAGCGGGCGAGTGGCTGGCTCGTGATCCACGGGTAGCGCTCGTATCGGCAACGGGCAGTACCCGCATGGGTAAAGCGGTAGCCGAGGCTGTTGCCGGGCGATTGGGGAAAAGCCTGCTCGAACTGGGCGGTAACAACGCGATCATCGTATCGGAACATGCCGATCTGGATATGGCCATTCCAGCTATTGTGTTTGGCGCGGTAGGGACAGCCGGTCAGCGGTGCACCACTACGCGCCGAATTATTGTTCAGGAAAGTATTTACGATGAAGTGAAAGCTCGACTCAAAAAAGCCTACGCGCAACTGCGTATTGGCAACCCATTAGATGAGTCGTTTCATGTTGGGCCCGTTATTGATCAGTCGGCTGTACAGGGCTATCTGGCCACTGTAAATGAGATACGAGACTTAGGTGGTCGTTTTTTGGTTGAGCCCGGTGTGATTGAAGGGTTAGGTTTCGAATCGGGCTGTTACGTGCGCCCCTGTATTGCTGAAGCCAAAAACAGCTGGCCGGTTGTCCAGCGCGAAACATTTGCTCCTATTCTTTATTTGCTCAAATACAGTACGTTAGAAGATGCTATTTCGCAACAGAATGGTGTGCCGCAGGGCTTGTCGTCGGCAATTTTTACCCTGAACCTCCGCGAAGCCGAACGTTTCCTGTCGATGGCCGGGTCTGATTGTGGAATTGCCAACGTGAACATTGGTACGTCGGGGGCTGAAATTGGCGGGGCTTTTGGAGGTGAAAAAGAAACGGGTGGTGGACGTGAGTCGGGCTCTGATGCCTGGAAAGCGTATATGCGTCGACAAACCAACACCATCAATTATGGCACCACCATGCCTTTGGCACAGGGTATCACGTTTGAGTTATAAGAAGGGGCTGATGTTACGCCAAAATCGGAAGAGTTCAATGATCTTGGCGTAACATCCGTTAATAATCTGGTCTGGTCTTTTTTACTTCGCTATTGTCGATTCTTCAAATAGGACTTCTTTAGAAAGTCCTATTTTTTTTTATCCATACATCGAACGTCAATTTTACTTGCCGGTCGTCGGTGTTCCTTCTCCCGTAAGCACATAGCGCATGTTCATGGTCGGGAATTTGCCCGCTATTTCGGCAAGCGACTCGCTGCTCAGATACGTTTTGTTGCCGATATGCCGGTAGAATTTTTCCCGGCTGTACCCCAATTCTTTCGCTAATCGGTAGACCGTCATGTCTTGCGCGGCCAGAGCTTCTTTGAGCCATTTTCCCTGAATACTGCTCTTCTTTTCTCGTCTTCCTGCCATGAAACAAAGGTAAAAAATATATGTATTTTTTGTTGTATATAAGTATTGTTTGTGGTATATTTAAAGCATGAAAATCACCGAAAAAACACCCCAAACGTGCCTTGACCTGGGCCAAATTCTGGATAGCGTTGCGCTGCTGACGCCCCATCCCTGCATCTATTATTTGCTGGATGCAGACAATGAAATCATATATGTAGGACAAACTGTAAATCTCCAGTCGCGACTGCTGGAGCATCGGGTTTCGGGCCTGAATTTTGTTCGGGTTCGCTTCCACACCTGCGAAGCCAGCGACCTGGATCGGCTGGAACAGGAAGCGCTTTCCCGATTTAAGCCCAGATTGACTCAGCCACCTAAAGCAACATCAACGTCGGGCTGTTTAAGTAAGCAACTGATCTGCTTAAAGTACAATATCACACCCATTGCCTTTGAGCGACTTCGGGAAGCGTTTCGACTCTATCCAGTCAGTGTATTTGGGAACACAAAATACTATAAGCCTGAAGACGTAGAAGCCTGGGTGAAACGCTTCAAAGGGTTGATTGTATCCGGGCGATATGTTTTACAGGCTGGGCCTACTTATGTGGCCGTAGGTATCAGCAGCCGAACGAAACTGATTCAAGTCTATACCAAACAATGAAGCGCTGATGATTACGATTCGTATCGATGAGAAGGACTCCACTCTGTTGGCCGTCTCTTTTCCCCAAGATCCCGTTGGCAATAATTTAATCCGTGAAATTCGTGGTCGAAGGTGGAGTTTTTCTCGTCGGTGCTGGCTTGTACCAAATACACGTGAGTCTATTGTGCAGATTGGGAAATTGTTTGGGAAGGATTATTGTCGGTTCGATGAAGCCATTGTACGACTCTATAAGCCTGGTGCTACCAATGCTGAAATAGAGCAGGCCGCTAACCCGTCCTGGCCACCGAGATGTATTGCAGGTGCGCATCGACTGTCGTTCCGCTTTGCTCCACGCTTGGGAGAGTTTGATAAACATCCAGTTGTCATTTCACTGTGTAACACCCTGCGTATCCAGAATTATAGCTATAAAACGCTCAGGAATTATAAACAGGCTATTATCGCACTCATTCGTTATAGTAAGCCTAAATCGATTAATGAACTTGCTAAACCTCAGTATCAGGCGTATTTACTATTTCTGGTAGAGAAGAAACGATTGAGTTCGTCTACGCTCAATATCCATATAAATGCGTGGAAGTTTTATCAGGAGAAAGTGTTGCTTCGGGACAAAGAGTTCTACGAGATCGACTACCCCCGACAGGCCACTAAACTCCCAATTGTGTATAGTGTGGCTGAGGTGAAGGCAATATTCAGCGCTACAACAAGCCAAAAATACCGTACACTTTTTATGTTGGTCTATGCTACTGGTATACGACTTAGCGAAGTTGCTCAATTACGTTTGACCGACATTGATTGGATGCGTCGGCTCATTAGTATTCGGGGAGGTAAGGGGAAGAAAGACCGCGTTGTGGTGCTGACGGCAAAACTGGAGAAAATACTTCGAGCGTATCTTAATCACCATACAGCCATCATTGGATCACATCAAACATTTTTGTTCGAAGATCTGGAAACAGGTGAGCCAATTGCTAATCGTACTATTCAGCAAGTGTATAGTGATACCATTTATGCTGCGGGCATTCAGAAAAAAGGTGGTATCCATACACTACGCCATAGCTTTGCTACCCATTTACTGGAAGCTGGTACCGATATTCGATATATCCAGCAACTACTCGGGCATGAAAGTATCTTGACGACTATGCGTTATACTCATGTAACAGCCGATAAAATAAGCACGCTTAGAAGTCCGCTTGATGATTTATAGTTGACCGTTCTTATAGAATATGTGGCCGGAGTAGCGGACGAAGCTGTGATAAACTATAGAATTTTCGTTTCAGAATGTACCCTTGCGTAGTACCAATGATGACTCGTTTATTGGTTTTTACCTGCCCTCTTGAGTCGAAACGGTATAATTGTTTATCATGTCCGAAAAAGTAGTTGGGGAAACCATGAATATCCCAAACTCGCTCAACCAATTGAGTAATAGGAACTATTTTTGCCATATTGTTTGCAAAAATAGGTGAGTCTACCTATATATGTGTAGCTATTCGATACGAATATGTATATACTCATCGAAGTGTAATTTCTGAGAGTAACGCTTAATATTAATTAACTGCTTATCAAGGATTTTATATTAAGCAGACTTGCGTACAATAGTATGTTGGGTGGTCCGAACAGCAGAAAGGACGTAGCGTGAGCTTGTGTGCGACAGCAAGCACGTCTCGAAGTCGGGCTGTTTGGCTCGTTGGGCGGCTTGCGGTCGACAGCACAAACGCCTGAGTTGGGCAGCTTTTTGGGTTGTCTGCGACACGAGAAGCGACTCGAAAAGGAAGCGAAAAAGGATACGTTCGACACGAGAGAGGTAGTGACATGTCGGCTCTAAAACGTAGCGTGAGGCTTCGCGTTCGGCTTTAAGCGGATAGGTATGTTGTTGTTCGCTTCGCGCTGTCACCCTGTCGGGCGACAGGAGGCTCGCCGGTGAGGAAGCCGAGCAGCCCAACCAAACAGGGGTGTAAAGGCAGGGCGTTACGTTAGTGGTTTGAAGTGGTCTTAGTGGCCATCAGCCCCTGTTGGCGTTGGGTGCGGGTCCAAAAAGTAGTGAGTACCAGCGTCTCGGCGACAGGTCGCATGGCTCAATAGGGCAGTTCTAGACTTTCATTTCCGGATTTTGTGCGACAAAGCGTATGCCCCACAGGACAAATAAATGAGTTAGGCAGCTTGCGGCTGACAGGGTGAACTTATTGAAGCCTATAGGTGGTACTTTAAATACCCAAGTATAAAACACCTGACATATGCTTTTACATGTGTAGAACAATATGGGGGTAGCATAATATGGCCTAATGCAAAATGCTTAGCAATAAGTGTTTGATGTGGGTTCGATTCCCACTCCCCCCTCTTATTTTACGAGAAAGTTATGACTGACAAACAGATTTATGATTTATATGTGTTACAAAGCAAAAATGTAAGGCGGCTTAAACAAGTTCAAAAGAGTATAATCAAAGACATAAATTTTTACTTAAGAAAAAACGATAGCTTTCAAGTTGAGATTAAAACTAAGCTTTTAGCGCTATTACACTGCACGCTATCCGAAGCTGAATTTATTCAAATTGTTCATACACCCCGAGGGTTTAATAGTACAGAAATTAGCCAGATAAAGGCAGCTAAAAATAATAATATAGAAGCAGGCTGGAAGACAATGATTGACCTTGCGATGGACAAGGTTGGAAATTGGCAAATGAACGATGATCTTAAGACAAGAAGAGATTATCTCCACAGTATTATTAATGAGTTTATTGTTAATCCAAGTTTGCTGAGAAATAAAATAGCGCATGGTCAATGGGAATACGCTTTAAATAGAGAAAACACAAGTCAGAATGAAGATTTAACGACTGAGTTGTCTAAATTAGATGTGGTAACTATTTCAAAATGGCTTAAAATTCATCAGTCGTTAGGCCTTATAATCAGAGACTTAATTCAATCACCTAAGGTTGGTTTCCATAACAATTACTGGGTCAATTTGACCAAAATGGAACAGTATATATTGTCCTCAAAGAAGTGGAATCTAAACAGTAAAATGCAAAAGCTACAGGTAAAACCGATCAAGACAGGTTCGGTAAGTGATTCCTAATTAATATGTGTATACTTCGTTCCGCGTGGGTAGGTTACCGCTGACAAGACGCACGTCCCAAAGGAAAGCGGGGCAGCCCAACCAAACAGGGGTGTAAAGGTTGTAAGTTACTCGTGTTCATTCAAGTAGCTTCCTCATCCATCAACCCCTGTGGGTGTTGGGTGATGTCAAACAGATAGAGCGTGTTTGCGGGCCTCGTGTGACAAGCAACACGTCCCAGAAAAAAACGCTTTAGGTTCATTTGTCGGGTAGTCTGCGACAGCGGAAACGCCCCGGCAAGTCAGGCTTGACACTCGTTGGGGCAGTCCTTTGCGACAAGGCAAATGCCCCGTAACCATAAATTTATTCGTCTATGAAAAACGTCTTTTATCTATTTGTTCTTCTTTTCCTTACAGACTGCACCAGTAGAGCAATAACAAAGGTTGAGAGAGCAATTATAGAAAGCCGCACTTATAGCCGAAAGCTGAGGTTTAAAAAACAGATTATCAGAGAAAGCACATTTCGACAGGCCTTTTTCGGGGTGTTGAAAAGTAAATATCAAATAGATGCTGAGTCGAGACAGGACACGCTCATCTTAGTTGAATACTTTGATAATATTTGTGCAAACTGTAACTTCGATGAGATAGCATTACTGGTAGGACGAACAGCATACATAGTTAGGCGTATTGACCCCAAAACACGATTTTTTCAAGACTCTGTCAAAGTAGATACAGTGCGTTTTGAAACTCATAGTCATTTGATAGGAAATGGACTGTGGAAACTCACGGCCAGTAAAAACCAAAGCAACCCTTTTGACCCGAAGCTTTACAGTAGTCCCTGCGATGACGGAGGAAATGCCAATATTACTTGGATATTACCAAGTCTTAATTGTCGGTCAATCAATGCCAATTGTTTTTTATAGCTATTAATTATGCGCGCTTCGCATGGGGTCGCTTTCCGCCGACAGGATGCTCGTCCCAAAGGAGGCTGGTCAGCCCAACCAAATGAGGGTGTAAAGGTCCGGACTATGCTTGTTTGTGTAACTTGTGGAGCACTCCATCAACCCTCATGGTCGTTGGGTGAACCAGCCAATGCCGGGAGTGTTTATTGGCTTCGGTCGACACAGAGCCCGGCTCAGATAGGGGCTTGTGGCTTCCATGTCGGGCTCTCTTGCGACAGTGGAAACGCCCCAGTTAGGAGGGTTTCAGTTCGTTAGGCGGCTCCGATTGACGCGAGAAACGCCCTGATAAGTAAGGTTTAGCTTACAAGGCAAGTTACTGGCGACAGCACAAATGATGGATAATTTTTACGAAAGAAATAAACGTTACGACGAACAGCTTTTTGCCCGTCTCAAACCACTTGTAGAAAAGCCTGATTCATTAGAAAATAAGTTCTGCCAGCGATTGTTGAGTGATAGCATGGATTGGGATTGGGAACAAGTCAAATCGTTTTTGAACGAGTTTATCAAATCGGGCTTTTACAGAAAGGACTTATATGAATTGACTCGGTACGTTCAGTTTAATAATGAATTAGCTGAAGAACGCGAAGAATATCTGGCCGAAATCATGGGGAATTTAACGGGCTACTGCATGTTCGAACGTATTATTCGGTTAAACAATGAACCCCAAGAGCCAGACGAATTTAGGGAATACTTTGAGCGTATTCGCTGGGGTTGGGAGCCGGTTTAGTGGAGAGGTTGCTTTTTCCTGTCACCCTGCGGGCGACAGGGAGCACGTCCCACAGGAAGCCGGGCAGCCCAACCAAACGAGGGTGTAAAGGTTGACGCTGTGGTTATTCAGGGACATAGCGCCCTCCTCCATCAGCCCTCGCGGGTGTTGGGTGGACACAACAAGCTGAAAGGGCGTGCTTGCCGTTTTTGGTCAACACAAGGCACGACTCGGACAGACAGTTTTGAGGTTCCAATTCGGGCTGGCGTGCGACAAAGTAAACGCCCCGGTTAGGCTGCTTTCGGCTTTTATTTCCAGGTTTCGTGCGACAAATCAAACGCCCTATAAGGTGACTATAAAATGGCTCGTTTATACGTTCCGCGATTTCACAAACTTCAACACACAATCTTGCAACTAGCCTGGGATAAACCCGAAATGCAAGAAGGTCAGATAGTTGGTCCAACAATCAATGAATTGATTGATCTCACTGGAGCATCGGAGTCGCGAGTTTTGCGAGCTGTCCATTATCTTAAAGAACGAGGATTTATTCATAATGGCCCTAAAACGAATGTCGTCAGTAGCCCAACGGGAGAAGTTGCTTTACGCAAAGAAGACCTTCTAGAAGAGGGCTGGGAAAAGTTCAAGGCTAACCTGTTAAGATGGGTTCAGATTATTGGGATTGCCTCGGGTGCAGTGATTGGAATCGCCACATTCATCGTAAACGTAGTGACTACCAATACAAACAAAGTAGAGATAGAATTATTGAAACGAGAGATACAAATTTTAAAACAAGAGCGAGTATCTGTTCCAGCTTCATCAGCACGTATAAAAGCGCGTTCACTGGTTCCTGACTCTATACGAACCCCGTCGTCCTTCCGGGTACTGTCTTTGTTTGCAAGAAAAACGCTATAATTTTTTCAAGATTCGACTA
>NZ_BAAHBI010000066.1:0-132418 GCF_054776755.1 Spirosoma litoris | reverse complement strand
GTTCGCACCTCAAAATTCACACAGCTTTGGGGATTTTCCGTAAAGTTTAAACAGCCTCGTTAACTAACCGTCCCATATATGGTGGTAATGTCTGGAATTTCTTTTCCTACAATACAACGGGCTCAATCATCACAACCCAATCAGTTAGTATTGGAACCTGGACTCACTTGACAGCTATACGCGCTGACAATGCATTGATTTTCTATATTAATGGTGAACGGGCTCAGACGGTCACAATCAACCCTAACGGCCCATTAACATATACATGCCCATTAAGGGTATGTATCGGAATAAGACCTACACAGGGCACACTTATCCAAGCATTTAATGGAGCAATTGACGACGTAAGAGTATATCGTGGAATATTGTCTGATGCGGAGGTCCGGGTCCTATACCAAGCAACAAATTGCCAAACCGATTTTACGCTCAATCCTATTACGGCTCAGCCATATGTATCTCTTCGAAACGGTAGTTGGAATGACCCAACAGTCTGGTCATGTGGCTGCATCCCAACAGCCACAGATGCTGTACAAGTGCGACATATAATAACGGTTCCATCCGCCTATCAGGCAAACGCTTTACGAGTATATGTTAACGGAGCGGCCCATTTGACATATGGCCTTGGCGGTAGATTAGCCTTAACACCTTGATTGGCGTTCTTACGGAAAAGTGATAAATTTGGAGTACCAATAGCATGTTTGTAGTGAACTGGCTGACGTTGTAAAAATGCAAGTAGTATTTATGAGCATAGCAAACGACAAACAGCAAACCTCCAATAAATAATGATTCAACCGATTCAGGTTGCCCAATATACCATTAGTCCGACTAATCGCCCGTTTGTTATCGCCGAAATGTCGGGCAATCACAATCAATCCCTCGAACGGGCTCTGGAAATTGTTGATGCCGTAGCGGATGCCGGTGCTCACGCGCTCAAACTTCAGACGTACACACCCGACACAATTACCTTCAACGGTGGGTCAGAGGAGTTTTACATTCGGGATGCCAAATCGCTTTGGGCCGATAAAAACCTATACAAACTTTACGCCGAAGCCTATACGCCCTGGGAATGGCACAAGCCCATTTTCGAGCACGCGCAGAAGCGGGGAATGATTGCCTTCAGTTCGCCCTTCGACACGACTGCGGTTGATTTTCTGGAATCGCTGGATGTACCGCTCTACAAGATCGCGTCCTTCGAAAACACGGATCACATCCTGCTCAAGAAAGTTGCAAAAACAGGTAAGCCGGTCATTATGAGCACTGGAGTAGCGTCGGTTGCCGATCTCGACGAGTCCGTAAAAGTATTGCGTGCCAATGGCTGCAAGGACCTGATTCTGCTCAAATGCACGAGCACCTACCCCGCTACACCCGAAAGCACCAACCTGAATACCATTCCGCATATGCGGGAGTTGTTCGACGTACCCGTTGGCCTTTCTGACCACACCATGGGCATCGGTGCTGCCGTAGCAGCTGTAGCGTTAGGCGCGGTTGTTCTGGAAAAGCACGTTACCCTGCGCCGGGCCGATGGTGGTGTTGATTCGGCCTTTTCGCTGGAACCCGATGAGTTAAAAAGCCTTGTTATTGAAACCGAGCGGGCTCATCTGGCTATGGGACAAGTGAACTACATTCTTACGCCCAAAGAAGAAAAGAGCCTGCAATTCAAGCGATCGCTATACGTTGTGCGCGATATGAAAGCGGGAGAAACTTTTTCACCCGACACCGTGCGCAGCATCCGCCCCGCCAACGGCCTGCACACTCGTTACTACGACGACATCATCGGCAAAACCGCCAAACAAGACATTAAGGCGGGCACAGCGCTGGCGTGGAATTTAATTGCGAATGAGTGAATGAGTGAATGAGTGAATACCATCCGGCAGACAATTCGGTGTCAGCTATTCACTCATTCACTCATTCACTCATTCGCTCATTCTAGCAAATGGGTATAATAAAACGACAAACCATTCAGAGTTCAATTTACTCCTATGCAGGGGTGGCCGTTGGCTTTCTGACACAGGGACTCTGGTTTCCAAATTTATTCGAAGGTACGCAGGTCGTTGGCCTGTTAACCTTACTAATTTCACTAGCACAAGTCTTATCGCAGGCATCGAATCTGGGGATGAACGGCGCAGGCGGCAAATACTTCCCATTCTTCCGGAACGCTGAGCGGCAACACAATGGCTATCTACTAATCACGACGTTAACTACGCTGGTAGGTTTTGGGCTATGTGTACTCATTCTCTGGCTGGCAAGACCCTGGATTATCGAGTGGTATGCCAAAGATTCGGCACTATTTGTCGAATACTACTATTTGCTCATTCCATTGACGCTTTTTACGGTTTATTTTACCGTTTTCGACAACTACGCCCGTTTGCTGTACGATCCTGTTACAGGCACATTACTGCAACAATTTGTTCAACGTGTATTAGTCCTTCTCGCAGGTGGTTTGTATTGGCTAGGCTGGGTTACGTTACCACAATTTCTGGGTGTTTGGCTACTGGCATTTTTCATTCCTCTAGTAGCTATGATTAGTAGTGTTGCTCAGGATGAAGCCTTGTTTTTCAGCCGTAAGTTCGTTTCTGTCGATGCTGACTTACGCCGAAATATGATGCGTTATGCTGGTCTAACACTTACATCGGCACTATCGACTCAGATTGTCTGGACTATCGATAAACTGATGATTAACAGCAAACAAGGATTGGGTGACACGGGTATTTATGGGACCGCATCGTACTTCGCTACAGTCATTGCCATACCTGCCACAACCTTGTATAAAGTCTCAGGAACACTCATTGCTGAGTCGTGGAAAAGTAACGATTTACAAAACATTGCCAGCATTTACCGGAAAAGTTGTCTGAATCAGTTGATCGCGGGCTGTTTGGTCTTTGTCGGTGTTGCGGCTAATTTATCTAACGTATTCCGATTCCTTCCGTCAGATTACCAGGCGGGTTATTATGTAATTCTCTGGTTGGGGCTCGGCAAACTCATTGATATGGCAACGGGGGTAAATGGTACTATTTTATACACATCGCGCTATTACATCTACGACACGTTGTTTTTTATCGCGCTCATTTTCATTACCATTGCCGCCAATCTGCTTCTGATTCCACGCTTCGGTATTAACGGGGCTGCCATTGGGGCTGCATTGGCAACGATACTTTATAACCTCGCTCGTACACTGTTTGTCGGTTTTGCGTTTAAGATGCAGCCATTTACCTGGCGAAATCTGGTGGTTATTCTGTTGGGACTTGTTGTCTGGTGGCTAGCCATCCAGATCCCCTATCCGGCTCCCGATGCCCCAAAGTGGCAAACTGTACTGGATATTGGCTGGCGATCAACACTAATCAGCCTATTGTTTGGAGGAGCAATTATCGGTCTCAAACTATCACCCGATATAAACCAAACGGTAGAGGGGTTACGAAAACGGTTTTTATGATTTTATTTTTTGTCATGCTGACGAAGGAAGCATCTTCGGTAACTGAAATAATAGCTGTTAGCGAAGATGCTTCCTTCGTCAGCATGACAAAATCATTCAGTTCTTTCCATGTGGATTTTTCGATTTTTATTCACAGAAGCAGCTCGGCTCTTACGTTCAATAGAAGGGCGTCGGTTACTATGGCTGGCTTTTCAATATGGTGATCGGTCGCGTAATCAGGCGGTTGATGTAACGTTTGGACCCTATCGGTTTCGGGTGCCCGACGCACTGTCGTTTGTCTGGCAGTATCGGGAAATTTTTGTCGATGAGTTTTATAAATTCTCGACAACAAGTCCCAATCCCGTCATTTTCGACTGCGGCACGAACATTGGCACAAGCGTGGTTTATTTCCGGCAGAACTACCCGAATGCCCGAATTGTAGCCTTTGAAGCCGATGAGCAGATTAGTGCCACCTTGCAGGACAATCTGCGAAAAAATCAGATCACGGGGGTTGAAGTAATTACGAAAGCCGTTTGGACGAACGAAGAAGGCATCTGGTTCGGCAGCGATCAGGCCGATTCGGCGTCCATTTTTTCTCAAACAGATCGAAAGTTAGTGCCGTCCGTCAGACTGCGTGACGTTCTTCTTCGGGAAACGCACATTGATATGCTCAAGATGGACATTGAGGGAGCCGAAACCGCTGTTCTGACCGATTGCCATGATGCGCTCGCCCACGTCAAAAACCTGTTCGTTGAATTCCACGCTTATCTTGACCATCCGCAAACGCTGGCCGAGGTGATGAACGTGCTGGAAAAAAGTGGATTCCGTTATTACATCAACACCAGTCAGTATCGCCACGCGCCGTTAGTCAATCACCGTTACAAAGGCAACGACAGCATGGATCTGCAATTGAATATCTTTGCATACAGAAACTAGGCGTATGGTTTAGGGTTTTAGGTTTACGGTACACAGACGCGTACAACCAAAATGCATCGTCCTACCGTAAACCTAAAACCCTAAACCGAATACCAATAATCGAATGATCGACAAAATCCTTTCTCGCCCTGAATTTCAGTCAGAACCGCCCGTATTGGTCGATATTGGGGCTTCGGGGCAATTGCATGGCCGTTGGAAATCATTTGCCAAATATGCCGTCTGTATCGCCTTCGATGCCGACGACCGCGACTTTGGCTATGTCGAAAGCGAATCCAGCCATTTTCGGAAACTGTACACCTTCAATAATATTGTCACGGGACCAACGTCAGCGGAGGAGGATACCGAAACAGCAAATTTCTATTTAACTGTTTCGCCCCACTGTTCCAGTCTGTTACGCCCCCGTCCCGATTTGATTCAGGAGTATGCGTTTGCACCTAAGTTTGAGCCTACTAAGGTGGTTCAGCTCAAAACGCGTAGTCTGCGATCTACTCTCGACAGCCTGAATATCAAACAGGTTGACTGGTTCAAAACCGATTCGCAAGGCACCGATCTTCGACTGTTTCGTAACCTTGGCGACGACCGGGCCAAACGCGTGCTGACGGCAGAATTTGAGCCGGGCATTGCGTCTATCTATGATGGCGAGGATAAATTGTACCAGGTATTACAGTTCATGGACGAAACAGGCAGCCACTGGCTCGCCGAATTACTACCGAAAGGCTCTCCCCGAATCACGCCCGCTTTGCTGGACAGTTTCACCAGTCAGCCATTAGTAAAGAAGTTCGTTCTCTTCTCGCTCAAGAACAGCGCCGTTTGGGGTGAGATGACCTACCTGAACCGTTTTGCTGACGGTACAATGCTTTCGACACGAAATCTTCTCTTAGGCTGGGTTTTCGCGACGACGCTAAAGCAACACGGTTTTGCCCTAATTCTGGCCCAGAAAGCAAAAAGCATTTCTTCAGATCCAATTTTCAGCGAAATGGAAGCCTATTCTCGTCGGCGGATTTGGGGGCGTGTGTTCGGGTTAGGGTTTTGGCCTGAAGTCGTCAAAAAGTTCGATAAATTACTGGGACGTTGAGAGTTACGCACCTAAGTACCTATCATTTGTTCGGCGGGGCGGCTGTAGCAGCAAACCGGCTGCATCGGGCGTTGTCGAAGGTCGGGCAATGGACTGGGCCAGTCGAAAGTACCATGCTCGTGGGTACGTCGAACCGACAGGAAACGCACCGACCAGAGCCTGGGGTTGTTTATCTGGCGAATAATTTCCTGGCCGAACAAACAGCCTTTGGTCGGTTTGTGGCCGAGCGATTGTATTTTTTGCCCCAGGAGCGTGATGTTTCGATACGATTCCAATTTTCGCCTGCTAAGTTTGGGGCTAATCTCAACTTCCACCCTGCTATCCAACAGGCAGATATCCTGCATCTTCACTGGATCAATTTTGGTTTTTTGTCTCTCAATGGCCTGCAATCGTTATTCGAATTGGGGAAGCCTATCGTCTGGACACTACACGACCAGTGGGCGTTTACGGGTGGCTGCCATTACTCGCGGGGCTGTACTCATTTTCTCATGCATTGCCACCAATGCCCGTACCTAAAAAAGCCAGGAGACTACGATTTAGCCTATACTGTTTTTGAACGCAAAAAAGGCGTTTTCGGGAACGCCAGGGTGTACTTTACCCCACCGAGCCATTGGCTGGCCGACGAAGCGAAACGCAGTGCGTTACTGAGAAATTTCCCATTCTCGGTTATACCCTACGCAATCGATCAAACCATTTTTTGCCCCGTCGAACGGGCAGAAGCCAATAATCACCTTGATCTTCCAGAGCCTGATCGACCAAGGCTTTTATTCGGTAGTGCGAACGTAACAGACACACGTAAAGGCTTTACTTACTTTGCCGAAGCACTTACGCTTTTGCATCAGCAATACCCTGATTTAGCGCCCGAAATTCTGGTGTTCGGCAAAGGCCGCTCTTATTTGTTCAACGAGCTTCCTTACCCGATACGACATCTCGGCATATTAACGAGCGAAGACGACATTGTGGCCGCCTATAATGCCGCAGATGCCATGATTGTGCCTTCTCTGGAAGATAATCTGCCCAACACCGTAATCGAGGCTATGGCTTGCGGAACGCCGGTAGTTGGCTTCCGCACGGGAGGGATTCCTGAAATGATCGACCATCGGCAAAATGGCTATCTGGCCGACATCGGTTCAGCTCAGCAACTCGCGGATGGCATGGCCTTTGTCCTGACTCATCCAAATCCCGAAACCTTACGCCAAAACGCTCGAAACTTCGCCGAAATTCGTTTTTCAGAAGAAGTAGTAGCCGGTCAATATATTGAGCTATATAGACAATTATTGAATGAGTGAATGATAGAATGAGTGAATAACTAACACGATATTTCCTCATTCTATCATTCACTCATTCAATAATTCATTCATTAAGCTATGCCAACCATTTCCATCATCACCATTACGTATAACGCCGAGCGGTTTCTGGAACGCACGATTCAGAGCGTCTTGGCCCAGCAGGTTAATGATTTTGAGTACATTATCATTGACGGCGCATCGAAGGATGGAACATTGGACATCATTAAACGCCACGAGAGTCATATCACGACCTGGATTTCGGAACCTGACAGGGGGTTGTACGATGCCATGAACAAAGGGCTACACCTGGCCAAAGGCAAGTACGTCTGGTTCATGAATGCGGGCGACGAATTAAATGACTCACAAACACTGACAAATCTACTGACTCGGATCAACGCTAGCCAGGCAGATGTTTATTACAGCGATGCCTTGTTTGTTGAAGAAGATGGATCGCCGGTTGGTTTACGCAGCGTAGTTACGCCACATACGTTACCTCATAATCTAACCTGGCAGGATATGGCGCTCGGCATGAAAGTATGCCATCAGGCCTTTGTAGCCCGGAAAGCCATTGCGCCAGACTACCCAACCAATAATCTCAGTGCCGATTTAGACTGGGAAATTCGTTGCCTGAAAGCGGCAAAAAAAATTGAATTCTTACCGTTTGTTTTATGCAAATACCTCATCGGCGGGTTGTCTGTTCAGCAGCATCGCCGGTCGCTGATTGATCGATTTAAAGTCCTGGTAACGCACTTCGGATTTCTGCCAACAGTACGTAACCATATTAAGATTCTTTTACGTGCCAAGCGCTTCGAAAAACAATGACTATTTTGCGTTCTTCAATTCAAAAAGCGATTGGGTAGCCGTTACGCTTGGGTAATTAATCAACCCTTAAAATGTCCATTTTAGCTATTTTATGAAATTTAGAGGAAAACAATGGGATAATTACCAGAACAATGCCTTTAGATTGCGAAATGCGGATAAATTTGCGGGGTTTATTATGAAACCCACCTGACCTTTTTGTGCAATTCCGACAAAAAATTGATTTAACCTATGAAACGAATAGCTGTTTTTACCTCGGGTGGTGATGCGCCGGGTATGAACGCCTGTATCCGGGCGGTTGTCCGGGGGGCGGTCTATCATGGCATCGAAGTATTCGGTATCCGCCGGGGGTACAGCGGAATGATAAATGGCGATATTTTTCAGATGTCTTCGCACTCGGTGAGTAACATCGTACAGCGTGGAGGCACCATCCTAAAATCGGCCCGCAGTAAAGAATTTATGACCCCCGAAGGCCGTGCCAAGGCTTTTGAACAACTCAAAAAGTTCGACATCGAAGGGCTGGTTGCCATTGGTGGTAACGGGACTTTCACAGGAGCTACCCTTTTTTATGACGAATTCGGCATCCCAACTGTTGGGGCGCCCGGAACAATTGATAACGATCTTTACGGTACCGACCATACCATTGGATTCGATACGGCCGTAAACACCGCGCTGGAAGCGATTGATAAAATTCGGGATACTGCCGATTCACACGACCGGATTTTTCTGATCGAGGTAATGGGCCGCGACTCAGGTTACATTGCCATTCAGTCGGGTATTGCTGGTGGCGCCGAGATGGTTATGGTACCCGAAGTACTAACCCCTATTTCGGAAGTTGTGGAAACATTGAAATCGGGTTGGAGTCGGCAAAAATCCTCCTCTATCGTTGTAATCGCCGAGGGAGAAGAAGCCGGTATTGCGACAGAAATTGCCGAAAAAATTCGTCAGCAGGTTGAAACGGCCATAGATATGCGCGTGACAACGTTAGGCCACATTCAACGAGGTGGTATCCCAACCGCCTACGACCGTATTCTGGCCAGTCGACTTGGTCTTGGCGCATTGGAAGGCCTGATGGGTGGCGAAAAAAATGTAATGGCTGGTATTGTTAATAATGAGTTGGTTTATACCCCTTTCCGGGATACCATTCGTTTACCGAAGCCAATTAATGAAGATTTGTTGCGGATGGTGAAAATCCTGAGCGTATAATTTGGAAATGAATAATGTACAACGGATGATGAATAGTGGGTTAACACATACATTATTCATCATCCATTGTACATTATTCATTTTCCATAAACTATAGTAAGTATGGCAAGCGTTTTGTAGTCGATACAATTATGAGCAAATAGCGTAAATTTGACTCTGTTTTCCGACGAAAATACGTACCTCCATACATGAAAAACCTCCTGCTGACTGCTCTGCTTGGTGTGCTTTTGCTACCTGCTGCCAGCGCACAATCAACCGCTGAAACTCCATCTGCCGGTTTTCGGATTACAGGCCAGATAAAAGGTCTGAAAGATACAACTTGTGTACTGGCTCACTATTTTGGCTCAACCCAGTACATTCCCAAAGACACAGCCCGTGTAGATGCCGCCGGGAATATGGTTTTCGAAGGCAAGAAAAGCTTACCCCAGGGTTTATTTCTCGTTGTAGTTCCTAAAAAAGGATACCTCCAACTATTAATTACCGACGATCAGCAATTTTCGTTTGAAACCGATACAACCAACATGATTAAAGACATGAAGGTGACGGGGTCGAAAGAAAATGAACTGTTCTATGCCTACCAGCAACAGCTCAGCAAACTATCCGATGAAGCTCAGGCACTGAATATTCAGAGAAAGATTCGTACGGATGATGTTTCGAAAGCTATGTTCAATAAGCAGATGGGCGATCTGCAAAAGCAAGCAAATGATTATCGGGTCCAGTTCCTGAAAGAGAATCCAACTACGTTTGCCGCTAAATTATTTAAAGCCACTGCCGAGCCCGAAGTACCACCTGCGCCTAAAGCATCAAATGGTCGCCCTGATTCTGTTTGGGTATTTAATTATTTCAAAAACCATTTCTGGGATGATTTCGACTTCGCTGACGAACGCTTTGTACGAACCCCATTCTTACAACAAAAAATTGAGCGATATATCAAAGAGCTGACGGTTCAGACTCCCGACTCATTAATTAAAGAAGCCGATTTTCTGGTCAATAAGGCCATTGCCGGAAAGAATACTGAAGTAAAGTACTATACCATCTACTACATCACGAGTCAGTACGAACAACCCAAAGTAATGGGAACAGATGGCCTATTTGTCCATATGTTCGAGAAGTATTACAAAACGGGAATCATGACTGTGTCGGATTCGTCGACACTAAAGAGTATTGGTGAACGAGTGGCCACCATGAAACCCAACCTGGTTGGCAAAATTCTGGTATCGCCCGTCATGAGTGATACCTTGCGTCGACCAATTGCCTTCCAAAATATCAAAGCCGATTATACCGTTGTATTCTTTTACTCGCCAACTTGCGGTCACTGTCGCGAGAGTGCGCCCAAGGTGAAAAAGTTTGTAGACGACTATAAAGGAAAAGGTGTTGAGGTTGTGGCAATTGCTATCGACCAAAGCCCTGAAGACTGGAAGAAGTTTATCAAAGAGTTCAAACTCGGCAATGCCATCAACGGCTACGACTTCAGCTATCGCACCGATTACCGACATCAATACGATGTTTGGACAACCCCAACCATCTACATCCTCGATAAAAACAAGAAAATTATTGCGCGGAAATTACCCGTTGAGCAAATGGAAGATTTCATGTTATTCCATAAACGGCAACAAGCCGCTCAGCTTGCTAAAAAACCTGCCGCTGTAGCGCCAGCGAATGCCAAAGCGAGTGTGAAAAAATAGTATTAGAAGTGAGTAGCGAGGAGTGAGAATCTATCAGGCAACTATTGAAGCACCAGCCATTCTCACTCCTCGCTACTCACTTCTAATACTAACACGTTACTTCATCTTCGTCCGTTTCACCAGATACGACGTCAGAATCTGGTCGAAGCCCTGATCAATATCAGCTTCGATAAAATCAATTTTGTATTGACCACAACGCATCTTTAGCTCCTGAAAATACGTTTTTACAGCTTGTTGGTAGGTTTCCCGAATCTGCCCCGGCTGGAGTTTAACTTTCTCGCCCGTTTCGAGATCGATGAATTCATAAGGGCGTTCGTCAAATGCAAAGTCCTCTTCGGTTTTCTTGTCGGTAACGTGAAACAGAAGCACTTCGTGTAGGTTATGACGCAGGTGTTGCAAAGCCGAAAAAAGCGCATCGGCCTTTTCGCTGTTGTCGAACATATCGCTAAAAATAACCACCAGCGAGCGTTTGTTGATTTTCTCAGCAACCTGATGAATCACATCCGCAGCCGACGTTCGGCGTAAGGGTTTGGGTTGCTGCATCAGCAAGTCCAATTGCGTAAAGAGTTTATGGACATGCGATGGCGTTGACTTGGTAGGCGTCTGCAAATCAATCTGATCGGCAAATGTTGTCAAGCTCACGGCATCTTTCTGACGCTGTAGCATATATGCTAAACAAGCAGCAGCCATGACACTAAAGGTCATCTTCCCATAATTGGCTTCTGGATAATACATCGATGACGACGTATCGATCAATAGGTGGCACCGTAGGTTCGTTTCTTCCTCGTATCGTTTGACAAACAGTTTTTCAGTCTTTCCGAATACCTTCCAGTCAATATGCCGCGTAGTCTCACCCGTGTTATAGAGCCGGTGTTCAGCAAATTCCACTGAGAAACCGTGGAATGGCGATTTATGCAGGCCAGTAATGAACCCTTCGACCAATTGGCGGGCTAGAAATTCGACGTTGCCAAATGAACGTACCTGGCCTAGGTTAAGCGGTTGTTTCATGAACTCTAAAGAGCGAAAGAGTGAAAGAGCGAAAGAGCTGGCGCAAGAATTTTCACTCTTTCACTCTTTCGCTTTTTGAATTTAACGCAAAAACCGAACCGTTCGACATTTCCGGCAGGAATTGCACAGGGAAATGGCGAACGGTTCGGTTGAATGTACCCTAAGAGGGAGGTTACAATACGGGTTCCAGCATGGGCTGGTAAGCAATAGGGGTATCAAATATAGAAGGAGCAAACGCAATGGAACTCCCCTTCCCAACAACCCGAAGCGATACATTGGCGATTCCTTTAGAAACCATGCCAAGTGCATGTGCAGCCGCATGAGTCAAATCAATAACACGACCTTTGGAAAAGGGACCCCGATCATTGATTCGTACAATTACTGATCGTTGGTTATCCAGATTTGTTACTTCGACTAATGTGTTAAGCGGCAGGTGACGGTGGGCACCGGCAAGCACTTCGGAATTAACTCGTTCACCGTAGGCGGTCTTACGACCATTGAACTTCTTGGAATAAAAAGACGCTTTGCCTTTCTGTATGAGGCTCGGAAGAGCCTCCGCCGGTTTCATATTGCTAAAAAACAACATGAGAGACATGATCAAACTCATACAGCTTTTGGTTACGTGAAAAAAATAGACGAATAGCATGAAGATCAATTTACTCATACCATCCGCCCCCAAAAAGTGCAATTCCTGTAAAACAAAGATAGTGTAGATCAACTTAACTACCAAGCATTTAGCCAAAAAAGTGTGGAATACCCTCCACAACTGCCTTTCGTTTTGGGGTTATTCTACCCCAAAATATATTTATCCGCTTTCTTTTTGTTCTTTCCTGAATGCCCGTACTTTAGCGTTTGTGAACCTATTAAACCTCACTGATTGTGGACGAAAGAGACCGGGAGAAAATCTATTCAAGGCGAGTTCGGGCGGGTAAACGAACGTATTTTTTTGACGTTAAATCGACCCGTACCAACGATTACTACCTAACCATTACCGAAAGTCGCCGACATCCGCAGGGCGATGGCTTTGTTTATGAGAAACATAAAATGTTTCTCTATAAAGAAGACTTCGACAAGTTTGTGGAAGCCTTGCAGGAAACGGTAGAGCATGTAAAAACCGAACTCATGCCTGATGTAGATTTTGCGCAGTTTACGCAACGCGAACGCGATGAACAGGATGATTTCGCTAGCGAACTCAAATGGGAATAAAGGGAGTTTTGATGTACAAATCACGGTTTACAAGTTTACTGAATGAGCTAGACTCTACCTTCTTATTTACGACAAACGACAGTTAGCCCTCGGCACCAATGCCGAAGGCTTTTTTTGTGGTCCGACATAGCAGTTGTATTTTTGCAAAAAAACAAAGAGCGAATTTTGGATAAGTGAATGAGTAAATAACCTATTAGCAGCTATTCACTCATTCACTCATTCACTCATTCAAAATTATTTATGGGACTTCAATGTGGAATCGTGGGTTTGCCAAACGTAGGTAAATCGACGTTGTTTAATGCAATTTCGAGCGGAAAGGCCGAAGCAGCCAACTATCCGTTCTGTACAATAGAACCTAACGTAGGGGTAGTAACCGTACCTGATGAACGCCTGGATACACTCGAAGGATTGGTAAAACCTCAAAAGGTGGTACCAACGATTATCGAGTTTGTAGACATCGCTGGGTTGGTGAAAGGCGCTAGTCAGGGCGCCGGGTTGGGCAATAAATTTCTGGCCAATATCCGGGAAGTCGACGCGATTGTGCACGTGATTCGTTGCTTCGAAGACGACAACATCGTTCACGTCGAAGGGAAAGTTGACCCGATTTCAGATAAAGAAATTATTGACGCTGAGTTGCAGCTAAAAGATCTGGAAGCCGTTGACAAGAAAATTCAGAAAATTGCGAAAGCTGCTCAAGTTGGCGACGCCAAGGCGAAAGCCGAACTGGAAATTCTGAAACAATACAAAACGACTCTAGAAGCTGGCAAAAGCGCTCGTACGGTGCCGCTATCTCCTGAAGAGCGCGATGCAGCTATCGGCGACATTTCCTTGCTCACGATAAAGCCAGTTATTTACGTGGCCAACGTGGATGAAGGTTCATTACCAGAAGGTAATAAATATTCAGATGCCCTTCGGGAAGCAGTGAAAGACGAAGGTGCCGAAGTTATCATAATCAGCGCGGGTATTGAATCGCAGATTGCCGAAATGGAAGATCCCGAAGAACGGGAGCTATTCCTGGGCGAATATAGCCTAACCGAATCGGGACTGAGTAAACTGATTAAAGCCTCTTACAAACTGCTTGGTTTGATTACGTATTTTACGGCTGGTGTGAAGGAAGTACGTGCCTGGACCATTCATAAGGGCTGGAAAGCTCCTCAAGCTGCCGGGGTTATCCACTCCGATTTCGAGAAGAAATTCATTCGGGCACAGGTTATGAAACTCCCCGATTTCTCGCAATTCAAAACTGAAGCGGGTGTCCGGGAAGCCGGGAAGCTAGCGGTCGAAGGAAAAGAATACGTCGTGCAGGACGGCGATATTATGGAGTTCCTGCATAGCGCTTAACAAGTAAGGCGGACATCTTGTCCGCCTTTTTTATTGAAGCAGTTGCCCCATCGGATTCACACAAACTATAGGTCAATTTAAATCTCCTTGATTGCTTAAGTAGGTTAGCCTAACAAGACGGCTTTTCAGAATAACCTAAGCTACTATACCTTGGGACTTACCATGAAAAACACGTTGTTGAGTTTTAATCTGCTTTGTTTGATAATGAGCTTTCATCAATCGGCTCTGGCTCAGAAGACGAGCGATGATCGAAAGCGCATTGCGACCGAAATGGAAAATTCGATCCGGACCGAAATGCTCAATAAATGGTATCCGCAGTCGGTTGACAAGGAGTTTGGTGGTTTTCTGAGCACCTTCACTTACGATTTCAAACCCACTGGGGCGCAGGACAAAATGATTGTGACCCAGGCTCGTCACGTCTGGACGACTGCTAAAGCGGCTGAACGGTACCCCAATGTCGCCTATTACAAGGATAATGCACGGCAGGGCTTCCTGTTCCTGCGTGATAAGATGTGGGATAAACAATACGGCGGTTTTTATACACTGGTTGATCGGCAGGGGAATCCTAAGAATGCATCGACCAAAGTGGCTTACGGAAATGCGTTTGGATTATATGCCTTAAGCGCTTATTACCATATGTCGCACGATACAGCTGCGCTGAATCTGGCTAAAAAATCGTTTAACTGGCTGGAAAAGCATAGCCATGATCCTGCTCACAAAGGCTATTTTCAGGATTTAGGGCCAGACGGTACGCCCCTTAAACGCGACGCGTCTACACCTTCTACGGCCAGTATTGGCTATAAAGATCAGAACAGTTCGATTCACCTGCTGGAAGCCCTAACCGAACTCTACACGGTGTGGCCTGATCCGCTGGTTCGGGAACGTCTAAGCGAAATGCTTCACCTGGTTCGCGACGTCATCACCTCGCCCAAAGGTAATCTGGTCCTGTTTTTACAGCCCGACTGGAAGCCTGTTTCGTTTCGCGATTCGTCGGAAGCGGTTGTCCTGAAGCACCGCAGCCTGGACCATGTTTCATTTGGGCATGATGTAGAAACGGCCTACCTGATTCTGGAAGCTTCGCACGTATTGGGCTTGAAAAACGATACGAAAACCTTGCAAGTGGGCAAACGTATGGTTGATCACGCATTAGCCAATGGTTGGGACAAAAAGGTAGGAGGATTCTACGATCAAGGGTATTATTTTAAAGACAAACCCGGCATGACGATCATCGATGACAGCAAAAACTGGTGGTCGCAGGCAGAAGGGTTGAATACCTTACTGCTGATGGCCGATCGATACCCCAACGATCCTATGCAGTATTTTGCGAATTACAAACTGCTCTGGCAATACTGTCAGACCTACTTGATTGATCATCAGTATGGTGAATGGTACGAAGAAGGGCTGGACAAAGATCCCGAACGGAAGACATCTAATAAAGGTCATATCTGGAAAGCGGCTTACCATACCTACCGGGCGTTGTCAAGCTGCGTCGATCGGTCAACTGGAAAGCATTAATTCAGTTGGATTGGCTCGATCCATGCCTTTAGTATACTTCGGCCAGGGGTAACGAATCATAATATTACAAGCGGAACAACGAGGCTGAAATGGTATTATTTTCACTGAAATCAGTCATTTGTGCATGTATATTTGTAAAAAATATACCGATGAAGCCTCTATTGTTCAAAATTCCTACTGTCGATGATCGGTCGTTTCGCATTGAACAGGATAATTTGGCGCATTTTTACGGGCATCTGCACTTTCATCCGGAAATTCAACTAACGCTGATCCAGGCGGGCGAAGGTACCTTGATTGTAGGCGATAAAATCGACCGATTTGCACCTTACGATATTCTGATGCTGGGTACCAATCTGCCGCACGTACTACGGAGTGATCCGGCGTATTTTCAGGCCGATTCAACTCAACGGTCTACATCAGTCTCGATCCTATTTCGCCCTGAGCAATTGGAGTCGACGGTCTTAAGTTTACCCGAAACTCACCATCTGAATCAATTACTTCTGGAGTCCAGGCATGGCGTTCGCTTACGTTGTTGGGAAGGGCATCCACTGGTCGAACAGCTAACGACCATTCCAGGTCTTCGCCCCTTCGAACAATTTCTGAGTTTGTTGACTATACTGGACTCGCTGGCGGCTAATCCGATTCGAGAGGTATTGTCGGTGGTGGCTTACGAGCAACCCCAGCGGCCCGAAGACCACCGTCGACTGGAACAGGTTTTTTCCTATATTCTGGAGCGTTACGATTCGCCCATCTCGCTGGAAGATGTGGCGAATATCGCGAATCTAACGCCGGGCGCTTTCTGTCGCTTTTTCCGGCAGCATACCCGCAAAAAGTTTTCGACCCTGCTCAACGAAGTTCGTATCGAACATGCCCGTCGACATTTGCGTGAATCCAAACAAACGATTAGCCAGATCGCCTTTAGTTGCGGCTACACTAATCTGTCAAACTTCAATCGTCAATTTAAAGAAATCACAGGCATGTCGCCCGGCGACTATATTCGGAGCTACCACAGCCAGCAAGTAAAAAAAACAGCATTGTTATAGCTTATCAACCGTTGTTACTCAACGAAATTCCGTTTACTGGTGGCGGTTGGCGTTGGGAAATCGCTCGGAATTGGAATGTCGACTTTGCCAGTGGCGGCCCACTGAGCCCCCCGTTGTAAACAGGTAATAAAACCAACACATTCGACCGAATAATCGACATGCCCCAGGGGTGTATGGAAAATCCGACCTTTCCCGTAATTAATGGTCATGAGCATTGGCTCGTTGCGGTCGGTACCTTTGTTCTCTTTGGATGAGAAAGCCGTTGCCAGTATAGTCATATGCTCAGCAGGCCCGCGTAGGCGATCATACATCTCATCTTTTGTGTGCATCCAGGTTAAGGGCATACCTTTTGTGATCGGGTGGTTCGCGTCCCGAACCGTTATCAGAAACTCGCTCTGCGCCCCATGCGATCCGGCACGTCCGGGTTGCGGGTCTCTAATTAACTTTCCCTCATTGTCGTAATACACAAAAGGACCGTCTTTTTCGGTACGATCGCCCCAACCACCAAGGCCGATCATTTTGTTGTAGGCTGGCCACATTGGAAACGAATTATCTGCCGCGTGAACAACAACCAGACCGCCCCCTTTTTTAATGAAATTTTCAAAATCGGCCTGCGTCTCGTCGGACCAGGGAGCCGCATTCCAGCCAAAATTGCAGATGACCAGATCATACTTCGAGAAGTCGGGGTGGAAACTGGAATCCGCTTTCGCTTTAGGTAATGCTACCGTGTTTTGAACCCCCGGAATCTTATATTTTTCAATCAGGTCAGCGCCGTTCCAGGTATAATAAGACCGCTTTACATCGACCGAAAACTTACCCGTTTCCTCGAGATAACGCTTCATCATGAACGTAATTTTAGGCCATTGTTCGTGGTTATTCTGCCCGTCGACAATGAGCGTTCTGATGACTTTAGCTTTTCCTTTTTGAGTTGACTGGGCCAGCGAATTAGTGCCACTAATAATGATCAGTACGATAAGAGCGTATAGCGATTTCATAAAAACGGGGTTGATGGTATTAGGAGAACTCAGCGTAACCGAAAGGATTCATACTCGTCAAAACAAGTACCAGGTCGAATCTACCCTCTCGACCGGATTCTTCTACCTGAATCTGCTACTGCGAATTTAGTTAGTTTGTTGGCAAATGCCGGTTATAGCCTGCTTTTACCAAAGCTTCGAAGGCATCCCACACATCGTCGGGAATGGTCTGTGGAATCTGGAAGCCTTTATCGGGGTATGTTTTTATTCGTTGCAAATCACCAACCATAATGCTGATAACATCATCAGGGGTTAACTCTGGATTTGTGTACGTACTTAAATAGTCGTCAAACGAATCCTGTGGCGACGTGACGATCACTTCTTTTTCGGGCCACACTTTTTTGAAGGTCGCAAAGCTCCGTCGCTCCATGTACGGTTTTTGCACAACAAGAAACGTTTCCAGATTGAGGTTGTGCTGCTCCAGTAGCTGCTTTGTAAATAACACGTTTTCGCCGGTATTGCTTGATCGGTTCTCAATCAAAATTCGATCAGCGGGAACTCCCATATTGATCGCAATGCGGGCAAACAAGTCGGCTTCGGGCTCTGACCACATTGATTTGGTGATGACACCTAAACCACCCGAAAATATCAATAAAGGCGCCCAGTCTGCCAGAAACAAATCGGCAGCCCTTTCAGCAACCCGTACGTCGTGGCTACACAGCACCAAAATGGCATCTGCTTTACGTAATTGGTGGTTGGTATGATGATAGTCCCAAATTTTGATAGCCAGGTCGCGTAAGTGGTTTGTCATGCTAAATGAACGTATTTGACCGCTAAACTAATTGGGCAAACGCTAACTAACCAATCTACCTACTAACACAAAAAGGCTAATCAGTTAGTAGACGTCTATGCTCTAAAACTGATTAGCCTTTATTTGCTCAATGACAGAGCTTTAGCTCCACATAGGATTCTTGCTCCGTGATACTTTGAATATATTCTCTCCAGTGCTTTTTAGCTTCGCTTTTATCTGTAGTAACATGCCAGGGTTGAAACCTCTTGAGTGCCTGTCCAGAAATGCTTCGGCCTCAGTTATGTTTTGTAATGCCTGATCCCATTTAACTTGTTCCCAGATGGCTCCTACATCCACTTTTGCTGCTTTGTACACGCCCAGGCTCCCCGTTACGATGGAAAGCGCAGCACCACCACCACCAGCCGTAGCGCCCACTGCCTGGGCGGCTCCTGCCTGTGTAGCTTCCATTAATCCTCTGGTTATCCCTTCTTTAGCACCTATTGCCCCGCCCCCTTTTAGTAACTCCTTGCCTGCAATAGCGGCTCTGCCATGTTGGACTCCACTTTCATGTTGTGCGTTTTCCAGGCCCCTCTCTGCAACTGCCCGTGCAGCGCCCACCCCTACACCAACTGCGGCCGAAGACGCCCCAATGGCGATGGCGCCAGCCGCCATTGGAATTGCCGCCAGACCGCCAGTTGCAACAATCCCCGCAATCATGATTCCACCGGCAACCATCCCGAGCGCTATTTGTGCCCCGCTTAATGCCCCAAGGCGGTTTCGCCACTTGGTTACATCTTGCTCATTTCTCTCGAACAGGTCAATTAGATCATCAACCTTCTGGCACCAGCTAGCTATTTCTCCGAAACGTTCAACCTGAAGGCTCACGGGCATACTCGTAACCCCACGACCGCGTGATCTCCCTTCTATTGCGCCAAAGTGATCCTCGCGCTCTGTTACCGAAGCAAGTTGACTGACAGGTGCTGACGGTTGATCAAATCTTGAGATGATTTCAACCCCGGCTTCGCTGGTATTTAAAGCGGAACTACTGATCAACGGAGTTGATGCATCACTCCAGCCGCCCATGAAATCCCGACCATACCAACCGGCCCGTCGTGTGCTCCCACCACCTATTCCCGGATTCCAATACCGCATCTCTCGGGTCTCATCTCCCTGTTGGTAGAGCTTTTTTGCGGCCCAGTAACCGTTTGAAGCGACCTTGCCCGGCAATGCTGCCACTCGTCTCTCCGCGCCAACACGTGGAGGAGCCGCAACCGCAGCGGCCCTCGCCTGGGCAATTTGCTGTGGCCTACCACTCACTGCTGGCAGGGCTGCCCCTCCAGAAGATGTAATGAAGGGAACCCGACGGGCGGCAACGCGTCTGTGGCCAGGTCGTGAAGGAATCATAGAAATGACGAATTAGGATGACTAAATTGTTATAGTCAGTAATTCGAAATTAGCGAATAGGATGATTAATATGAATTTTATCAATTATAAGGTAGACTTATTTCCCTTTATAACCCACTGATAATTCGGGCGTAACCATTATTGGCCAGGTTGCTATCATAGCTCATCGTCAGATCATCCACCACATTCACCGTGAATCGACAAATCAGCTCAAGTAGGATTTGGGTTGAGCACGCCATAGGTGGCCTGAAACGGTATCGTTAGTTGAGTGATCGGTTGCGTACCCATTGATAAAATCAGCCAAGCCAACCGCAATGGGTTGGCTTGGCTGGTTATTACCCTGAACTTCCAGTTAGAGAGTAAGACCAACTGTAATTTGCGCACTCCGACCATCGGACGGCCACACACCAGGGCCAGGATAGAACGTAGGACGCTTGGTGAAATACTGCTGATTCAACAAATTGTTGATACTACCCCGGATAGTGAGCAGCCGTTTAATACGCCAGGTGCCATTCAAGTCTACCAAGCTATAGGCCGGAACCGGACCAACCGCCCCGTTGGCTGAAGGAGTTGGCGTATTCAGCGCATCTGAAAACGTCTGAGCCACGTAGCTGTACTGAATCGTCAAACTAGCAGTTCCGTAACGAGCCGTTAAGCCATTGCGAGACGTCCATCGCGGAGCGGACTCCACCTGATTGCCCGTCACGTTCCGGTTTTCCGTTCCCGTCGAAACACGACCGCTGATATAGCGGGCGTTGTTGAAAGCCGTTGACGTAAAGCCGCTGATAAGCAATTTTTCGGAGTGAAATAGCTGGGTTTCAAGCAAAGCCTCAACGCCAGTACTCCGGCTATCGCCGATATTCGTCCGAAGAATGTAATTGACACCATCGCCATCTGGATTGGTCAGCAGAACCGTACCCAACCGATTGCGATACAACAGATCGAAGACCGTTACATTTACATGCAAACCCTGCCAGCGACCTTCGAGGCCAAATTCAGCATTGTAGCCATAGGCATCTTTCAGCGTATTGTCGATGCGCTCATAAACCGATGCTGGAATAATGTCCTTGAAAACCACAGGGCGATAAGCCTGCGCCCAACCACCGTATAGTTTTACCTCATTAGATAGTTTGTACTGGCCATTGATGCCCAATAAGGCAAAATGGTGGCTGATATTCCGAGGCAGCGTGGCATTATCGTAATACGAGATCGTGCCCCGCATCTCGGTTTTGCCGCTTTCAACCCGAATACCCGGCGAAATCGTCAGGCGATCAGTCAGATAGAAGTGATTTTCGGCAAAAGCCGCGAAGTTCTTCGTTCGAAAGTGTAAATCGCGTTTGAACGGAGCTGTGAGAGTCAGATCAAAATCACTGGCTGTAGTACCCACACCTAGCTGACGACGATGCAGGTCGGTACTCATGAGCTGAACACCTGCGGCTAAAGCGCCCCCGATACCCCCTAATTTATACCGATGCAGTATCCGGGCTTCGGTGGTGTAGCTATTGAAGTTATCGATGTCCACTTGCCGGGTTCTATACTGCCCCGTCGCCCGATTAATGGTGTCCAGAACCGTAGCTAAAGCATCTAGCTGAACACTGTTTCGAGCGCCCAACACCGCCGAGTTTGTCCACAACACGCTGGTTCGATCCGAGATTTTCCAATTCAGCTTCAACGACGGAATGTAGATGTCCGGGTTGAAATAGTTACGGCTCCGACTCGACTGGCGTGGGTCCTGGACAAATATGGCGTCGGTTAGTGGACCAGGAATGTGGTAGGTATAGGTCGAACGACCCAACTCTGCCGATATCCCCACGCTTTTCGAAGCCTGAAACTGCAACGAACCAAACTGAGCCTGTGAATCCGAGTCGCTATTTCGGCGATAGCCATCCGAATGCCGCCGGTAATAGTAAGCGTAGTAGGTCCACTTGCCAATCCGGCCACCAATCGCATTGTACGTACTCCGAAGGCCATAAGACCCTACCGAGTTAATCGTCTCGAAGCCAAAACGGCGTGTTGTGTCGGCCTTTTTGGTAATGTAATTAAGCATACCGCCAAATTGAGCGCCGTACTGAAGCGAGCCCATACCCCGCACAAACTCAATACGTTCCATGCTTTCCATGGGTGGCGAATAATGGCTGGCGGGATAGCCATACATATCCGAGTTGGTGATAACCCCATTCTGACGAATGTTATTTTCCCAGGATCGGTGTGGGTCTAGTCCACGCGTCGAAATGTTGACCTGATTACCCGTTCCATCCATGTCGTAAACAAACACGCCAGGAATTCGGGCAAAAATCTGTCGGGGATTCTTTTCGGCCACGTTGGCATCAATCTCAGAAAGCCGAATAACTTCACTCCGTTTGCCGCCCATCAGGTAGGTCCCGTGTATTTCCGGCAGTGTCTCAACAACGACAGAGCGGGCGCCCTTTACGGTAACGGCGTTTAGGGTATGCGAACGTAAGGAGTCGCTCGTGGATTTACTTTGACCAATGGCAACAGATACGGACTGAATGAAGGCAACAGAACTCAATAGGCCCACGACGAACCATCTGGGTATTCTAGTATCTATATGTAAACTGCGTTTTTCCATGAATTAATTAAATGCTTGATATTGGCTGATTTCTCCAAGCCTGGTTGACTCACCAGTTCGAACAGTGGAACTGGTTGCTAGTACTTTACCAAACTAGATTCTAGGGGATTCTATCGATTCTCCGGGCCGCCCGCGCGGTTGGCCCTATTGTTCTGATAGTCAAAGGCGATAGAATCCAAAGAATCGATAGAATCTAAATGGGAAGAGTACTAGTTTGTTTGCTGGCTTATCGTTTCTTTGTAACAGGCACGTGGTATTGGGGCGTAGCTGCGGGCTACCCCAATGGATACGACAAGACAACACCCAATTAAAACGGGTTTGGATTGACGGACTGATCCGGTCTGACCTGTTACAAAAAAAGGGAATTAGGCTTCGGGCGGGGGAGAATGAACCGGAAGGGAACGCGAAGAGAGGCTAATCTGCCGGGTTGGCAAGCAACCAGCTTCGTCATGTCCCAGCGTGAGAAAACAAAAAACGGCTCGCGGGTTTGGCGAATATTCCGTCAACAGAAATTTTAGAAATTTATTGGCTTTCTTTTGAGAATTAGCCATCCCATCGACATGATCGTTGAGGAATGATAACAAATCTTCCTGCCAGAACGCCTTTTGCTTGCGCTTAATCTCTAATCCGGCGATGAAAAGCGTATCGTTCCGGATTTCCAGACTTACCACATCGTAGAAATGGCCCCGATATCTGAATCCATCCTCCGTCGTTCGAGCTATTGCATGGGCATCATCGGGTTTATTTTTCAGTGGCAACTGAAACTCAATCAGGCTATCCGTTGCCCTATACACTAACAGCCGTTCCGACAAATCCTGTTCTGCCTGCCACCATACACTGACACACGCCAACACGTATGCCAGCATGTGATACAGCAACAGGGCAAATAGACCAAAAGGAACCGCTTTTTTCATATCATACTACTCCTTAGGATAAGCGAATTCCAAAAATAATGCCAAATTATTTAGAATGAGTATAATTAACGAAATTATATAGAATTATAGCCTTATCATTCTTCTAAAGAAGAAATACCTAAATAACGTGAATAATGGATGGGATCTGAAATTGTTAATTGATTGTCAGTTATTTATAATATTGTTTTTTGTCATCCCGACGCCAGGAGGGATGTTCGGCAACTGGTTATTTGCCGAACATCCCTCCTGGCGTCGGGATGACAAAAACTAGTATAATTCTATTCGTAAATTCCCCCATTATTCACGTTAAATAGTAGTAGACATAATTATTAGGTTGCGCGTAGTCGGAAATACGGGGAATTGACCTGTAAAAAACAATTAGCTCTGCTGCGCCCAATCTTCCAGAATCGCCTGCGTCCTTTGAACGGTTTGATGTTGATAAGCCTGAATACCAAGTCGTTTAGCCGCCTGCGCCATCAAAAGTCGGTCATCGAAGTAAAGACAACGCTCCGGCTTTACCTGGGCAATGCTCATCGCCAGTCGCCAGATAGCAGGGTCAGGCTTAGTCAGGCCCACTTCACAGGAAGAGACGAACACATCGAATACGTCATGCAAACCGAAGGTTTCGATACGATGCTGATTTAACTCACGACCTTCGTTGTTGACGGCAATAACACGAACGTTACTACTTCGACGCTTCCACTCTTTCAGCCAACTCAACATATTGGGCAGTTCCACCGATTGGGAAAACATAAATTCCTTAAACTGTACTTTACTGAAATCGCGGGGCTGATTGAATACCACAGTGTCCAGATAATCGTCGAGCGTAATTTTACCGGCTTCGTATAAGCTAAAAAGGAGATTATGGGTCGCACTCATTTCCGTTTGGTCGATACCGAAAACATCGGCAGCTTTCTCACGAGACTCATGGCCCCAGCCATCGGAAAGTAACACTCCTCCAACGTCGAGGAGCAGGATTTTTCGTTGGGAATTATTCATTGTTGAATGGCTTTCAAAAACAGGTTGTTGAATGCAAGGCTATATTTATCTTCCCTGGCTATTTTATAACGTAACTAGTTCCAATTGGGTGCCGACCTGGTCGATTAGCAGAAGCTAAACCACTTCCTGGAAATACTCGAAGCGAAAAATCTATTACAATGCCCAAAGACGTAACTCTCTTAACGGGATTTCTGGGTTCCGGAAAAACCACACTACTGAACGCCATTCTGTCTGACCGGTCTCAGACTCGTTTCGCTCTGATCGAAAACGAATTTGGGGAAGAATCCATTGATGGTCAACTGGTCATGCGCCCCGATGTGGATGTGACGGAATTAAGCAATGGTTGCCTGTGCTGCTCACTAAACGACGATCTACTGAATGTGCTGGAAGCGCTGGATGATCGGCGTGATAAGTTCGATGAGTTGATTATTGAAACAACAGGCATTGCCGATCCATCGGGAGTCGCAGTTCCTTTTTTGATGCTGCCTATGGTAAAACGGTCCTTTTCGCTCAAACGAGTCATTTGTCTGGTGGATGCCGAACACGTTGAGGATCAATTGAGGGACACTGAAGAGGCAATCCAGCAGATTTCCTTCAGTGATGTAATCCTGTTAAATAAAACAGATCGCGTATCGCTAGACTATCTTGCTCAGTTACAGGATACATTACAAAGCCTGAATCCGTTTGCTCAGGTACTATTGGGCCACAAAGAGGATTATCCAGTCGATGAGTTGATGCGTATAGAACGTGATACGGCTGCAACAGACCGACCTGCTACGCTACTGCCCTTGCCGCCAAGTCCAACGAATGCATTTCAGCCTTTAGCTAAGGGAATTCCAAATCGACCATTAGTTCGGCCAGTCCATCAACATCATCATCATACTCATTCTTCTATCGTTTCATTAAGTTTTCGTTTCGAAGAGCCCTTCAACCTGACCCGTTTATACAATCAGTTAACAACCTTGTTGTTGTACCAAGGGCAGGGAATCTACCGTATCAAGGGCATTATCGCTGATGCCCAACGACCCAATCGGATGATTCTTCAATCTGTAGGGAGTACAATGACTTTAGCAGAAGGGGCAAACTGGCTGCCGGACGAAGCCCGTGTCAGCCGTATTGTATTTATCGGAAAATTACTCAAACCGGAGGGTTTTGAATCGCTCTTGAAGGACTGTCTTACTAAAGAATCCCAGTAGTGTCTAACAAACTGATTGTAGCTTAAAGCGTAGAGTAAATCATAACACCTGCCTCTTTTGAAGTTTAACTGGGTGTTTCTTCCACTAACACAGATTATCTTTATGCATATTGAAACCTATTCTTTTTCAGATGATGGTGTCATTCCCAATAACCGGCTCCCTGTTATTCTCTATCGTCGGGTAGAAGAAGGTAGTAACCTTTCTGCCTGGTTGGAAAACCGTTTTAAGGCTAACAATTGGACCAATAACTGGCGCGACATTATCCTACCTTACGACCATTTTCACAGCACAACGCACGAGGTTTTAGGGGTTGGCTATGGTTCGGTGAGTTTACAGCTTGGCGGAAAAAGAAACGGTTTGGCGTTGACTATTTCCACGGGAGATGTGCTGATCATTCCGGCTGGTGTCGGTCATTGCGCCTTAACGGAGGGCGGAAACTACGAAATCGTTGGTGGGTATCCAGGAGGCCTAACCTGGGACTTGATGCAGGGCAATCCAGAGGAACGAACTCTTGCTTTTTCGCGAATCCCTCAGTTAGCACTTCCCGAAACTGATCCCGTTTTTGGCACAGAAGGGCCACTTTTGGAAAAATGGAATTCAGTATAAACGTTAGCCATTGTTAACGTGAATGATGATACCATTTACACTAATCCCTCTATGAGTGAAGGATTGAATGATCTATTGGCTAAGGTGTAATGGACATTTATGATGGGGTTACCTTCTAATTGTCCCAGTTGGGGGGCGAATTATCAGGTGAACCAAAAGTAGCTACACACTAAAAGTCTACCCTAAGAGTGCATAAACACGGCTTGGCCTGCCGGTGCAGACTGATAAATTCATAATGCTGTGCGTGTTGCTTTATATTTAATCGATTATAGACTGGCTATGAGTGAAGTCGTGCGCTGCGTCCGAAACGTGTTTCCAGGCATCCCATTCTGCCCAGCGTGCTTCATAGTTTTGCTTAACGAAGGGATAGGCTATTTTACGCAGGAACAAGCGTAATGGTGGATTTTCGCTATCGACCAGTTTCAACACCGCATCGGTGATAGCGGTCGGATCGCCAAAGAAATCAGGGGTGAAGTTGGCCAGCACCTAGTACTCGTCCAATTTAGTTTCTATCGATTCTTTGGCTTCTATCGTCTTTGACTATCAGCACAATAGGACCAACCGCGCGGGCGGCCCCGAGAATCGATAGAATCCCCTAGAATCTAGTTTGCCAAAGCACTAGTGTACTCGACACTTGAATGATGTGGCCACTTTTTTGCTTACGCATGATGGGAATAACCGCCTGGGTCACCCACAGCAAGCCGAAGAAGTTGGTTTCAAACTGATCACGGGCTTGTTGTTCGGTGGTTTCCTCAACCGCGCCAAACAGACCAAAACCTGCGCTGTTGATCAATACATCGATCCTGTCGAAGTGCTACTTGCCTTTGTTTACAGCCGCGAAAACGGCATCCCGATCGTTGACATCTAATTGGATGGGGAAAACACGCTCGCCATATTGTTGAGTCAATTCGTCCAGATTGGCCAGATTTCGGGCGGTGGCTATTACGTTATCGCCCCGTTTCAAAAAAGCCTCAGCCCAGATTTTACCAAATCCTTTTGAAGCGCCAGAATAAAAATTGTCTTTGACATTATTTTGCATTTTTGTGTTGATAAACGACGCCTTGAATGATAGTGCCCAACTGTAAAGTGGGCTGCTATCGTGTCGATTACGACACAAAAGTGAACCGAGAGCTGAAAGGGATTATGTGACGTACATCACATTTGAGGAAGGACTTCATTTTTTGTGACGTACGTCACTATAACTGAATTGCAATGCTAATTGAGCGTTTTTACGAGAATAGTGCTATCCTAATGAGTATTGCCCTTCTTGAGTAAATCCGTAAGCAGGTTTGTCAATGCTCCAAGATCAACTGGCTTGACCAGATGCCCATCGAAGCCCGCTTCTTTAGCTCGTTGCCGGTCCTCCTCCTGGCCATACCCCGTCAAGGCTATCACCACTATAGCGTTGCCCCAAGGATGCTGACGGATAGCACGGCAGGTTTCATAGCCATCCAGTACCGGCATGCCAATATCCAACAAGATTGCCGCGGGCTGTAAGCCTTCGGCGGCTTCGATGCCTTCTCGGCCACTGGTTCGGGTGTGGGCTTCATAGCCTTTCAGCTTCAGCAGCATGGCTAAGGTAAACCCCGCATCAGCATTATCATCAATGACTAAGATACGCCGGGCTTGGGTGGAGTGGGTAGCCGGTGGTGTGGGTTTCGCCACCTGTTCAGCAGTAGCACTTGTTAACGTGGGTAGATGAACCCTGAAGCTACTGCCCTGGCCTATCCCATCACTTTGGGCCTCCACACGTCCACCATGCATCTCTACTAATCGTTTGACCAGCGTTAAGCCCAAGCCTAAGCCCCCTTTCGAACGAGCCAGCGAATTATCCACCTGCACAAATAGCTCAAAAATGGCCGAGAGCTGATCGGCGGCTAAACCAAGCCCATCATCCCGCACCTGAAGAATCGCTTCCTGGCCTTGGTGGGTCAAACTTAACCAGACCTGACCCCGCTCACCAGTATAACGCAGGCCATTGGTCAACAGGTTGGTGATGACCTGCGTCAGCCGGGTA
Organism: Spirosoma litoris; assembly: GCF_054776755.1. Lineage (NCBI taxonomy): Bacteria > Pseudomonadati > Bacteroidota > Cytophagia > Cytophagales > Cytophagaceae > Spirosoma > Spirosoma litoris. Next base: position 104,396 of record NZ_BAAHBI010000066.1, on the reverse strand, counting down.
GCATCGCCTTCTAGCTCAATAGGGGTGCCGGGTAAACTCACCTGAAGAAGTTTACCTTGCTGCTCAAACTGGGCCTGGACACCCTCCACGGCCTGCTGCACCAGGGCCACCAGGTTCACCCGTGCCTTTTTTAGCTCAATCTTACCTCGGCTGATGCGGCTGACATCCAGTAGATCATCGACCATCCGGACTAGATGCTCTGTTTGGCGACTCATCATGGTCACCGTCGGGCGAAGCATTTCCTCGGTAATGGTTAAATCCAGGATATGTAGCCCCGAGCGCAGCGTGGACATGGGATTCCGCAGTTCGTGGGCCAGCATGGCCAGAAACTCGTCTTTGCGATGATCGGCTTCTTGTAGGGCTAGTTCGGCTTGTTTGCGATCGGTGATGTCCATCATCACCCCACTGGCCAGTACTGGCTTGCCGTCCTGTTCCCCCGTTACCCGACCATACCCACTCATCCAGCGAACCACGCCGTCCTCCCGTACCATACGAAACTCGGCATCGTAGAAGGTGCGCTGGGTAATGGCCTGCCCGAGTTGGTCCTGGATCGATGCGGCATCGTCGGGATGCAAATAGCGCATAAAGACTTCGGCAGGCAACGGATTGGGCTGAATGCGCATGCCCAACAGATGAAAATGCTGCTCATTCCAGTACACTTGATCTCCGACCAGATCCCATTCCCAGGTGGCCAGCTCAGCGGCCTCGATGGCTAGTCGATTGCGTTGCTCCAACTTTAGTAAGGCTTCTTCGGCTTGTTTACTCTTGTGGATGTCGGTGGCAGCACCATACATCTTGACCACCTGACCGGTCTCGTCCTGGAGCGGGGAGGCATTCACCACAAACCAGCGATAGACCCCGTCGTAGCGCCGTATCCGCTCCTCCAGTCGCAAGGATTGGCCCGCTGCCACGGCCTCGCGGTAGCGCCTGACCGAAGCTTGCCGGTCGTCGGGGTGAATGGCGTCGGTCCAGCCCCAGCCAATGGCCTCCTCAAAGGTTTGCCCCGTGTAGGCCATCCAGCGGTCGTTATACCAGTTGGTGGCTCCATCGGTCCCGCTATCCCACAGCAGATCGGGCACCAGATTAGCAATCGATTCAAACCGTTCCTGCGAATGCAGTAAGGCTTTGTTTGCTTTGGCTCGTTCCATCGCCGACCAACTGCGCTCGGTTACTTCTTCGATCAACTGAATCTCTCCCGGTGTCCAACGTCTTGGCCTGGCCGATACGGCATTGATGGACCAATCCGGTTTTTTGGCTTCTTTCCGAGCATTGGCAACCACCAGGGCACCAAAGCCAAGCGCGGCAAAATGTTGTTTTTCGGCTTGGGTTAAGCCTTCTGTGTGTTGAAAATCGGTAATCACCAGCGTCTGGTCAAAGGTTTTACGCAGTGCCTGGGGGAAATCTGATAAGCGTACGCCTTCTTGAGGCATGGGGGGTACCCGGTCATTACCAATCTGGTAGGGGAATAGGCCGCGGTTATCAGCCAGTAGGGCAACGCCCACATAGCAACGGTCGAGCTGCAAGTGCTCGGCCAGCAGTTGAAGGGCCCGGTTAGCGACCGCATCCGCATCCGATTCGGTCCGCAAGACATCGGAAAAGTGCAGCAGAAATGTCTGGTGTTGCTCCCGTTGTTTTCGCTCGGTAATGTCGTCGTACAGACAGGCAATAAAGGGACTGCCTGCCTCACCTACCCGCGACATATACGCCGTGAACCACTGACCAAGCGCCCTAACCGGATACTCAATCCGAATGGGCTCACCAGTGTAATAGATAGTCTCGATCATCTGATGCCATTCTGGTTCGACATAGGGGACCAATTCGCTCATTCGCTTACCAATGGCATCGTTCAGCCCCGTCAATCGGGTAAACACTGGGTTATGCTCGCGTTGCCAGAAGTCAATCACGTGCCCCCGGTCGTCAAAAATCAGCTCGATGATGTTGAACCCCTGGTCAATAGAATTGAACAGCGCCTGGTATTTATCGGTTGCTTTTTGGGCGATTTCGTCTTTCAGCCGAAGCACTTCTCCCTCGGCTTGTTTCTGGCGGCTAATGTCGCGGGTGGTCATGGCCACCCCATCGTCGGTTTTGACCAGTGCCTGATAGAACCAGCCAGTAAACTGCTCATGGTTGTAGTACTGCTCATGCTCATAAACGACCCCGGTTTGGGCGACCTCGACCATGTGGTTAAAAATGCCGGTCGGCACCACACCGGGGTTTTGTTCCAATAAGCTTTTGCCGATAACCTCCCCGTTTTGGACAACGGCTTTCTGGTTATTCATGACCCAAACAAAGTCCAGGATGGCACCAGCCTCATCCCGCACGGCTTTAAATACCTGAATCACATCCAGGGAGCTATCGATAACCGATTGCAAAAATGCCTGACTCTGCTGAAGCTGCTCTTGGGCCCGTTTGCGGGAGGTGATATTGGCCGTTGTAGTGGCTACGCCGTCATTGAGCTTGACCACCGATTGATGAAACCAGCCATCAAACTGCTCATGCACATACTGGTTCTCATACTGCTGAGGCTCACCGGTTTCCACCACGTGTTTGAAGGCGTCAAAAATGCCTTCTTCCACCACGCCGGGCTGGAACTGCAACAGGCTTTTACCCACCACATCGCCGTAGATTTTTTCGGAGGTATGGTTATTAAGTATCCAGGTAAAATCAATAATCTGGCCCTGTTGATTGCGTACCGCTTCAAAGACCTGAATCATGTCCATGGAAGCGTCCAGGGTAGCTCTTAGTAGCTTTTGGGTCGCTTGCAGGCCGTCGGCCCGTTGCTCGCTTGGATCATTGGGTTGAGAAGAAAATGCCATAGCGTTGTAAGTAGATGTCTGGGCCGCAGAATAAAGCTAAGGCATTAACGGATGGGAATGGCCAGAAGGAAGAGTTCTTTATCAAACGACCCGGTAAGTCGCTAATTAAGCCTTAGTTTCACCGTCTCTTCAAACGCCCATTTACAGATACATGAATGCTTTTTCGTCTCATTTTGGTTATAATCCTCCTTGATTCGGTTAGTATCTTAAGACTATACATGCTGAGTTTTGCATTGTTCATTTATCAAACATCATTCGTATGCAGAATCAAATCGAAGCATCCAAAAACAGCCAGCCGGTCGCTTTAGTTACCGGTGCTAACCAAGGCGTAGGCTTTCAGATTGCCAAAGCGCTGGTAAAAGCTGGCTATAACGTATATGTCGGATCGCGTAACCTGGACAAGGGAGAGAAGGCGGCTACTCAAATGGGCACTTCTGCCTATGCCATAGAGCTGGACGTTACGCAGCCATCAACCATTGAGGCAGCCGCAGCACGTATCGAACAGGAACAAGGTCGTTTAGACTTGCTGGTCAATAATGCGGCTATAGCCCATGCGGGAAAACCAGGTCGCACCTTGGAAGAGGTAACCAGGGCCAATCGGGCCAGTACGGCCTCCCTCAATGAGGTACGGACCGTATGGGAAACAAATGTTTTCGGAGTCATTACCGTTACACAGGCCATGCTGCCTTTGCTGAGAAAATCAGCCGCAGCTCGGATTGTCAATGTATCAAGCGGACTGGGCTCACTAACCTTGGTAGCAGATCCAACCTACTGGGCAAGGGAGCATTTTGATGTGGTTTATGCGGCATCTAAAACGGCCATGAATGCCGTTACGATGGCCTTTGCCATCGAACTGGAAAAGGAACAGATTAAGGTCAATGCCGTAAGTCCCGGTTTTACGGCCACGGCCCTCAACAACTTCCAGGGCACCGATAGTGTTGAAGTAGGGTCCCGGGAACCGGTTCGGGTAGCGCTCGACTCCGACGGACCGACGCTGACCTTCACGGGGCCTGACGGTCCTTTGCCGTGGTAGTAAGTACTGCTTAAGATTTATCTGCCAGGAACGTGTTGCTCCATCAAGTTGATGACCGGTGGCTGATTCAGCCACCGGTCATCGTTACTATCGTATGAAAAATCAAACGTCAAAGGTCACTAAACTGGAGTCCATCCCTGAAATACACCGTATGCTTGGGCTTGCGGGTCCTATTCATCCCTTAATTAGTTTACTGGATGCGACAAAAGGGCAGATTGATATGGGCCGACTTCCTGCCAGTTATGTCTCATTTTTTTATAAGATCTCGTTCATTACCAAACTGAATGGCCAATTCAGGTATGGTCAGGGCTATTATGATTTTGATGAGGGCAGCCTCTTATTCACGGCACCCAACCAGGTTATAGGCGGTACAGAACGTTATGCAGATAATGAGGGCTATTCGCTGATTATCCATCCGGATTTCCTGCAAGGCTATCCCTTAGCCCAGAAGATTAAAAACTATGGTTTCTTCGCCTATGCGATTAACGAGGCATTACATCTGTCCCAGCAGGAAAGGTCAACGATGCTGGCTATTTATCACATCATACAGGAGGAATTAAACAGCCGGATTGACGACTTTAGTCACGAAGTGATCATCGCCCAAATCGAGTTGTTGCTGAGCTATGCCAAGCGTTTTTATAAGCGCCAGTTTTTAACCCGGCAGGCGGTTAGCAGTGATCTGCTTGAGCAACTGGAAGCACTGTTAACTACTTATTTTGACGAAGCCAAGCCCCTTAGTCAAGGCCTGCCCACGGTACAATACGTAGCTGATCAATTAAATTATACGCCTAACTACCTGAGCGATATGCTGCGTTCGCTGACGGGGTTAAACGCCCAGCAGCATATTCACCAAAGGTTGATCGAACGAGCCAAGGAATTACTATCGACCACGACTCTGACCATTAACGAAGTGGCTTACCAGTTAGGCTTTGACTATCCTCAATCGTTCAGCAGGCTGTTCAAAATGAAAACACAGATGTCACCTGTGCAATTCAGATCGACATTCAATTAAGGGTTATGATCCCATATCTGGTTTGCGTCAAGAAAGACCCGAATTATACACACTCATTCGTTTCTGGTGGGAGGGTTTTATGAGATCAAGAAAATGTACGACTACAGGTTTTCGTCAGTGTTGTCTCGTATTCTTTCGAAAAATTAGGTGAATAAGTAGCGCTCAAAACACGACTAGTTGTATAAGCTGGTTAGTGAGTACTTTGCCAGGATCATCTATCAAATGGGAGCCATTGCTCGCGTAAGGCTTACCCGCATAACCTTCTGAATCACAAGGTAGCAAGGTAACCCACTCTCACCGTTCCCTACTGCCGGTGGGTCCAATACCTCATTATCTATTCATATGTTTAACTGCCTTCAGGACAAAAGAGTCTTTTGGGAACAAGTCGAGTGCTTGACCGATGCAGCTCGCTCGGTGAGGAAACCTATAGTAAGACTTGCTGGTAACGTCTGAACGATGCTGATAGCCCCCTATCAGAACAACAATGTGCAGCCTGCAGAAGGATAACCATTCTGCTATATGGCGACAAGATGAATATGCTTGCTGACAGTCGATACAACAGATCTGTTAGAGCATACGGTGAGGTGATGTTGCTCAGCCTGAAGGGAAAAATTATACGTAACGGGTGGCCTGGCTTGCCCGATACCCACGACATTCCCCTCTGAAAACCCAAACGCTTTACGCTACAATCGTGGGCATGGGTACTTGTTGGCGTTTTGCCAGTATGGCAAGCGCTTAGGCTGCCTCAATGCGGCATGACCGCTTGAGGTCTTTAGTCAATTCGTTTACTTACGTTTAACCCCAGGCTACTATGTTAGCAATGAATTTTCGCGGGACCCGTCAAATCCGACTAGACCGTAACAAGCCCGAACCTGAGATCAAGCATCCCTATGATGCCATTGTCCGGGTCACCCGATCCCTGATTTGCGGTTCAGATCTGCACCTGTATCACGGTCGTGTGCCCGATACCCGGGTGGGTATGACCTTTGGCCATGAGTTCACCGGCGTCGTCGAAGCCATAGGCTCAGGCGTGCAAAAACTCAAAGTGGGCGACCATGTGCTGGTCCCGTTTAACGTTGCCTGCGGCACCTGCCCGCATTGCAAGCAGGAACTCTATGGCAACTGCAATGAGTCCAATTCGGAAGCCACCGCCGTCGGCGGCTTTTTTGGCTATGCACACACAGGCGGGGGCTATGATGGCGGACAGGCCGAATACGTTCGGGTACCCTACGCCGATGTGAGTCCCACCAAAATCCCCGACGGCATGGACCTGGAAAATGCGGTGCTGCTGACGGACGTAGTGCCTACAGGCTACCAGGCTGCCGAGCAGGGCGGCATACAGAAAGGCGATACCGTGGTGGTATTTGGGGCCGGTCCGATCGGTCTGATGGCAGCCCGCTTTGCCTGGTTTTTTGGGGCTGCCCGGGTCATTGTGATCGACCACGTCGACTACCGCCTGGAGTTTGCCCGCAAGTTTTCCTATGCCGAGGCTTACAACTTCCGGGAAATGAAAGACCCGGTGTTGTTCCTAAAAAAAGCCACCGATTACTTTGGCGCTGACGTATGTATCGATGCGGTAGGCTGCGATGGCACCGGCAGTGCCTTACAAACTATCACCGGTAAAGGACTCATGCTGCAAGCCGGCGATGCCACGGCCCTGCACTGGGCCATCAACTCCGTAAAAAAAGGCGGCATTGTTTCCATCATTGGCGTATACGGTCCTCCCTGGAACCTGGTCCCCGTTGGCAGTCTCATGAACAAAGGCATTACCCTAAGGGCCAACCAGGCTTCGGTAAAACGGCTGCTGCCCAAACTGATTGATCACATCATGAGCGGTCGCATCAATCCCAAGGAAATTATCACGCACCGGATACCGCTGGAAGAAGTGTCGGATGCTTACCGCATGTTTTCCAGTAAGCTGGACCACATTGTCAAACCCTTACTCATTCCGCCACGCGCCAGTGCGGCTTAACCCCTTGTCTTATGCAAACCGTATTAGAAGATACAATAGCCGAATTTCAGGACCGTACAATTGCGGACCGAAACCTGGATACCCGCACTAAAGACATCCCCGGCTGGGGCATGGATGCCGATCCGGAAAATGATCCCACCTACCCCATGAAGCATTGGAACGGGGCGGACCACGAACGGCTCAATTATGTAAAAGCGCCCCAGCAGCCCATCGACATCGAGGTCCTGCATTCGGTGGAGCGACCAGGCGTTACCCGGGTCTTTGGCACGTCATCACCGCCTTCGGGCCTAAGTGGGGCTATCCGTCGCTATGCCTATCAGTATAGCGAAGCGACTGCTACGCACTGGATGACGCTGATATTGGCCGACCGGGTCAACGCCATTGAGGGAAAGCTAACCGACTTAGCACACGGCATTCTTCCCAACCCCTGGCTTGAGCGGGGCTGGCGAGCGGAATGGAAGTACAACCGCCCTGCTTTTATCCGAAAGGCCGCGACTACGGGCTTGCTGATCACGGCCGGTATCCTGCTGCTGAAACGGAAAAACAAGCGTCAGTAACGGGTAACTGTTTTTTGTCATGGCTCCGGCCACCCGGCCCAACGAAGGAGGGATCTTCGGTATGAGCGAACAGAGCCGCCTGTTAGCGAAGATCCCTCCTGTCGTCGGGATGACAGGAAGGGCGATTTGAAGGCCCCCAAGTTGTTCCCAAAACAACCTCTCTACAGGTACCCTATCAATTAAACCAATCCAATCCAATTATGAGTACAAGCAGTCATCAACTGGAACAAGTCTTTTCAGACGATACCTACCAGTTAACCGGTGTGGCGATCACAAAAGACGGTCGTTTGTTTAGCTGTTATCCGTTATGGCCCGGGCCACACCAGTACAGTGTTGTCGAAATCTTCCCCAATAACCAGGTGAAACCGTATCCAGACGAGCGATGGAACAGCTGGCACGAAGGGGACGACGGAACGAACAAATGGGTTTGTGTGCAGGCCGTGTATGTTGATGAGGAGAACAACTTGTGGGTGGTGGACCCGGCCTGCCCGAACATGGAACAGGTGTATGACACTAGTTTTAAGCTGGTCAAGTTCAACCTGGCGACCGACAGCATCGAAGACGTGTACCGGTTTGAGGGCGTACTGAGCAACAAAAGCTACATCAACGATGTGCGGGTCGATACCCGTAGACAGGTAGCGTATCTGACGAACTCCAATGAAGGGGGGATTGTGGTGGTTAATCTGGAAACGGGAACAATCCGGGAGGTATTGCGCAACCACCCTTCGGTGAAACATGACCCTTCCTTTACCCTGATCGTGGACGGGAAGGAATTTAAAAAGCAGGGGCAGCCGGTACACCTTCAATCCGACGGCATCGCTTTAACACCGGATGGCGAATGGCTGTATTACAAACCGCTCACTGACAATAAGCTCTACCGCATCCGAACGGACTATTTGCGGGACGAAGCTTTGTCGGACGATCAACGGGAGGCTGCGGTGGAAGACTTGGGCCGGTTTGCGGTTACGGACGGGATGATCTTCGACAAAAACGGCAACCTGTATCTGGGCGATTACCAAAACTACAAAATGGTCCGAATAACGCCTGAACACAAGCTGGAAGACGTCGTGGCCGATGAAAGGCTGATCTGGCCGGATAGTTATTCCATTTCGACGGATGACTATTTGTACATCAGTTGCTCCCAGATCAACAAGCAACCCGATTACAACGAAGGCGAAAACAAACGAACAACCCCGTATTCCATTTACCGAATGAAGTTGCCTGCTTAACAAACCTTATATCTCCCTAAAACTATGGCAAACAAAAAGCAGCCCGTGTCGAGTGTACTGGGCATGGGACAGATTGAACCAGACACCAGCAGTTCCAGTCGAATTAATGTTGACGATACGGAACGAATCTGGTCGGCGGCTGGTGGAGCGTTGTTAGCCATGTATGGCTTACGGCGGGGTTCGTTTAGCGGGTTAGTACTAGCCACGCTGGGCGGATTTATGGTCTACCGCGGGGCGTCGGGCTATTGCCCCATGAACCAGGCGCTGGGGCGAAATACGGCCGAGCCAAAGGTTGAAGACAAGGCGATGGATTCGATTGAAATCACCAAAAGCCTTACGATTAATAAACCGCGCAAAGAGGTATACGCCTTCTGGCGGCAACTGGAGAACCTGCCCCAGTTTATGTTTCATCTGAGCGAGGTACGGCAACTCGACAACAAACGGTCGCACTGGGTAGCGAAACTCTCGGATGGTCTCCTCGCTAAAACGCTGGGAACGGTGGAGTGGGATGCGGAGATTCTTGAGGAGGTAAAAAACGAGCGATTGGTCTGGAAATCAGTTGCCGATGCCCGGATTGACAACGCGGGCGAAGTCCGTTTTGTCGATGCGCCCAATGGTCAGGGTACGGAAGTTCACGCGGTGATCAAGTATCGTCCACCAGCCGGGCAATTGGGTGGTGCGATCATGAAGCTGTTTAACCCGGCTTTTGAGGAGATGGTCAAACAGGACCTGCGCCGGTTCAAGCAATTGCTGGAAACCGGCGAAATTACGACCATCGCAGGGCAGCCGTCCGGTCGGCAACCTGAGCAACAATCCGGTAAGAAACCTGTACCTGAACACGCCAAAATAGACAAAAAACATGAAAGCGCTATGTTATAACGGTGTTGGCGACCTGCGCACAGAGCGGGTTCCCGACCCAACCCTCATCAACCCCAAAGATGCGATTCTGCGGGTTATTCTGTCATCGGTTTGCGGCTCCGACCTGCACCTGCTCAACGGCTACGTGCCAACGATGCGCGAAGGCGACATCATCGGCCACGAGTTTATGGGTGAAGTGATCGAGATAGGCTCCGAGGTGAAGAACCTGAAAAAAGGCGACCGCGTAGTGGTGTGCTCGATTCTGGGGTGTGGCGAGTGTCAATATTGCCAGAGTACGCAATGGTCGCTCTGCGACAACTCCAATCCCCACGCCTGGATACCGGAAAAAGCCTATGGCGATTCGCCAGCCGGGATCTTCGGGTACTCGCACGCTTTTGGCGGCTATGCCGGCTCCCATGCCGATTACATTCGCGTACCGTATGCCGACCGGGGTTGCTTTGTCATTCCCGAAGGGTTGCCCGACGAAGCCGCTGTGTTTGCGTCGGATGCTCTCCCGACGGGCTTTATGGCTGCGGATTTAGCCGACATCCAGCCGGGCAACGTAGTGGCCATATGGGGATGCGGAGGAGTTGGTCAGATGGCCATTCAAAGTGCTTTTCTGCTGGGTGCGTCCCGCGTGATTGCCATCGACCGGGAACCCGACCGGCTGCGGATGGCGAAAGACATCAGCGGAGCCGAAGTGCTGGATTTCTCGAAAGTCGATATTCAGGAAGCGTTGCGGGAGATGACCGGTGGGCGTGGCCCCGACCGCTGCATCGACTGCGTAGGCATGGAAGCGGTCAGCGAAGGGCTGGATTATTATTACGACAAAACCAAGCAGTTTGTCCGGCTGGAATCCGATCGACCGATTGTGCTGCGGGAAGCCATCCTGGCCTGTCGGAAAGGCGGAACCGTTTCGATTATTGGTGTTTATGGCGGCTTAGTAGACAGCATCCCGATGGGGGCGGCCATGAACAAAGCTCTAACCTTCCGAATGGGTCAGCAACACGGGCAGCGGTACATTCCCCGGTTGCTGGAGCATCTGCAAAAAGGGGAACTGAACTCAAGCTTCATGCTAACACACAAAATGTCGCTCGATCAGGGCATGGCAGGCTACGATCTGTTCAATAAGAAAGAAACAATGCGGGTTGTTTTTGCTCCGCAATAGTAAAATTGATTTCTTAAGGCGGGTTTCGCTCGCCTTAAGAAATCAATTCAAAATAAGTAGGTTATTGTTTGTCATACTGACCAAGGAAGCATCTTCGGTAATTGAGATAGTGCCTGCTACCGAAGATGCTTCCTGCGTCAGCATGACAAAAATGCCTTTTTTAAATAACCTAAGTTAAATTTACTTGATTACCTAAATGAAGCTGTTTTAGTCATTTCGACCGGCAGACCAGTTGGAATGACGAAGAACCTACTTTCTGACTTGTCTGGCAAAAGTTTAAACCGAATACCGAATCAGAAACTCGATTCACAAGCTAACAACGACGAACCAGCAGCGGTTACCCAAGAGAAGTCACCCACAAGCATAGCGAATTCTCCATCTGAACAGGACCATCAGGGCTTCATCCGCGTACGCGGACCCCGGTAGCCTAATCCTAAGAATATTGGCGTAGCCATCCCCCCGGGATGCCCTCGTGGTGTTTACCGGCATCTCGGGTTCCGGTAAATCATCTCTGGCGTTCGGTACCCTCTACGCCGAAGCCCAACGCCGATATCTGGAATCAGTCTCCCCTTATACCCGGCGACTCTTCAACCAAATGGCCGTTCCCGTAGTCGACGCCATTGACGGCTTATCCCCGTTACATCCTGCCGACGCTGGGACCCGTAGCCGACCACTTCCTGTAACGACTTTGAATCGTCGGGCAGGGTTATATCGACGGTTGTGCGAGTGCCGATGGCAATCTCCTGCGTCGTCTTGCCAATAAAACTAAAGACTAGCGTGGAATTTGCTGGAGCACTAACCTGATAACGCCCATCCACGCCCCGGTGGTTGTCACTTTCACCTGCACCGTTGCCCCGGCAGGGGCGTCCCATCGGTTTCTTTCACCGTTCCTGAAACGGTTACCGGCTGGGCCAGCGTTGGCAGGCTCAGCAGACTAATACTGATCGCCAGATATATCCAAAACGTATGTCGTCCATACAGGCAGGCGGACGCACGTGCCCCCGACTGCCCTACTCTATAAATCTTCGCCATCCCACTTACCGTTCTACACGATTTAGATTTAAGTAATTACGCAGAATTAAAATAGATAAATTTTGTATGATCCCTTCAGGGTCACATGTTTATAGAAAGCCTCTATTTACTATAAACATGTGACCCTGAAGGGACGGTCGGCCGCTGCCGTCATATTATAAAGCGGCATAAGCCAGTTTAAATTTGCTTGATTACTTAAGTACCTCACTTAATTTCGCTTTGAAATTTCCTTAATTAAGGCTCTGATTATAAGTTAATTGTTGACAACCTCAGACCATAGGCTACGAACTACTTATTAGAAAAAGGTTAGTAAAAAATTGGTTGATGTTAGGCTAATCTGTAAAACGGAAATGCCTATTCATTGACAGAAACCAGGTTATTTTTCAATGAATCGTGAAGTGGCTAGAAAGAGTGTAGGCATTGATTGGCCCCATATTCGTTCATTAATGAGGTAATGGTCGAAATCGCTGGAGGCTTGGCATCCAGGCATCTTCATACAAATAGTCCATCAACTGGCTCCAGGTGGTAGCACGTATGTGATGCATACATACATTGAACTAACTAGTTTAATCGGGATAGAAAGGATTATTGGTTGCGATTTGGCTTACTGGATCGGCTGGTACTGGCACTACCACTGGTTGGCACACCGGCGGCCTGTTGATTGACGGTTTTGCCTTTACGACGCTGCTCAGACGACTGACTACCCACAGTCCCAGAGCCAGACTCGGAGAAGGTTGTGCCATTTCCCTTCCTCAATTTATTCCGATCCGTATTGGCGGCACTGCTCTGCTTCGGTCCGACCGTACCCTGGGCAGAAGAAGTAGGGCGTCTATCGGGTGTGTTGCCACCAGCCTGCGCGTAGGCACTTACGGAGGCCACTGCTATCAGCAGCGCCACCGCCATTCCTGTTGTTTTCATGCGTTGAGTTGGTATTAAGTGTTTTCTTATACTCGCTCCATTAACCTCGCGACATTTGTTCTGGCACACTGTATGTTGGATGAATGAGGCAATGGAGACGCTGAATTTGCCGAAGGTCCGTTAGCTTATTTAGTAAGGTTCACGTTTGCGTTGACAGGTTGATAGATCAATAGATCATCTCGCTCTAAACTAAACACCGATCAGTATGCATCAATCAATTATTCAGCGTTGTCCTGGCGGCACAGGCGATTCGGACGACATTTCGCCCAAGTATGACCCGAAAAACAGCGAGAGTCTGAAGAAAACACGCTCTGGGAAGTCACCTGTAAGCAGTAGTCCGGGCGAAACGCCTTATACAGGCAGTCATGCCGATAACTACAAACCCGATGAGTCGCCGGAGCGTAATCCGGCAGAGGACGGCCCCAGTGGAGAAAACATGAAAAACGGCGGCAAGAACGGCGGAGGATTATGGACCAGTGGAGGCACCGTTACAACGGGTACAGCTTATCATGATGAAGATGAGCCCGATCAGTAAGGCGCTTGGCAAAACCAGAAATTAACTAGCATCACCCGGCGAAATGAGTTTTGCCCCTAAATACTCCCGATTTAGCCGGGTGATGACTTCCAGCGGCACAGAGGCCGGACACTCGACCGAACAGGCCGCGGTAAATGTACAGGCTCCGAAGCCCTCCGCATCCATCTGGGCCACCATGCGCTCGGCCCGTTGCCGTCGTTCTGCCTGACCTTGTGGCAACAGGGCAAACCGCGACACCTGAGCGCCCACGAACAGCATGGCCGAAGCATTCTTACAAGCGGCTACGCAGGCTCCACAAGCAATACAGGCGGCTGCATCCATCGTTGATTCCTGCGTTTGCCGGGGCACCAGAATCTCGTTGGCATCAGGCGCCGAACCGGTATTTACCGAAATGTACCCCCCCGCCTGAACAATCCGGTCGAAAGCGGATCGGTCCACGGATAAATCCTTGATAATCGGGAACGCCCGTGCCCGCCAGGGTTCTACAACAATGGTTTCCCCATCACGAAAGCTCCGCATAAACAGCTGACAAACGGCACCACCCGTCTGAGGTCCATGTGCCCGGCCATTGACATACATTGAGCAGGCACCGCAGATACCTTCCCGACAGTCGTGGTCAAACGTAACCGGTTCCTCTCCTTTATGGGTTAGTTCACCATTGAGTACATCGAACATCTCCAGAAACGACATATCCGGATCAAGATTAGCCAGTTTGTACTGGATTAGCTTGCCGGGTGTGCTGGCATTTTTCTGCCGCCAGACTTTCAGTGTTACGTTCATACGATTCGTTTTAAAAGGAGCTATACGGTACCCTTGTAATCCCAATGGTCTTTAACGATTACCCCAGTAGCGTCTTTCAGTAAGCGTCTGGCGAACTGATCACCTTTGATAATACCCCGCTCATCTGCCTTGCCAACAAACGCCAGTATGGGGTTTCCCTCTTCATCGGTTTTCAGGGCTACATCATAGCGACCAAACTGTAAAGCGACCATTCTAGCCGGTTCATATTTCTTGTTGAGGACTTTCAGCAGTCGTTCGCCCAGTTTCATACAATGTGTTCAGGCTGGTAAGTGGCTACACTACCTCCGTTCTGAGTATCTGATTATGAATATGTGCCTGAAATGAGGCAACGGAACAGTGGTTAGCAACACCTACACGAACGAAGGCCGAATGCTCACAATAGAGGTAAAAAATTTGGTTAGCCAGCCTGCAAGGAAGTTATAGTTCCACCTAATCGGCCGCTTAGGGATTAATGATATACACATGATGATGAAACAAATAATCGCATTCCTGCTAGGCATTAGTTTGATAGCCTGCTCACCAGGAGATAAAGACAAGAGCAGCCAGCTTGGCGAGGGAAATGACCATCTGGCTCGACGAGTTACGGGCGTTTACCTACTCAGCACCGATTACCATTACCAGGAGCCCTGTAATTACCTACCCGAAGAATTTGTAAAGAACCTGTTCAAATTAAATAAGGAGGTAGAACTGGAAAAAGTGAGCGAACTAAATAGCTGTGAGCTACGGTGGGGAGCCAACAAGATTGGTTTTTACCTGGAAAGCAACAAGCCTTTTGAATCCGTCTACCAATCCGAATATTACTTCAACAAGTTATTCGAGCCGAAGGCCAACCAAGCTGCGGATCAGAACACGGAAAGTAAACCACCCCTGTCTGGTCCAGAACCGCAGGGTACGGGAGCAGAAGTGTCAGCCGATATGAAAGGCACTACGCCAAAGCAGGATTCGACCCGTGGCGCTGACCCCTCAGGACCTATCAGAGGGATCACGCACCCAACACCACCCCTTACGGCTCCTGCCCACAACACCCCTACCGGACAAGCAATAACCGACGTGGGAGACAAAGCCATTTGGGAGCCGGGCAAAAAGTCCTTACGTGTTTTATTCAACAACCATGTGTTTAGCGTAGTGGCCCACATGCCCGGCGATTCGGCAACGATAAAACAAGGCGCAATCGGGCTGGCAAAGGTGGTTATCAACTCGTTAAATGATAATCGGGACCCAGAGCCTAGGCACACCCCACCCCATTGATTAAACTATTGATACTTCCTTATCAGGGAAGCATTACTTTATTTTTATTGGTATTCAGTATGAAAAGCCGTTCTAATTGGCTCAGCTACGCTCTTATGAGTCTGCCTGCACTCTTTCTTTTGGTGGGCTGGAATAGGATACCAGACCCTGTAGCTATTCAGGGTACGGAACCGGGAGAAGCCGAAAAAGTTACATCCCGACAAGAGTGGCTGGTCCATTTTGCCTGCATTGCTATCCTGTTGATGCTCACCCGCCATATTCTATTCTTGCTGCTTCGTTCGTATACGCGTCAGCACCGGGGGCGCTTCCTTCTGTTTTATTGGCTATCTGCGGGTTTTGTGTGTGTGCTAACCGGGCTTTATGTTACAGAGGGTATGTATCAGACAGCCGTCTATGCGTACACGTTCCCTATCCTGATGGCCCTGGGAGAAGCCGGATTGATTTATAGTATCATGCCCGATCAGTTACCAGTCCGATTCACGTCGACAAGCCTCACAGCACAGCAGATGCGGGCTTCAGGGCATATGTATACGATTGCACGCTTCCTGCTCATCTGGGTCAATATACTAGTTGGCTTGATGATGCTATTTGCGCCAGGTGCCGATCGCTGGCAGATGGGTGTCACCGCCAATTTATTGATCTGTTTGACGATCCTATTGATGGGCGCTATAGCCGCCTTTCAGGCCAATCAGCTCAACTAACCCATACATGTATGCGGTGTTGCGTTTCTCGCGTTTCGGTACAATTCAGGCCTACGACCCCGCCAATCCGGCGCTGGACGAGATTCAAAACCCCAAACTCCTTACCGATTTGAGTCTATCGTACCGAATCCTGAAAAATCTCAACATCACGGTAGGCGCTAACAATCTATTCGACGTGTATCCTGACCCATTGCGGGTAACCAACTACGCAACACCGGAGCGGTATGGCTCGGCGGCACTGGACAATTCATCCTTCGGTCGATTCGTCTACAACCGAAGCGCCACGCAATTTGGCTTTAATGGCGGCTATTATTTCGTAAACCTGTCGGCTAGTTTTTAAGCCAACCCGCTCCCTCATTATCTGACAAAATTAACAGAGCCGTTCAGGCCGACTGTGTTTATCACTATAGTACAAAATCAATCGAAGGATTAACCGATTTATCTATGTTTTACCACGTCAAAGAATTACAGTTTAACGCTCGGGTCTCCAAGCCCGACCCTGGCTTTGCTACCTTATTACTGGAGCAGTTTGGAGGACCCAATGGCGAACTGAAGGCCGCTATGCAGTATTTTACCCAGGCTTTCTCGGCCAAGCAACCCTATCCGGATAAGTATGATCTGCTGATGGACATTGCCACTGAGGAGTTTAGCCATCTGGAAATTGTGGGTGCTACGATTCAGATGCTGCTCAGCGGAGTAAACGGCGATCTGAAAAATGCCGCAGAAGAATCCGAAATTATGCAGCTTCTCGATGGTAAAGCCTCCAAAGAAAGCTTCATCCATCAGGCCATGACCAGCCCACAATTTCTGGTACTGAGTGGCGGAGGACCAACAGTGACCAATAGTCAGGGTGTTCCCTGGCAGGGCTCATACGTCAATGCCAATGGCGACCTGACAGTTGACCTGCGCTCGAATATTGCGGCTGAATCGCGGGCTAAAATTGTCTACGAATACCTCATGCAGTTTACCAACGATCCGTCGGTGAAAGAAACGCTCCGGTTTCTGATGACACGGGAGGTAGCACACTTCCAGATGTTTCAGGCCGCTCTGGATACGATTCAGCCCAATTTCCCCCCCGGTATTTTGCAGGGCGATCCCCGGCACAGCAATACGTACTACAATATGTCGAGTGGGGGCGATTATCGGGGTCCCTGGAACGAAGGAGTGAGTCCTGGTTTAGGTGAAACCTGGCAATTTGTCGATGATCCGATCAAACACGTGATGGAAACCCAAGGCTTGTCAACACATCAGCCGAAAGGGACCGATCGCACCATGAATAACGTCGAGCAGGTTAATGAGGAACTGAGTTCCCTGCGTAGTGATACCATCAAAGCCGCTACGCCTATGACTGACATGCAGTGGAGTACGTATTAGTGTAGTAATGATAGACGCGATAAACCCGAAAGGGCCAGATAACCAATGGCAGGTGGATCAGATTTGGATTGAGTATTATACGGATCCACTCTGCTGTTGGAGCTGGGCTTTTGAACCCCAATGGCGCCGACTGCGCTTTGAATTTGCTGACCAAATCCGTTGGCGTTACCGAATGGGCGGCCTGATTCCTAACTGGCAGCATTTTCACGATCCATTTTATGCGGTTGATAAACCGTTGCAAATGGGCCCGGTCTGGATGGAAGCCCGTATACGAACCGGGCAACCCATTCAGGACCGAATCTGGCTGGATAACCCGCCCGCATCCTCGTATCCGGCCTGTATGGCCGTTAAATGCGCCCAGTTGCAGTCGGCCCAGGCAGCCGAATACTACCTGCGTCGATTGCGGGAAGCGGTTATGCTGGAGGGGCGTAACATTGCTCAGCATACGGTTCTGGTTGATCTGGCCTGGGAGCTTACGCAACTGCATCCGTCGATTTTTAATGCCCAGTTATTTGAAGAGCACATAGCCACTGGAGCAGGACAGGATAGTTTTCGGGATGACATTCAGCAGGTGCGTTTTCAGCGGATCAATCGATTCCCTACCCTGATTATACAGGGGGCGACGGGGCAAAAAGTCATGCTGGTCGGCTATCGTCCGTATGATGTGCTGCTGGAAGCCATTCGGCAAGTAGCTCCTGACTGCCACCCCATCCAGAAAAGTACAGATCGGGAAACATACATGAACTATTGGAGACAATTGACGAACCGTGAACTCGATGAAGCTCTTTCTGAGAAGATAGCTGAGTAGACCGAATTTCAATCTGGGCCAATGCCCTTCAGTAGAATGATCAGTAACAAACGCCCACTACGATTAATCGTCCTGATTATGGGGGTCGCATTGGCAATTGCACTGATCAACTACCGGGGGCGACCGCACGATGGGCATCTGGGAGCGGCCCCACAAGGAATTTCTGGATGAGCTGGAACGGGAATACGGATTCAATCCGCCCCGCGAGCACGGTCTGGATACGGTAGAAACCATTAAAGCAATGCACGATGGTAAAATCAAGGCGTTCGTAAGTCTGGGAGGGAACCTGCTGTCGGCCGGGCCGGATACGGAATTTACGGCGGCTTGTATGCGAGAGCTGCGACTGACGGCGTTTGTAGCGACTAAGCTGAATCGTGGTCACCTCACCACCGGAAAAACTGCCCTGCTCCTACCCTGCTTTACGCATCTGGACATTGATCGGCAGCGGTCGGGTGAACAGTTCAACGAGAAGATTCGAAAACCGGGTGGATTTTACCTGCCCAACGGTCCCCGCGAGCGGAACTTCACGACGGAGAATGACAAGGCCAACTTTACGGTCACCGACATGGTCATGCACCACCTCGAACCCGACCAACTGGTGCTGATGACCATCCGCAGCCACGACCAGTTTAACACGACAGTTTATGAGTACAATGACCGGTACCGGGGCATTCACGGCGAACGGCGCGTCGTTTTCATGAATCCGCAGGACATGGCCGAGCGGAACATTCAGGAGCGGCAGTTGGTCACCATTACCAGCCATTTTGAGGGGCAGACCCGTACGATGGAGAACATGATTGCGATACCTTACAACATCCCGAAAGGCAATACGGTGGCCTATTATCCCGAAGCGAACGTACTGGTACCGGTGGCCAGTGTGGCTTATATCAGCAACACGCCCACCTCAAAATTTGTGATCATTACCGTAGCGCCCGTTGCCGGAGCCTTCGTAAAAGGGGACGGCTCAACTCAGGTAGTGGCGACGGCTGCTTAGAGCTAATCTTCATCGACGCCATACTTATCGATTCATATATGCTATCACTCGGAATTTACCTAATGGCGAACAAATAAAAAGGGCCTATTCCTTAGTGGAAAATTTTTGCTTAATCTCCTTGACAAATTCAACTGATACGCCAGCGATGTCAGCGATTTGTTCAACTGTTAGAGACATTTTGGCAAGTAAATTTTGTACAAAGCGTTCCTCCGCTTTTTCCTGACCTATCATGTAGGCTGCATCTTTCTCAATGCTCACAAATTTGCTAATGCTATCCATAGCGAGGTCTCTAAGTATTTGCCCTAAGTTACGCAACTGCACTAATACCCGCAATTGACTGAAATATCTTTTTAACGCCAAATCACCCTGAGTCGTTTCTTCAACCCTGCAGTACAGTTTCAGGGCTTTCGCCCTTAAAATCAGCAAGAACGCCCAAAATCACTTCTTCGGGTTGCTCCGACTTGAGGAATAAATGGTAGTCAAGGTTAGCGAAGGCAATCAGCGGAAATTCATAACGCATCAATTCGCTTTCGTATCTTGTATCCATCTTAGGTACGCCAGCGCCCAGAAACAACACATACTGGCGAATAGGCATTTTATACTTGCGCGCCAGCATGATATGATAATCAGCCATCCGATAGACCATCTCCGGCTCGTCAACCAATTGAAATTCGAGATGAAGAACAAACGTACAGCCTTGATTATCTGCAATTTTCTTCAACACATCTGGCTTACGTTCTTTTGTGTGTTGAATGTCATCAGGCAGTTCTTCTGACAAAACTGCCGTTATTCCGAGTATATTTTGCATCAAACCGCACGGGCGGCCCCGTCGGAATAACGGCTTCGATGTTTTCTTTAAATATTTTGTCGTACTGACTTGCTTGTTTACCCATCTGGCAAAATTATCGGAAATAGCTCAATGTTGCTCATTTGCCTAACCGGGGTGTTTCGCTTGCCACTGATGAGCAAAAACTAAAGCTTTTTTACGCATCCAAAATCCTACGCTCGGATCGTGCAGCCCATCGATATGATCGACGCGTAACCCCTGAAATACACCTGTTTTGAGCAGATTTTTCGCGTGTTCATGCACATGCTCAAACACAACCGGGTTCTGAATGTTCAGGCAAATCAGGCTATTGACGGTAAAGAACCGGCGGTAGTTAATCCGGAAAAATGATGCATTCGAACTGACTGAATGTAAATTCTTTATGAAATTGAATGCGGTACGTAGCAATCGAATTAGTCATGAGAAACAGAATAAATAAGCAGCGATTCGGGCGGTAGAACCAGCGATTCGGGATTTGTTAAGGAGTCGGCCGAAGCATCCGTACCCGGCCCCTTCCACTGCGGATCGGCTGAGTCCAGCAATTTCTGCCAGTGTTCACCAACATTAGGTGCCGAAATAGTCTGGGTTTGTTTAGAAAAATTCATCCCGCAAAGCACCTGCTGATCGTCATGCCAGCGATGTATAACTAGCATTTGCTGGTCTTCGTGAACCATCACGTTCAGGTTCTGCCGGTCGAGATGGTGCAGAACCGGATGCTGTTTGCGCAGGGCAATCAGCGTCTGGTAGTACCGGAATAGCGTTTGGTGGGGCTCCTGCTCCAGAAGTTCCCACTGTAGCCGGGAGCGCAGGAACGTTTCTTCGCTGAAAGGGTCTGGTACCTCACTACCATCATGAAAGTCGGCAAACTCTTCCTGTCGGCCCTGACGCACGGATTCGACCAGCTCTGGCTCCGAGTGGCTTACAAAATACTGGAAGGGTGCTGTTTCGCCCCATTCTTCGCCCATAAACAGCAGGGGGATGTACGGGCTGATCAGCACCGCACCCGCTAGCAATTTCTGCATCTCGAAACTATAGAGCTGGCTGGAGCGCTCACCCAGTTTGCGGTTGCCAACCTGATCATGGTTCTGGGAAAACACAATAAACTGATGTCCCGGATTGGCTTCGGCTTTTCGGCCAAACCGCTTCTTCCGGACAGCCGAGAACTGGCCATCATAGACATAGGCATTCTGATATGCTTTAGCCAGGTGACCAACCCCCTCGAAATCAACGTAGTACCCCTGCCGCTTTTCGCCAGCCGCGACCCGTAGCGCATGATGAAACTCATCCATCCACTGGGCATCCATACCATATCCGTTTTCGGAACAGGGATTAATGTAACGAGGGTCATTGAGATCGCATTCAACCAGCAGATAATGCCGCCGACCGGTTGCTTCCATCAGTTGGTCAACCTGCTGGCGAAGTTCGGCCAGGATATGTTTTGCGCTTAAGTCCTTGATGGCGTGAACGGCATCCATCCGCAGGGCATCAATGTGATAATCCCGCAACCACATCAGGGCGTTCTGGAGAATAAACTGCCGAACACCATCACACCAGGTATCATCGACGTTAACCGCATCGCCCCAGGGTGTACAATATTTATTGGTCAGGAAGGGGCCAAACTCGGTTACAAAAGACCCTTCGGGCCCCAGATGGTTATACACCACATCCAATATCACCGCTATGCCTTTCTGGTGGCAGGCATTCACCAGGTGTTGTAAACCATCTGGTCCACCGTAGGCATTTTCGACGGCAAAGGGAAACACGCCATCATAACCCCAGTTCCGGCCATCGGGAAACTGACCGATGGGCATGATTTCGATGGCATTGATGCCCAGTCCTTTCAGATAGTTCAATTTTTCCTCAATGGCGGCAAACGTACCATCCGGTGTAAAGGTACCCGTATGCAACTCATAGATCAGATAATCTTCCAGTTCCGGGTTACGCCAGTCCTGATCACTCCAAGTGTAATGGTTCGTATCAATCGTCTCGGAAGGGCCATAAATTCCCTGCGGCTGTGATAGCGAGGTCGGGTCGGGCCGCTCGTCGTGGCCATTGATCAAAAATGTGTAGAGGTCACCAGGCTGAATCCGATCCGTTGTCAGCCGCCAGAACCCCATTTCTTCCCGCTTAAGGAGCAGTGATTCCGGTTGTCCGTAAATCTTAATGGCTACCTGTTCGAGCAAAGGAGCCCATAAAACTACCTGCGCTACATTTTCTTGTGGGAAAGTCACCCCAATAGTGCGCTTGTCGAAAGAAAAAAGATCATTCATAACGGTAAAAAAGAAAGCAAGTCGCGTGTCCACTAGAAGGGTGTAGAACAAGTTTTTTCGACAGGATTAACAGGGTTTACAAGATTGTAACCCAGGAAATCTTGTTAATCCTGTCGAAAAAAGCGATTACGTTTCTAACTCCCTATAGTTACCAGGCACCTATTCTGGTAACTTGGAAGTGAGCCAACGGCGCTGTCGTTATCGGCAGAATTCCCTGTTTTCAACTTAACTGGTTCGTTGCGGAAACCGCTCGACAATGCGTTGAATCTCCTTGGCTAACTGATTTTTAATATGCGCTGGATTACTGATGGCGTTCTGCACCGAACCACGCCAGATCAACTGCTTGGTTCGGGCATCGACCATATCGACAACAACGGTACCGGCTTCATACTTTTCCTGAGTGTACATCGGTCCCCAGCTATTCCAGCCCCACCAGGACGGCCCCCAGCCCCGATAACCCCAGCGGCCCCAGCCATAATAGGGCCCATACATGCCATACGGGCCATTGTTGGTAGCCACCGTACGGGTCAATGGCCAAACCAATACTAATGACTAGAATTTTCATAACGTTTTAGCTGGTTAGCGAACTACGTACACAGGCCTACCTGCCGTGTGACATTAGTTTACTAACCCCCTGGCCAACTCGGTTGATGAGGGCGCTGGTCAATAAGTGAGGTAAAGGCAAGCGTAGTGGCCCCACCGGTGCAGTAGCTACTTCATGAGGTGAGGTCTTACGTTAAGGCATGCTTCTGGGTGTCGATGGCTTCCAGGAGCTTATCATAGGGTTGATTGAACTTGGCGACGCCTTCACGCTCCAGTTGCTCGGCAACCGCGTTGAGATCGACACCCGCCTGTTGCACCTTTTCCAGCACCTGAAGGGCTTCTGCATCGTTACCAGCTAATCGAGCGGCTGGCTGGCCAGCATCCCGGTAGGCATTCAATGTATCCATCGGCACGGTGTCAACGGTTTTAGGGCCGATTAGGGCATCCACGTATTTGACGGGTGAAAAGTCGGGGTCTTTTGTGCCCGTACTCGCCCACAGTAAGCGTTGGGGCGTACCTCCCTGGGCGGCCAGGAACCTGAAACGCTCACTGTCAAACAGTTGATTATAAAGTGCATAAGCCTGTTTGGCCAACGCAATAGCCGTTTCCCCTTTTAACTGGGTCAACCCACGCTCGGTGAGAACCGGATCGACAGCTGTGTCGATTCGACTGATGAAAAAACTGGCCACCGAAGCCAGTTGATCGATGGGTTGACCAGCGGCCAGACGATCTTCAAGCCCGGCAATATAAGCCTCGGCTACGGCAACATAGCGATCCAGACTGAATAATAAGGTGACGTTGACGTTAATACCTTCGGCGATGGCCTGACGAATTGCGGGCAAACCTGGCTGAGTTCCCGGAATCTTGATCATGACATTGGGTCGGTCAACGGCTTTCCACAAGGCGCGGGCCTGCTCCAGGGTCTTGTCGGTATCCAGTGCCAGGCGGGGTGATACTTCCAGGCTAACGAAGCCGTCAGCCCCGCTGACTTTGTCTTCGTAGACCGGTAAGAATAAATCGGCGGCCTGTTGAATATCGGCTATGGCAAGTCGGTAAAACAGGTCTTCGTTCGAGAGGCCTTCCGAAGCCAGCCGTCTTATATCTTCGTCATAATCCGTGCCACCCGTAATGGCTTTCTCAAAAATAGCCGGATTGGAGGTAATGCCCCGAATACCATCCTCCTCGATGAGTTGTTGAAGGCGACCTGAGTTCATCAGCGGCCGATCAATAAAATCCAGCCAGATACTTTGACCGAGCTCGTGCACTTGTTTTACTGCGTTCATGGGATGAAATTGGGTTGGACTAACTATTTAATCATTTAACTATCTACTAATCAGACCCATTACTCCTCAATCGGTAAATCGAAGGGGCGTTACTAATCGCCATCCAGAGTCGGGATTGTTGCGTTCAAACATAATGTGAAAGGCAAATACAAGGTCTTCCTGAGCTAATTCCACCGGCATGTTTTCATCGGCTGGGAGTTGATCCGGATTCAGGTTGACGTAGACGGCCATTTTGTGGCGATTACCCCGTATGCTCATCTGATTGAGCCGGGCGAGCAATTGTTGATAAAAGCGCAACGAAATAGAATTCATAATTCGGTGAGGGCTGATGACGGGCTACTTGAATGGACTCTTATGGAATTAGTGATGGAGCCGAAGATCGTTTGTGATACAACCACGGAGAATCAAGGGTTGGTCTATTCAGCCAAAGGAAGTGAGGAAATGGCTGAGCCTTCGCCTGGCTTTCTAATCGACCAATCAGCTCCTACTCGCCAGTCGATAAACCATATCCTCACAATTTAGCCTACTAACAGGACTATCCTGAAGAAAGCCTTTATTAATAGATTAATCGTACCGTATAGTCAAATTCAACCATAAATAACTATGAATGCAATGTGGTTAAACCAACTGGGCCAAAAGGGCTATATATCCCAGGTTAACTGATTTTTACTATGTGCTGGATTAGTTGCTTAGCTCGCCAGGCATCACGTCAACTCGGAACTCTTTTTTCTCACGTTCGCCGAGAATACTCTGCTCTTCAGGATAAGGATGTCTGGCCTATTACTAAGAACCGGTACCTCGCTATCGCCCGTTTTGGCGAAACACCAGCAACTAGATTCTGGTATTTCGGCTGTAAACCTGTTTAGTTAACCAGTAAATACACAACGTCATGGCAGACAAAACGCTTGAAAAAGTTGAAAAAGAATACGAAGGCCAACGCATTACCGACAATCAGGATAATGGCACCGGTCATGGCAGCAAAGGAAGCCGAAGTTCTACCTCCCACAAAAATTCGTCGAAAGGGAGCAGTAGTGCAGGCGGCTCAACGGGAGGCCCGTTAGGCAGAACGAACAAGCATGGAAAGTAAAGCAAAACTGGCTGGGCATGAGTGAATCAAAACCCCTGAATCAGATGGCGAAGTACCAAAACTGGCATCGACATCTGGAAGAAAATCAAATTATACTGGACAGTATCGATCCGATTTATGTTCATCGAGCCCAGCAAGACGGAAGCGTTTTATATGCGCTGCTTCAGGTGGATGGGAAAACGCCCGAAGGGACCAAACTAAATCCCATCTGTTTTCTAAAGGGCGATGCCGTATCCATTCTGGTCGTTTTAATCGATGAGGAAACGGAAGAGAAATATGTCCTTCTGGTTCGCCAGCGACGCACCTGCGACGGGTCATTAACGTATGAACACCCCGCCGGGATGATTGATGAGGACGACCCCTCCCCCCAGGCGGTAGCGGTGCGGGAATTGAAAGAAGAAACAGGTTTAGCGGTCAACCCTGCCGACGTAAAACCGCTATTCAGCCGGCCACTGTTTTCGGCTACAGCCACCAGCGATGAAGCCCTGCATTTTTTCTACTATGAGCACAGGCTGGCGTTAGCTGCCATTAAAGCCCTGGAGGGTAAATCGACGGGCCATGAAGGTGAGAATGAACACACGCATCTACACATCGCCACGTTCCCGGAAGCTCAGCAACGGGTTGCCAACCTGCATGGTGTATTGGGCCATTTACTATATCTGAAACAGGTTGGCGACTACACGTTGATGGATCAATTATAAAGGCATATCGCCATTTTACGACTACGAAACGGGATGAAAAAGGGATGGATTATTGCGTTGGCGCTCCTGCTGATTGGCTTTATTGGCGCTTATATCTGGTACAACCGATTGAAAAATAACGCTGCGGCCGAAGGCGGTGCGTATGATAATACGCTCAAACCCCGGCTAGAGATGAGTACCCTGGCAATTACTGAGATCGATGACGACCGGATCAATATGAACGTAAAGCTGCTCATCGACAATCCGTTACCGCTTTAATCTGGATATTCCCATTCTGGGTGAGCGCACGTTTAGCCCAACTATTACCCGTCGGCTACCAACGGTTTACCTGCCAGAAATCAAAATTGAGGACCTTAATTTTGGCAAACTGGGCCTAAAACGAACCGATGTTGCCGCCAAAGTAGCCATTACGAACAAAAACAACTTTCCGTTCACGTTTACCGATACCCATTACACCGTGTCGATTGACGGAAAAGAGATTGCTGAGGGTTATCAGCCCGAACCGATTCTGATTAAAAAGCAGGCTACCACGCCAGTTTTGTATCCCGTTACGGTCAAGCCCGGTCAAACGCTGAGGTTATTCCCCAAAATGCTATTTGACAAAAAGGACACGCCTTTTCTGGTAACGCTTCGCTGTAAACTAATCGACAAAAGCGGAAATCTGTCATTCAAAAATAGCAAGATGCGAACCGTAATTCGAGGAATCCTGGCCGATTTCAAGAAAGATTAGCTAGTTCCTGCTGTTAGTCTATGCCATTGGTCTAGTGCGCCATGTATACGTTAATCCTTGGCCCCGTTCCCTTACTTCTTTGTTTTTCATAGCCCCATTCAATCGTCTGAAAGGTAGTTTACGAATAGCGCACAATCAATTATCAGTCTAGACTGACAACTCAACGTATGAATAAGATTGCAATTCTAATCGTCTTGCTTTTCCTGACAGCGCAAGCCAATGTTCAGGCTCAGTCGGGTGGAGCGGGCAAAGGGCAGGCAGGTGCTGGCCCTGTAGGCCGTGCCCGAAAAGCCAACACAGGCCAGACACAGGGTAAAGGGGTGCCTTACTCAAAAGACAAGGAGCAGCAGCAGAGCCGTGCAGAACCAAAGGGCGGAACGTCAGCCGCTAGTGGCTCCTCAACCAGCAGTGGTTCGGCTCCATCGGGTCAGGGGAATACAAAATCGGGCAAGAAATCGGGGACTAAGCCAGGAAGTGCTTCGGCGGGAACCGGCAAAAATCAATAAGTAGTCAATAAACCCCCAGGTAATTACTTAAATTAAATTCGTATGGCAACTTCGAAAAATCCAGAACACAAAGAAGGCCCCGTCGCCAAAACCATTGAAAAACAAACCGCTAAGCTCCCGTCAGATCTATTTCTATGGGCGGCTCTGGCATCCATGGGTGTTTCAGCCTATTTACAGTTTACTACTAACCCAAAACGTAGTTTGTTTGTGGGCCAGTGGGCGGCCCCTTTTCTGCTATTGGGCCTCTACAATAAATTAGTTAAACTGGAGGGGAGCGATTAGCCTCCATCGAGTAGCATCAAATAACTAATTATCAGTTAGTGCACATCCAATGAAGCCGTGGTCAGTTTACAATGTCACGGCTTTTTTCTATTGAAAAACAGCTTGGCTTAAGAGCGTGACCTTGATCATGGCCGTTTCCTCACAGGCCAACCTGTTATCAGGCCCGTTCATTGAGGCTCTATGTTGACTTTACATCAGGTCGTGGCGTAGGCGTTAACGCTGTACACAGAATTAGCCGAGGCAGAATCACTGCATGGCGTAGTACAGGGCTGAGTCATTCTATTTTTTATCTAATGAAGAAATTTCTGCGCGAGAATAGCCTTTCGCTTTTATTTGTTTTCCTGACAGTAATAACCCTAGCCGGTCAGATCATCGTAGGCTGGCACGAATTTAATGACGAGTTGAGCGATTATGGGCAGCCCGCTATCACGCTACCAGCTTACCTGACCAGTGGCCATTGCATCGAAGCCGTCTTTGAAAACTGGGAAAGTGAGTTTTTACAGACTACCATCCAGTAGCGAGGTACCGTTTCCTTACTTCCATTTGGTTTCTGTTGATAGTCAGCAAACTGGTTGCGTTATACATACAGGTTCCAGAAACAGAAACTCAATTCAACGTATGAAAAAGCTACTTATAATAACGGGCTTAAGCCTATTGGCCAGCGTTTCGAGCGTATGGGCTCAGTCAAGCACGAACTCATCGAGCAATACGGACACG
The DNA here is from genome assembly GCF_054776755.1 of Spirosoma litoris. Taxonomy (NCBI): domain Bacteria; kingdom Pseudomonadati; phylum Bacteroidota; class Cytophagia; order Cytophagales; family Cytophagaceae; genus Spirosoma; species Spirosoma litoris. The sequence goes on along the minus strand of NZ_BAAHBI010000066.1, from coordinate 76,395 downwards.
AAGAATTCGTCATCCGTAAACAAGGCCAGTAGGGCGAATAACAGTCAGCTTAAAGGAAAGGGAGTACCCTACACTAAGGATAAACAACAGTCTGGCAAATCAACTGCCAATCGCAAAAAAGGCCCGATCCCCCCTTCTTCGGTTAGCAGTGGACCGGATGTATCTGATACAGCACAAAAGGCAACGACTCCCGGAAGCCACGTTTCTCAGCGAGAAAGGAGTGTTGGGCATAAAGACAACCCTAAAAAAGGGAGCACTTCCGCAAAGCCAACTAAACAACAATAAGTACCTACTTAAGCTAACTACCTATGAACCTGAAAGGTATTGTTGAGCAGATTCAATACGAAAGCAAAGTTATACAGGGGGAGGCTACTAAGGATATGGTCTATGAAAGCCATCATTCATACCCAGATGAGTCGGCGGCTAGAGAGGCATTTGCGAGTTCGGTAGGTAAGTTACTGAATGTGAACAGCTGGTCGGATCTTTCAAGCCTTTCCTCCGATTTCATATTGTATGATCCAGTTGGCAGGACAAAACCCGCTGGCCCCGTCGAGACGGGGGATTTTATTCAGATTAACTTACCCGGCCCTACGCCTGACAATTGGGTACAGGTTATTCATACCAGTGCTGACGAGAAACGAGTTGAGTTTACGGTTCAACCCTGCGCAGACCCATTGACCAATCAGCCAGACAAGATTGACCATTTTTTCTCCGAACAGGCCCGCAGCACCTTTCGGGTTGAGTTATCCGGCAATACACTCAGCGCGTTTGAAATTGGCCAGCATGAATCTATCAATAACCAGCAACCCCAGGCTGGCGAGCGAGGGGTTATCAATACAATTATCGCCGAAACGGGCTGGCTGTTTTATCAAAAAATTCAGTGGAAACTCCTGACCGACTATCTGGTGCATCTGTAAATTCTGTAGGTACTCGTATAGACTGTTAGTACTTTTCTTTTTACTAGCGTTTTTGTCATTCCGACGCAGGAGGGATCTTCGGTAGAATTCATAAACTAACACTCTACCGAAGATCCCTCAACTGCGTCGGAATGACAAAAAAATCAATTTTAGGTCTATTTATAAAAGTTTAAACAGCTTCAGTATCAAAAGCATCTGCTCAGCGTGAATAAATTGCCTGTAGTAAAGATGAGCCATTTGACACCAGTCGCAGTTTGGGCAACCGGTCGGGATTACAACAATGCCAGATGGTTCTTTGCTCTTTTCAGATGACAACAACGGCGTCATTTATCGGGTGAGTGATAAACCATAACTGGGCAATCCAGTACTAGCTTTCTATGTGTATGGTACACCAACTGTTCGGTGATTTATTTCACAAAGATGACTCACTAACCGATGGGCAAATGGCTTGTCGAACCCTGGTTACCTTCTTACTGGCTATTATTCTGGTTCGATTGGCTGGCCGCCGGGCCTTTGGTTTACGCTCTCCTTTTGATTCCGTTATTTCACTGTTACTGGGAGCCACACTCAGTCGGGGTATTGTCGGGGCTTCTTCCTTTACGGGTACCCTGGGAGCTTGTTTCCTCTTAGTTATCCTCCATCGATTGCTGGCCTACATATGCCTCCATAGCAGCTTCATAAGCCGTCTGGTAGGTGGAAACACCAACGTGCTATATGAGAATGGCCAACTCCATCGGAGAAATTTGGCCCGTATGCAGGTTAGCGAACAAGACCTAAACGCAGCTATCCGGCTGATGAGTAATGAAGCCACTCTGGACGATATAGACAGTGCATTTATTGAGCGAAATGGGGAAATTAGTATTGTAAAGAAGAAAGTGTGAGCGCCAACAATAGCCAACGCAGTTGAACGCTGGCCGCTTTAAACGCCAATAATAATCGACCAGGCCTTTTCTCTTTTAACTAACGTAGGTTCGGGATGAAAAATGGCCCGTAAGGCCTTCACAGCGTAGCGTCGGTAGAAATTTGAAACCGAACTCCCTACCGACGCTGCGCTGTGAAGGCCCTAATGGGCCAAAACAAATTGTTGTATTATATTGACCATACCCCTGCCATTCCTGACAATAGTCTATCCTTAATAGCCTGGGTTTTGTTTGAGCAACGTGTTGTTGTTAATCTCTGTCTGCGGAAAAGGGAACAGCAGATAATTGGCATCTCGGCTGCCACGCATTTGCTGAATAATATCCAGCGCCGTTACTAAATGTACCTGACTGGGATTTGCCAGTGTTTGACGAGCGTACCGGAGCAGGTCAAACCAGCGCTCACCTTCGAAGGCTAGTTCAAGCCGCCGTTGTCGGTCAACTTCATTCCGAAACGCCTGTTGCGTTCCAACACCTGACAACGGCAAAGCTTGTAAGCCCGCCCGTGTACGAACCATATTCAGTTTGTTAAGTCCATCCTGGGTTGGGCCACTTTGTTCGTTCATAGCTTCAGCATACATCAGGAGCACATCGGCCAGCCGCACTACGTAGTAATTGTCAGGGCTATTGAAGGCGTTGGGATTACTCCGCCATTTGTAGACAAACGGGCCGTTGTCGTTCGCGCTCGTAGAACGATTCATAACAAAACTGGCGTGATTACGCCCCGCCTGCGTTACCTCACCCGTAAACTTCCAGCGCTGATCGTTGAGTGTATCGGCATAGGCTAGTAATTCGGCCGTTGGGATGTTAAATTTGGGAAAAGAATACGTAGCGGGTGGCGACGGCAGCAGGAGATCGGGCAGGATGAATCCGCCGTCGGCCGCACCCGCAAACTGCACTTCAAAAATGGATTCAATTTTGTTTTCAGGCGGAAACAACTCGTTAAACGTCGGTGCCAGTTGATACAATGAACTGTTGATCACTGGCGTAGCGGCAACAATAGCCTCAGCCCACCGCTGTTGGTTCAGATAGACTTTGGTTTGCAGGGCATTAACGGCCGTCTTGATAACCCGCGTTCGATTAGCGGACTGACTGCCATAGTTGCTATTCGTTCGTTGCTGAGCCTGCTGCAAATCACTGAGAATCTGAGCATAGACTTCCTCCGTCGATGCACGCGCCAACGTAACCACGCTCCCTTCACCTGACTCGGTGGGTTGTAAACGTAAGGGTACTCCACCGTATAAACGAACCAGATTGAAATAATGCAACGCCCGCAGAAAATATGCTTCACCTAGAATCTGACTCCGCCGAACAGTATCCATCGAGATGGCAGGAACGTACTTCAGCACCGCATTGGCCCGGTTAATACCAATGTAGGACGCCTGAAACACGTTGTTTACCTGGCTGGTCAGCGGTGTCCAGATAATCCGTTCCATGGCGTTCACGTCGCCATTGGTACTGGTAGTGTTGTCTGACGGCATTTCGCCCACTACGTTCAGATCCTGCCCGTAAAGCCCGGCTTGTTGCAACGCATCATAGGCTGCCGTCAGACCCGATTCGGCATCATCGGCATTCTGAAAAAAGTTTTCCGGAGTAATACTGGGTAATGGGTTCTTGTCAAGCACGGTACAGCTTGCCAGACCGGCGAAAAGAAGAAATATAATCGCTAAATTTTTCATGACTTATATCTTGTTGAGTATCGTTTTTGGGCTCTGTAAATTCCTAAATCCGCTTTGCTCTCCTCTCCCGTTTTGGGCGGTCCGCCGTTGCGGGAGAGGGGCTATAACAGCCCTCCTCTCAGGGCATTTAGGAACTTAGAACCGTTTTCTTAAAAATTGACATTAACCCCAACCGTGTACGTACGGGCCTGTGGGTATACACCGTAGTCACGGCCGAAACCGACCGACGAGAAAGGATCGGCGCTTACTTCGGGATCGTAGCCGGTGTAGCTGGTGAAGGTGAGCAGGTTTTGCCCAGTCAGATAGAGTCGGGCACTGCTGATGCTCAGTCGTTGCAATAGCTTCGACTGAAAATTGTAGGCAACGGTCAGGTTTTTTAGGCGGGTATAGGTACCGCTTTCCAGGAACCGAGTCGAGAACCGGTTGTTCTGGTTGGGGTCGTACCGAACGGCGCGGGGAATGTCGGTATTCGTATTGGTTGGTGTCCAGCGGTTCAGGACACGCGTTGTCTGATTAAATGGGTCTGACATCCCTTCAATGTTGACCCGGTTCTGGTTGTAGATGTCGCTGCCGTAGCTGCCCTGGAAAAACACGCTCAACTCAAAACCTTTATAGGTCAATGTATTGGTTAATCCCGCAAAGAATTTCGGGTTTGGATTACCGATGATGGTCCGATCATTGGCGTCAATAACGCCGTCACCGTTCAGGTCAGCAAATCGAATATCGCCCGGTTGTGGATTGTTGGGTTGGGTGGCCGCCTGCGAAATCTCACTCGCCGAGCTAAAAATACCCTGCACTTTATAGCCATAAAATGAACCGAGGGGTGCTCCTTTCTGGGTAATGGTATAATCGCCGATGATCGTTCGGTCGACATCCTGCCCCTGTTCGTTCCGCAGTGTACCGATATCGACAACACTGTTTCGGTTCAGACTGAAATTGAAATTGGTGGTCCAGTTAAGCCCGCCCTCCTGGCTCTGCACGTTAGTGCTGTTGATACCAATCTCGATTCCTTTATTCTGCACGGTACCGATGTTCTGAATAATCTGAGGGTTTTGCGCTCCTGCATTAAAGGGCAACGGTACGTTGGTCAATAGGTTGGTAGTACGTTTCAGGTAGGCATCGAAGGTCAGCGTAATGCGGTTATTCACCAGCGAGGCATCCAAACCCGCGTTGTACTGCCCGGTGGTTTCCCAGCGTAGTTGATTATTTCCAATCTGACTCGGCGCTATGCCTCCCTGAATTCCACTCGTTCCAGCATAATTATAGCCTGAACTATACGTACTGAATCGCTGATAAGCCCCAATTTCCTGGTTGCCGTTGGCCCCATAGCTGAGCCGCAGTTTCGTTTCGCCCAACCAGTTTGTTTTTGGGAAAAAGGCTTCACGAGACAGGCGCCAGCCCAACGACAGCGCTGGGAAATAACCAAATCGGCTTCCCGGCGCAAATCGGCTGGAGCCATCAGCCCTTACACTGAGTGTAGCCAGATACCGTTCCTGATAATTATAAATCGCCCGGATAAAATAACTCATCAACCCCCACTGATCCTGGTAACTCGACGGCTGCGTAAACTGCGTACCCGCCGATAGGTACGGCACCGCATTCGACGGGAAACCCGTTACAGAGGCACTGGACGTAAACCGATCCGATGCCTGAACGGATTGGCCCGCCAGCAGCGTTAGCCCATGATCTCGACCTAAGTCAGGGTTGTAGGTCAGTGTGTTTTCCCACAGCCAAACTACCTGCTGATTAGTACCCGTGCGAGCACTTCCCCGCGTGGCCGAACTGGCGTTCTGGGTGCCGGGATAATCGCGACTGATGAACTGGTTTTCCAACTGCGTCCGAAAATCCAGACTGATCGCACTCCGAAGCGTCAGGTTTTTCAGAATATCGGCTTCTCCGTAGAAATTGCCAATCACCTGATAAATGGTAGCCGCATTATGCGTTTCCAGCAGGTTACCTACAGGATTATCCAGCTGCTGAAAGGGATTAATAGCGTACGTACCGTTCGCGTTTCGGATCGGGATAGTTGGAATCTGCGCCAAAGCGCCCAGTACCGTACCGGAGTTCTGGAGTCCGAGTTCACTCCGGGCGCTGGTGTTGTTGTAGGTGCGGCTCAAAGTCAGGCTGGTACCCACCCGAAAGCGGTTACTCAACTGCTGATCCAGATTAAGCTTAAAACTGTACCGGTCGAAGCCCGAGTTGAGCATAATACCCGTCTGCTTAAAATAGCCTCCAGAGATGTAGTATTTTGTCCGCTCATTGCCTCCACTTACACTAAGCTGATAGTTTTGAATCGGCCCTGATCGGTAAATGGCATCCTGCCAATCGGTGTTGTACGGGATCGAATCCAGGTTCGCAAACGCGGGCGGGTTTCCGGCAGCAGCCTGGGCATCATTGAAATACTGAGCAAATTCGCGGGAATTGAGCATTGGAATTTTCCGACGTAACTGCTGGACCCCGTAGTACACGCTCAGGCCAACCTGCGCCTTCCCCGACTTGCCCCGTTTAGTTGTGATCACGACCACTCCGTTGGACGCCCGTAATCCATAAATCGCCGAAGCCGCTCCGTCTTTCAGCACGTCGATGGATTCAATATCATTGGGATTGATGCTGTTGAGCGGATTTGGTCGCTGATTCCCAATACCCAGTTCCTGATCGTAGGTTGGCAGAATCTGCACGCCGTCGATCACGTACAGGGGTGAGTTGGTCAAGCTGATGGAGTTGTTGCCCCGAATACGCACGTTGATACCCGCACCAGGCTGGCCGGTAGGCGCCGTCACCTGAATGCCTGGAGCCTGCCCCTGCAATGCCTGATCGAAACCGGCAACGGGCTGTCGCTCAAGGGCCCGGCTACTCACCGACGTAACGGCGGTGGTTAATTCCTGCCGTCGCTGGGTGCCATAGCCTACCACAACCACTTCGTTCAGGGCGTGAACGTCGGTCCCCAGCGTTACGTTGAGTGTTGTGCGATTATTCAGGGGGATTTCCTGCGATATAAAGCCGATATAACTAAACACCAGTGTCGCATTGGCGGCCGTCACGTTAAGGCTATAGTTTCCGTTCACATCGGTGACCGTACCCGACGAAGTTCCCTTTATCACAACACTTACGCCGGGAAGCGCTTCCCCGGCATCACTGGTCACTTTCCCCGTAATGGGTTGAGCCATAATTGCCCCAGGCAGCAGGAGGCACATGAGGTAGTGGACAAAAGAAGCTCGTTTACAGGCAGTAAAGTGGTTTAACCATTTCTGTAGATTGTTCATAATCGGATAAAACGTTGAGTTCATGACTATCGACTAGCCCATTATTGATGGGTCTCTGCCATCGGCATTAGCAGAGGACCGCGTTTAGGGAGGAACAGACCTTTTGTGAAAAGGCTGAAAAGTTGATCGGAAAGTAAGGAAACGGCTGTTAGTTGATGAGGTATTGATCATAGGCAAGCCTATGACTCAATTAATTCTCTAGCTCCGGTAGCACACCAATCGTTTGCGTATTTATCCATTTAGTCCGCTTCCTCACTAATCCTCTACTTCACTTTCCGGGCCATACTGTTAATACGTTTTCCTGGGAATTAATGTCGCTAGCGTTACAGAGGTTATCCCCTGGCCTGCCAATGGTACTTGCGACTAATCACCATGCTATACCTTTCTGCACATGAAGTTTTTTGTTCCTTTCTCTACGAATACTGAACAGGCTGAACGAATCTGTCAGCGGGTTGAAAAACGCCTGATCGGTATGGGTTTTTCACCCCTGAAAAATCGGATGTACCAGGTTGTGTTTTACCGCGATGAGCTACTGGTTACCGATACGGTGGGTCATCCCTGCCCCCTTACAGGCGAAATCGTCATCGCCATCTTTAAAAATGATCTGGGGTATCTGATCTGTAGTTACAGCCGGGGGGTCACCGCTGGTGACCCGATCCTGGCGAAATACAGCACGGTTCAGTCAGCTATCGCTTTCGATGAATAATTACGTTACGTACGTTCCCTTACCTCACAATTGGCGGAAGTTCTGGCTACTCACTTGGTGAAGCCAGTTTCAATGCTGCTAACCTACCTAACGCATGGTTCAGATCGGATTCCTGGCTACGAATCGGCCAACTAAAAAAAAGAGAGGCAAGAGAAAACGCCAGCTGGCCATGGAGTCCGAAGGGCTGACCCACAACAATACCCGAAAACCCCTTCAGCAATGAACATCAATCGCTCAAGCCCGGTAAAGCACTGGTGGTTACTCGTACTACGAGGCTTACTTTATATACTGCTGGGAGGCAGCATACTGATCCGCACTGGCTCCTTCCCCAATCAATCAGCACAACTTCCTGGCGGTCTGCTGATTGCAGCCGGGCTTTGCGGGTGTATTTATGCCGTTTACATACTACGAACTGATCGAAACTATTTCTGGGAGTTACTTAGAAGTGTTTTCGACATTGGCTTTGGCATCGCGTTGCTGGCTTTTTCAGCAGGTAGCGAGCCTCGCTCTGCCGATATTCTTGGGTTCTGGGCGGTGGTGTATGCCTTTATCCACGTGGTGCAGGCGATCTATATTTTCATGCTCCTGGGTGGAAAACAACCTCGAAACATTTTGGGCAATCTACTTCATATGTTTAACGTCCTCCTGAGTGGTGGAATTGCGTATGCAATACTATCGTCCGACGATGAAGCTATTTCAACTACCCTGATTGGTTCCTTTATCTGTGGCTTAGGCGTAAGTATTATTCTGCTTGCTATTCAGCAGCGCACTATCCTGCTGGCCAATAAGCTGATTTAGGACCTTTTTCGTGGGCTTCTAGTGCTGTTCTAATTTAGATTCTATAGATTCTCGGGGCCGCCCGCGCGGTTGATTCTATCATTCCTGATTATAAGCAAAATAGCAATTGAAAGAATCTATAGAAACAGTTAGAATCTAAATTGGACGAGTACTAGTTTAAACCTGATTTTAGTGAGAACAGTAAAGACATCTGGATACATCTACAAACCCTGCCGGAGCTGAAACGCGATGTTTAGCGTCTAAACGGACTCACACGTTGCCGTTTAACTTACAGTGGGAAAAACATTGGCAGGATTACGGTCAATAGTGAGGGAGTAGACCTTTGTGTACAAATCACGTACGCTTAGGCAAACTGTAGGAGCCTGTCAGTTCTTGATAATTACTTCACATGGCCGTTGTCTTACTTTATAGTACAGACAGGTGGGTCAGTGGGTTAAGCAGTTATCAAATTACCTCTTATTTAAATGGCAGCAACAGATAAAGCTGATTACTGGCAGCCCCTCACTAAACCAGAACAAGCCTCTCAATGGGTTGTCGGCCTTCAAGATCATTTTAAACAGGCAACAGACGTACAGGATGTTCCCTGGCAGTTTGGCCGGGGCCAGCTACAGACTAGCCTGACACCCAATTCATTCTGGATCATTTACTCATTCGGAACGGCGGGAAAGCTGGCGATCCGTACCTGTTTCGATCCACAAACCATTCAGTCTGTTAAACGTTCCCGAACAACAGATTCCTCCGCCGAATACCAAATCGACGGATCGTTGGGCGTTTTTCGCGTCAACATCGAACATAGCCTGGAGGAGCCGATGGTACTCCGGTACACTACGTCGCTGAAACCTAAGCAGGATTTTAGCGTTCAGGCGTTTCCTAGGGATGTGTATGTTCTCGATGAGCAGTATAATCCTACAACTACCGAAGGCATGCTCTATGTAACACAGAGCGGCCCCACGGCTGGACTGGCCTATCTGTCCGTAACCAAACCGGTTGAAGGAACGCTACTTTATTTCCAGAACCTGACGGCGCTCAACGACTATTGCCAGATGACCCATACCGACCCATCGGGTAGCGTGACAGCCCAGTGGCCCGAGGTCGGGTTTTCACTGCCAACCGCCGAACAACCGCTGAAAGCGGGCAAAGAAGTCGTGCTGTCCGATGCGTTTCTGTATCTGAGCGAAACTATCCCCGCCAATGAATTTGAAGCAGCCGACTGTTTCCTGGAAGCTGTTGCCTGCATTTACAGCCAGTTGCCTAAGCCCGAAACGGCTTATTACGACTGGCCCAAAGCCGCCGAACGAACCATTAAGGCTCTGGAAGAATCACCCGACTGTGGCCGGCGGATTAAAAACCACTTTTACGTGAATGCTTATGTAAGCGCCACCAGGAAGCCACCCGAAAGCATGGTGCAACTGGCCATTCTGGTGCCCTTGTGGGAATATCAGCAATGGGCCAGAAAGACGGTGCCGCTGGTAGACCTGTTGCAGAAAAACATACCAACCTTTTATGACGACAAAAAGGCGACCCTGATGCGGTGGTTACCAGGTCAGCCCTTTGCGGAGGGAGAGAATAGCGAAGAGGAAGATCACAATAAAATTGACTCCTGGTACCTGCTGCACACGCTGATGAACCTGGGCCGGTTGACTGAAAAAGGCGATCAGGAAGCTAAGGACCTGCTGTTTCACTCACTGGAATTTGTCATAACAGCCGCCCATACATTCAAGTATAACTGGCCGGTTTTTTACGACAGCCGAACCTTGGCCGTTATTAAGGCTGAAACGAGTGAAGGAGAAGGTGGCGAACTGGATGTAGCAGGTCTATATACGCACGTGATGATTCAGGCTTATGAGCTGACCCGAGACTCCCGTTACCTGGACGAAGCTAAACAATCGGCGGAGCGGCTGCGGGGTAAAGGGTTTGAACTGCTTTACCAGTCAAACATAACCATCATGAGCGCACTGACGCTGGTCAAACTCTGGAAAATTACGGATAACCGACTCTATTTCGACCTGAGTCGGCTGAGCCTTGCCAACGTAATTGCCCGATTGTGGATCTGGGAATGCAGCTTTGGCTCCGGTCAGGCGCGGAGTACGTTCATGGGCGTAGCTCCGCTCAAGGACGCCGAATACCTGGCCGCTTACGAAGAAGCGGAAATTATGGCAACCATGCACAATTACCTAAACGAAGTAGGTATGGATACCCCCGAACCGATTCGGGTGTTTTTCGCCGAGTTTACAAAATACCTGCTGCACCGGGGACGCTACTATTTTCCAACCGAACTTACGTCGGATATGCTCAGCCAGGAGCCCCGTGAAGGACGGATTATTCCGGAGCTGCCCATCCCGCTGGAAGACATGGCAACGGGCTGGAAGCAGGTCGGAACGGTTGGTCAGGAAGTTTACGGGGGCGCTCTGGCCTATATTCTGGCCACCTATGCGTACAAGCGATTCGAAGGTGTACCCGTTATTATCTATAGTGAATACCCTGTTTATCAGGCCGAATACCAGCTCACCGATAAAGACAGTGGGTATGCCGTTTTGCGCCTAAGTGGTACCACCGACTATCGTTGCCGGGTACGCTTACTAACTGAAGGCAGGCAGTTGCCCAGGGTGCAACTCATGGACGAAGATGATTTGGCCAGAAAGCCTTTCAAACCCACTGAGCAGGATAAGACCTATCAGGAATATGAGGTAAAAGGCAACCTTCGAATTCGGATAGAATGGTCGAAGAAGAACTAGATAAGCAGAAGTTATATCAATCACCAACGTTATGGAGCAATCAACCTTTCACACCGCCGTCGAGTCATTGGCCGATAAGCGGATTTTAATTACTGGTGGTACTACAGGCATTGGACGGGCTATTGCCAATTTAGTAGGCTCTTACGGAGCCAGCATTGTTATGTTTGGTCGTCATCAGGCGCAGTTAGACGAAGTCCTCTCAGCCGTTCGGGGAATGGGCAGCCGGGCGGAAGGTATTGTGGCCGATAGTGCCAAAGCGGATGATATTCAGCGCGTCTTCCAACTGGTCGACGAAACGTTGGGGGGGCTGGATATTCTGATTAACTGTGCTGCCCTCGGTGCTGAATCCATCGACGAAATGGCTGATGCCGATTGGCGCTACGTTATCGAAACGAATCTGATGGGCTATCTGGCCACGACCAAAGAGGCCCTGAACCGGATGAAACCTCAACAGCGCGGCCACATTGTGCTGGTTGGGTCTATGAGCGCCGACGTGCGGGAAGAAGGCAGCTCGGTATATGTAGCCACCAAATCCGCCATTCAGGGATTTGCCGAGAGTTTACGGAAGGAAATCAATCCGATGGGTATTAAAGTGAGCCTGGTGGAGCCGGGCGCAGTGGGTTCGGATATGCAGGAGACGACGCCCGAAGCAGAACGCGAAGGCCAGCAGAAAGGGGATATGCTCCGGGCGGAAGACATTGCCGTTTGTGTGCATTACATCCTGACCCAACCGCAACGCTGCGATGTTGTTTCGGTGCAGATCCGCCCCCATCTACAACTTATTTAAATGCAGTTAGTATGTCTTTTTCGACCGATCAGCTCATTTTCACTCCCAACGACATTGACCTTCAGTTCTCGCCATTGCGGCAGACAATCCAGGCTCAAACGTATGTACTGGGCGCTTTTAATCCGGGACTGACGCGGTTACCCAATGGAAATCTGTTGCTAATGATTCGGGTGGCCGAAGCGCTCAATCAGCCTATCATTGGCGAAACTATCCATGCCATTCGCTGGGACGCCGACGTGGGGTATCAACTCGACACCTACCCGCTTAGCAGTGTGAATGCAGCTGACCCACGCAAGTTTCAACTCCTGGGAAACCTGTATAAGGTGATGGCCCTTACTTCCCTATCGTGGCTATTGCCGGTGGAACTGACGCCTGACGGAACCAGCGTTCTTCAAATTCACTACGATAAGATCATTTCGCCCCAGCGAACGTATCAGGAGTATGGCGTTGAAGATGCCCGCATCACGAAGATTGAGGGTACGTATTACATGACCACCTGCTCGGTCAGTTCGGAGCGACACTCAACAACGCTCTACACTTCCACCGACGGACTAACGTATGCGTTGCAGGGCATTATTCTGGATCATCAGAATAAGGATATGGTCTTTTTTGAGGGGAAAGTCGATGGAAAGTTTTTTGCCCTGACACGCCCTCTGGGTGATTTATATTTTACCACGCCACCAGGCTGTTCGTACTATGCCGGACCAACGATCAATGTTGCGCAATCGCCCGATGGGTTGCACTGGAAACCGCTCGATGAGCCGTTTATCCGAGCCCGTAAAGGATCGGCTTCGACCATGAAACTGGGCGGAGGTACGCAGCCCATTCTGGCCGACCAAGGCTGGCTGATGCTCTATCACGGTGTTGAATTACGGGGAGTAGTTGGCATTTACCGCACCTTCTGGGCATTGCTGGATGCGCAGAATCCAAGTCAGATTCTGCACCTGGAGGATACAACACCCGTACTCGAAGCAAACTCGGCCCTAACCGAACCCATAAAAGACCAACTGTATCTGTCCGACGTAGTCTTTACAACGGGTATGGTCGATGCGGGAGATTATTACGTCGTGGCTTCGGGAGAATGCGATCTGGCCTGCCGCATCACCCATATACCAAAAACTTTTTTTCGGTGGAACATTACACCAATTGATAACAGGCCATGACCGATGTGGTGTCGGTTTCTCAAAACCGACACCACCCTAATAGATGTAGCAGGGGGCTTCTGGATCCTCTCTGGACAAGCTATATATGGATGAAAGTGGTGTAAAAGGCCACAAGAAGCTCGACAAAGTGATGTCGACGGTAGAATCGACTGCGTCGGATGCCAGTCTGAAAGGAATTGGCAAAGCGGCTCACCCACTCGTAAAAACGCCCCTGAAAATAGCGAAACAAATTGACAGTAAGCTGTAAATACTGCACTAGTACTCGTCCAATTTAGTTTCTATAGATTCTTTAGGTTCTATCGTCTTTGATTATCAGCACAATAGGACCAACCGCGCGGGCGGCCCCGAGAATCTATAGAATCCCCTAGAATCTAGTTTGCCAAAACACTAGTGTCAATTTTAGTACTAAAAAGCCGTATTAGCCTAAGCCAATACGGCTTTTTAGTGGGGTGCTTTTTACAAACTAGTACCTTAATCAGCAAAGTAGACAACCTCTAAGTCTTTCAAAAATAAAAGTTAACAGCCTAATGTAACTATCTACCCAGCAAGTTGTTATTCCTTTTAATAAATCACCCCTTCCCTGTATACTATGAAAAGTAACGATGATTATCTGCAAAATAAAGCAAATTTCAGGCGAGCTAAAGTATTGGCCATCGAGGACAATGATGATCAGTGGCTAGTGATTCAAAAAGCCATTACGGAGATTTTACCCGAACTAACAACCGTCCGGGTTTCGGCACCAGCCCAGGCACTCACCTTATTAGAGGAATGGCAAACACAGGAATGGGAAATTCCGAAATTGATTCTTCTGGATTTATATCTACCCCAGGATAGTGATGGATGGGATTTACTCCAACAAATTAAAAATATGCCACCTCCATTCAATCGTATTCCAATTGTCATGCTTAGCTCATCCATGAGTAAAACCAACATTAGAACAGCTTACGAACTTGGCATTTCCTCGTATCTGGTGAAACCGATTGATTTTCAGGAGTGGCTTTCGTATTTCAGAGAATTACGCACCTACTGGTGGGAAACCGTTACGCTACCACCACTTCAATATAAGCTTTAATCCAGAAAGCCACTTAAGCAATCAAAGCCACTTAAGCAATCATGTAAATTTGAACTAAGCTATATTTTGTGTGACCCCGACGGGGTCAGATGTTTATAGATAGACTCTATTTACTATAAACATTTGACCCCATCGGGGTCACACAAAATATACGTCGCTTTAATCTTACTTGATTGCTTATGTCTAGGCTACAAGCCGTTGTTGAGCTTTTTTAGCTGGTAACTGTTTAGTTGGCGACTCTTTCTTGTTTGATCACGCATACGCCGATTACTGGCCAAAAAGGTATTATATTGTTTCTGGAACTGAATGCGTAACGACTTATCGGGATAGGTAACGAGCCGGGCCTTTGCTAACAGGATTGTGGTTTCTAAATGCCCAATTAATTGCTCATAGTAGTTTTCTAATTGAATATACCACCCTTTCAACTCCTGGTTGTCAGGCTTATAAGACGGCGTTGGTTGCTGGGACAAAAGCTGATGCCACTGTTGCTGTAAGTTACTTATATGAGCCAGAATTGGTTGTCCGTCAAACGCTTCGATAGGTACCTTAAAGCGTTCCTGCCGATCAACAATCACGGCCTCCTGCACCATCCAGCCGTCAGCAACTAACTGAGTCAACAGCTCGAATGCCGACTCATGATTGGGAACCGAGTAGCCAAGATGGCTACACTGGATTCCGTATATAATTCCGTTGATAAAGAGTATCATGACGTTAAGTAGATGATCAGTTATAGCCTGTAGCGGCAGTTACGTCAACGAAAACAGCATTCCAGTCTTCTATAAAACGACCTATTCCAAACCGACTCAAGGCTAAATGGCGAGCGTTATCGCCCAGACGCTTTGCTTCAATGGGATTGTCGAGTAGAAATTGCATTCGGTCAATTAGTTCCTCCGGGTCAGCGGATACAAATCCGTGGACACCATTTTGAATGACGGTCGGCAATTCAGTCGTTGCCAGAGCAACGATTGGCATACCCATGGTCATCGCTTCAATTACGGCCAGCGGAAGGCTGCTGTACCGCATGGGACTGAACAGAAACCGATATTCGGCTACGCGACGATGTAGCTGGCTATAATGGATTTCACCAATACCGCCAATGTCGGCCGATTTCATGCCCGCTACCGTAAGGGGTACGCGCTGGCGCATTTGCTCGAACAAATCAAATCCGGCCATTCGGCCCCGACGCTGCAATTCATTAACAACTACGATCCCCTCCCGAAGATGGCCGTCGTACCGAAGAGCCGGATCTATGGCAACGCTATGCTCGATGACCCGTATAGGAGTTTGTCCATTATCCCACATCAGTTTATTATACTGGGTCACATGAATTAACATAACGTTAGGGTTATCAGCAACCGGATGTTGTGAATCGGTTGGATGTGGCTCCGGCGCATTATGCTCCAGGTAAATCGTTGGTAGGCGCCGATGTTCTACGGACAAAATCTCAAAGCGATCTGATTGATAGTTATGGGGAGTCTGGCAAATAATAAGGTCCAGCTTAAGATTACGTACTTCTTCTGCCGGAATTTCACGCACGTATGAAGGCATCGTCGAGTCTTTTCCCCGGCCAACATAGCCTTCTCCTCCCTCCGCTTTAACCGGTACGTACCAGTTATGAACCGTTTGGGTGATGGCCGTGAGATAGGCTCCGTGAATATGCCAGATCAAGATATTTAGTGGTTCCATGAAATTGTCCTCCCTGGAGCTGAACCGGGTTGTTGGTTAGATAAATCAAGAACTCCAACGGCTAAGGGAGTCAACAGTTTAATGACTTCACTGAATTTGAACTCGTTAGACTGAACAGGGGCCGTTGTCTTATAAATGTTCCGTTGTCTCACAAAATAGTCTCTTGTGTTGGCCCTTCGTTGCTGAGGGTAAGTTACGATCTTGCTTTTACGGGATAAATCTTAGCCTGTGATAGTAAGTGTAATGGAGAAACGACTAGCCCTGATTTCCGAACATGCCTCTCCCCTGGCTGCAATCGGGGGCGTTGATGCGGGTGGACAGAACATCGCCGTGGCAGAACTAGCTTGTGGCCTGGCTCAACTAGGCTATAGCGTGGATGTGTTTACCCGATCAACTTCATCCAGTGAACCTAAAATTGTGTTCTGGAAACCTCGCATTCGGATCATTCACATTGTGGCTGGCCCACAACAATATTTCGCTAAGGAACTGCTGCTCCCCTATATGGATGAATTTGCGCAGAACATGGGGCACTTTATTCAGGAGCAAGCTACGCCTTACCGGCTTGTACACGCACATTTTTTCATGTCGGGTTTAGTCGCCCTTAAGTTGAAGCAGCAATTCAGGTTACCTTTTGTGATCACCTTTCATGCTCTGGGCCTGGTTCGGCGAATGCACCAAGGAGCTGATGACGGATTTCCTGCTGAACGTATTACGCTTGAAAAACGAATTATACAGGACGCTGATGGCATTATAGCCCTTTGCCCGCAGGACAGTACCGACCTGACTACTTTGTATGGTGCATCACCCAGTAAAACGACCATCATACCCAATGGCTACAATCCAGCGGATTTTTTTCCGGTCGGTCAGGTAATAGCTCGCCAACAATTGGGTCTTGACCCAAAGACGCCCCTTCTGCTTCAACTGGGTCGCCTGGTTCCCCGAAAAGGAATTGCTACGGTTATTCAGGCACTGGCGCTGCTAAACCAAAAACAGGCGATACCTGCTCAGTTATTGATCGTTGGCGGAGACTCCAGGTGTGCAGACGCAGCCTTAACGCCCGAAATTGGCCGCCTACAGCAACTAGCTTCGGATTTAGGCATAGAGGAACAGGTCACGTTTACGGGCAGTCGCACGCGTCATGAACTCCGTTATTATTACAGCGCGGCTGATGCCTTTGTCACGACGCCTTCTTATGAGCCTTTTGGTATTACGCCCCTGGAAGCGATGGCCTGCGGAACACCCGTTGTTGGATCGGCGGTAGGCGGAATCAAACATACCGTACTGGCCAACAAGACCGGTTTTTTAGTCCCTCCCAACGATCCGGCTGCTTTAGCAGCCCGGTTAGCCATATTGCTATCATCTAAAACCCTTCGTGACCAATACAGCCGAGCCGCCATTCAGCACGTTCAATCCGGATATACCTGGCAGCAGGTCGCACGTCAAACGAGCGATTTATACGATCTGATAACAAATGGGCGAATTCGAACAGGCATCTGGCTGGGCGCTAGTCAGAATCAGCTCCCCACCCTTTATCAACCCAAAAAACACGTATGAATAAGGCCGTCTTCTGGGACAAGGATGGTACGCTGATTCCTGATATCCCTTATAATGTCAATCCGAGTCGGATAACGCTGTATCCCGATGCGGGGGAAAGCCTAAGCCGACTTCGGGATGCGGGGTTTAAGCTAATTGTGGTATCCAATCAGGCCGGAATTGCCCAGGGGCTGTTTTCCGAAACGGCGTTAGCAGACGTGTGGCATCGACTTACCGAATTATTAAGTCCTTTCGGTGCTGAACCCGACGCCTTTTATTACTGTCCGCATCACCCCAACGGATCGGTAAAGGCTTATACTCAATTCTGCTCGTGCCGGAAACCGGAACCGGGTTTGCTACTACAAGCCGCGTGGGAGCATCAGCTTGACCTAAAAGCCTCCTGGATGGTAGGCGATATTTTAAACGACGTAGAGGCTGGTAATCGGGCTGGATGCCGTACTATGTTCATTGATCGTGGTAACGAAACGGAATGGTTAATTACCCCACATCGACTTCCGGATGCCAGAGCCCAAAGCCTATGGGATGCCACTACCTATATAGTAGCGCATAACGATCTAACAGCAAAAACGAAACAACCACTGAACGTATGAGGAATCCGGACTTTTGGCGAGATGGTCTTCGTATCTTATGCGTTCGGCTGGACAATTTAGGCGACGTGGTCATGACAAGTCCCGCTTTTCGGGCACTGAAAACAACCTGGCCCAACTGTCAGCTCACCGTATTAACGTCGTCCGCAGGGGCGGCTATTGCCGAATACATATCTGAGGTTGACAACATCATTCGGTTTGATGTCCCGTGGGTGAGTAGCGACACCAACGCCCGAAACACGCTTCTCCCCTTGGCCACTCAGTTGAAAGCGTTTGCCTTCGATGCTGCTATCATCTTTACCGTTCAGAGTCAGAGCCCGCTACCAACAGCGATGCTGTGTTATTTGGCTGATATTCCACGGGTTTTGGGCTATTGTCGGGAAAACCCCTACCAGCTCATGACTGATTGGGTTCCCGACCAGGAAGTACTGATGGCCACGAGACACGAGGTAGAACGCCAACTGGATTTAGTAAAGGCAATTGGTTGTCAGACTGTTGACCAACAACTATCACTAACGATTCCTTCCGCTGACCGACAATACGTACGAAATCTGCTGGCTGCGAATGGGTGCGATCAGGATCGCCCTTGGTTAGTGCTGCATCCGGGTGTTAGTGAAACCAAACGACAGTATCCTGCCGACGATTTTGCGCAAGCGCTTATTCGGCTCAGGCAGGAATTGGGCTGTCAACTAGTGCTGACGGGAGGTGCGAATGAAGAACGTCTGGCTGCCCGGATTCAGGAACAAATCCGCCTGTATTCTGACGAGGAACCAGTCATTAATCTGGCTGGACAGTTAACCATTGGACAATTAATTAGCCTGCTGGCCGAAGCCCCTTTGCTAATTGCCAACAATACGGGTCCGGTTCACATGGCTGCAGCCGTCGGAACGCCCGTGGTGGTCCTATACGCCAAAACCAATCCGCAGCATACACCCTGGCAAATACCCAGCCGGGTCTTATATTTTGATGTACCGGTAGGGTTGCGCTCCAGAAATGTGCTGCTACAGCAATTCCCCGAAGCAATTCTATCCACGGCTTCACCCGAAGCAATTGTACAGGCCGTCAATGAACTGATAGCGGAGCAAGATTTATTTTCTAAAAACGACGTAGTATGTACACATTAGGTATCAATGCTGCTTTTCATGACCCGGCTGCTGCGCTGGTTAAAAATGGAGTGGTTCTGGCAGCCGCTGAAGAAGAGCGTTTTACGCACATCAAACACGGCAAACGACCCATTCCGTTTTCTACCTACGAGTTACCCTACAATGCCATTGATTTCTGTTTAAAAAAAGCAGGAATTACGCTTTCCGACGTTCACCATATTGCCTATTCGTTCGATCCCAACGCATTACCCGGCAATCATCAGACAACCAATACCGTCGAACTACCGCTCAAACCGGGTTCTCTGTCTGGCACTGATCTGCCAGCGGGTTGGCTCAATCCCTATGATGGTCTGTTTCTATCCAGTATTCTAAATGCGCCGGGCCACTTGGTCGATGGTGTGCCGTTACATCTGGCCAGCCAATTTAAGGGAGTCACTGCCCAGGGGCCTTATCAGTGGTATTTTGTCAATCACCACATATCACATGCAGCCAGTGCCTTCTTGCCTGGCCCTTATGATCGGGCGGCCGTATTAGTACTCGATGGCCGGGGCGAAGTAGCTACTACGAGCTACTGGCTAGGCGAGGGCAATCATCTTGTTTCGCTGGGCGAGGTCTGCCTACCGCATTCGCTGGGACTGATGTATGAGCAACTGACTACGTATCTGGGCTTTCTACATTCGTCCGACGAATACAAGGTAATGGCACTGGCCTCATACGGCAAGCCCGTTTATGCCGATTATTTCCGGCAACGGATTCGACTGACCGCTCGGGGACAGTATACGATTGCACCGCTCAATCTAGCGGAAACCTTTGGCCCCGCTCGCCAGAAAGGTGGCCCTTTGAACCAGCACCACTTCGATCTGGCGCATTCGGTCCAACTCGTTCTGGAAGAGACTGTACTTAAGATTTGTAACTGGCTACGTCAACAGACCAACACCGACAATCTTTGTTTAGCGGGTGGCGTAGCGCTCAACTGCGTCATGAATGCCCGTCTGCGCGATCAGGGACCGTTTCGAAATATTTGGGTACAACCTGCTGCGGGCGATGCAGGTACGGCACTTGGAGCTGCCATGTGGATCGATGCCCAGCAACGTAGCATAACAACCGCGTCTTCTGCACCAACCTTGTCGTCAGCAGATTATCTCAGTCGAAATGAACGACGTTACGTAATGGAGCAGGTTTATCTGGGACCTTCTTTTAATGATGATGAAATAGAAGCGTTTTTACGCTGGTCGAAACTGCCTTACCGGCGAATGGCCGATCCAGCCAATGAAGTGGCTGCGTATCTGGCGGCTGGGAATGTAATCGGGTGGTTTCAACAGGGTATGGAATTTGGCCCCCGGGCCTTAGGTGCCCGCTCAATCATTGCGCCCCCGTTTCCGGCCGAGATGCAGTCCCGGCTTAATGATCTGAAAGACCGGGAAGAGTTTCGGCCCGTAGCACCAGCCGTACTGGAAGAAGCCGCTGATACGTATTTTCTGAACGCCCGTCAGTCGCCATTTATGCTGTTTGTTAATGAAGTACGCCCAGAAATGATCAGTACGATTCCGGCCGTGACTCATACCGATGGAACGGCCCGAATCCAGACGGTGAATGAACGACAGAATAAACCCTACTATGATCTAATAAGGGCGTTTGCCGAACAAACGGGCGTGCCTGTGCTGATCAATACCTCGTTCAACACGCGGGGTGAGCCCATTGTCTGTACCCCCCGCGATGCGGTCGAGTCGTTCTGGACTTCCCCGCTGGATGCACTAGTCATTGGCTCGTTTTTCCTGGAGAAAAATACCAGTCAAGGGCAAGGGTCCCTACTTGAAGGAACCGCGCAAACGGTCGTGACGGCTTAACCAACCTTTAGCGATGAAACCTGTCATCACGGTTGTCATACCTACCTATCAACGGCCTGCCTTATTGCAGAAGTGTCTGGAAGCTCTGGCCCACCAGCACGTGTTGGCGTGGGCTGAGGTCGAGATAATCGTTGTTGTCGATGGTATTGATTTTGAGGTATTTGACCTAACTTATCGGATGAGCAAACAGACTGGTCTGGTGATCAAGTGTCTGCAACAAAAGGAACGTCGAGGCCCGGCGTCTGCCCGAAATCGGGGTTGGAAAGCCGCTGGTAGTCCATTTATTGCGTTTACCGATGATGATTGCCTACCCCAGCCTACCTGGTTACTGGCGGGTTTATCGCTGTTGTTACGCGGGGGTAAGGTCGTGACGGGTAAGGTGAAAATGCCGTTACCCGAACAACCCACGCATCAGCAGCGAACAACCGCGCTGCTGGAAACCGCCGAATTTGTCACAGCTAATTTGTTTTGCTGGCGGTCGGCTTTGGAGCAGGTGGGTGGGTTTGATGAACAGTTCGACAGTGCCTGGCGCGAAGACAGCGATTTACAGTTTAAATTCCTGGAAGCAGGCATCCCCATCAGCACATGCCCTGAAGCGGTTATTGTCCACCCCATCCGACCAGCCAATTGGTATGCTAGCCTGCACAACGAACGAAAAAATCGCTATGACGCTCTACTGTATAAGCGCCATCCCGAGTTATTCAGGCAGCGTATTCCGGCCTACAAACCCTTAGTCATCCGGTATTACCTATCGGTGATCGGGTTGCTGATCGGCCTGTTGGCAATCGGTATAGGGCAAACCAAACTAGCTATTGTTTGTCTTGGCCTTTGGGGCTTATTGACAGTCAGACTTATCTGGGAACGACTACAGGGGCATTTCGATAACTGGCAGGTGTTCAAACAAGCAACACTAACCAGTTTAGCAACGCCCTTTCTGTCGGTTTACTGGCGCCTTCACGGTGCCTTTACGTATAAAACATGGTTTTGGTAACTCGTAAACATGGATAAATTAACGGAAGCCTTAGGGTACACACCCCGAAAAATTGCCGTTTTTCGGGCGATAAAATTAGGGGATTTACTCTGTGCCATACCCGCATTTCGAGCCTTACGGCAGGCGTTTCCAAAGGCCCATATCGCCTTGATCGGCCTGCCCTGGGCAGAGGAGTTTGTTGGGTGCTATTCGCAGTATTTTGATGAGTTTGTTTCGTTTCCGGGCTGGCCGGGCTTACCTGAACAGCCACTGAATCCAGATCGGACCGTTACGTTTCTACAAGCGATGCAAAGCCGGCAGTGGGACGTAGTCCTTCAGCTTCAGGGCAATGGAACCCTCGTCAATGCGATGCTTCACTTGTTCAATGCCCCAGTCATAGCAGGTTATTATTTGCCTGATCAACGATCCGAACGATGGGTAGCCAAGACAGGTCTTTATATGCCTTATCCCATTAATACGCATGAGGTGTTGCGGCATGTTTGGCTGATAGAGTTTCTGGGGATTGCCCCGCGGGGCTACGAACTTGAATTCAGCCTGACCGAAGCAGATCGGTGTGAAGCCCGTAGGCTACTGCATCAGATCGGAGCCGAACCAAAACCCTTCATCTGTTTGCATGCGGGGGGCATTTCCGGCCGACGCTGGCCTGAGCATCAGTTTGCGGCTGTTGCCGATGTGCTGGCTGAGCAGGGCTATACGATTGTGCTCACAGGAACAGCCAGTGAGCAAGCTATTGTCGAAACCGTTCAGATGGCTATGAAGTATCCATCGGTATCGATAGTTGGAAAAACCTCTCTTCGCCAGTTAGCCGCTGTAGTGAAGGAGGCAGCTTTGCTGGTTAGCAATGACACCGGTGTGGCGCATCTGGCGGTTGCCTGTCAGACGCCTAGTATTGTGATATTCACCTCGGCCGACCCTGCCGAATGGGGGGCCTTAGATCAGAGTCGCCACCGGGCTGTGCGTGAAGATGATCAGGATTGTTACCAGCAGGCAGTAGCGGCCGCTACTGATTTACTGATGACTACTCTGGCAAACACGGCTTGAATCATGGCGTCGGCGGTAGCTGATGCATCATTAATCAGAACTAGGGGAACATCCGTGATGGAGGCCCAAAAACTTGCTTCATTATGAGCGTTATTAAACCTGCTCTTCAACATCCAGAGCGAATTGCCTACTTCGCGGGAGCGAATAATTACTGCTGGGTCCATTTTCGGGATGGCGACAAAAAATTGCTGGCCAAACCCATTAGCTACCTTGGAACTCTGCTACCCAATTTTATTCGGGTGCATAAAACCGTTTTACTCAATCCAGCTTACGTCAAAAGTCTGGACTACCCTCCGCGGAATAAAATGGCAGGCAAAGTCCATTTAGATAGTGGTGAGGTCTTTCCTGTCAGTCGTCGTCGCTGGCCGAAGGTAATGAAATTTTTTACTCCTCTAACAAAGAATACGTTTGTTGACGAGGCCGATTTTCCTTCTGACGCTCCAGATCTTGGGCAATCGGGCTTACCCGTTTTTTCCATCTTTTTCATTTCTGATGAAAAGGAGAAAACGCTACTAACGAAGGAAACAATCAGAGAAAAATGGCCCACTTGCCACGTATATACCGATCAGCAAAGTACAATTTTGCTGGAAATGCTGAAGCAATTACCCGAGCAGGACTTTCCAACCTTAATTTTGATAGATGCCCAGACAAAAACACTGGAGCGCTTATACACGCTAAGGCGTTTGAAAAAAGATAGCCGTCTCAGCAGTATTCCCGTTATTTTATTGGTTTCCCCAACCGATCAATTGATTATTGATGGCTACCATTACCAGGCCAACTCGGTCATCTCGATACCAATACAATATATGCCATTTGAGCTAATGATCGAACGCATTTGCCAGTTCTGGTTGCGCATCGTCTCCTTACCCGGCATGGGGCAGTAGCGGAACGATAGCCTATAAAACTGGTATTTTAAGCGAAATTTAAGCGTGAATCTATGGATACTAAATCATCCAGTCAATTAGAAGCAGCTAAGCCATCGATTCTGGTCATTGAAGATAATGCCGATGACTATTTCATGATTCAATGGGGCTTACTTCAGCAATTTCCAACTGTAGAACTAGTTTATGTTCAAGATGCTACCCAAGTAATTCCGTATCTGGATTCATGTTTTCAGCAAGAAACGGGCTTACCCAGATTGATTTTATTGGACTTATATATTCCGAGCGCTAAAGTAGGTCTGAGTGTGTTGAAAAGCTTAAAATCCCATCAGGTATATCAGCAAATCCCGGCCATCATTCTGAGCCGCTCTGCTGATCCCGATGATATGGGAGAGGTATTTAAATACTCAGGAAATTCATATATGATTAAACCAGCACAGCCCAAAGAATGGCTCGAAGCTTTCTCTCTACTAGAGGATTACTGGAAATAACGGTACGAGGTTAATATAAAACTAAATCCATCATTAATACAGATATAGCATTGAAACTGCTCTCAAAGCTACTATGCATCTTCAAAGTGAAGCATTGGGTAAGCTTGTTATTAAAGTTACATAATAGCTATATCTGCACATGAAATTCTCAACTTTATCGGATAACCGTCCCTAATTATCTTTTGTTAAATGAAGTGACTTAGTCTAAATAGGGTATCAATTTTAAACCAAACTGATACCCTATTTAGGTATATATTTTCGTCCAATATAATGTCAAACCCCTCTATTTTCTGAACGATCTAAACTACTGTAAATTAAGCAATTGAATCCTATTCGACCATATAATGAAATCGTCCACGAAAACGTCCGATTCTTGTCAGGACAAGAGATAACGGAGTAACGCTGGATTTTTCCAAGCCTGGTAAGCCTACTGATAACCCGTTTATTGACCGGGTCGCCGGTGCGATCCTTCAATGGGAGTTTTCGCGACGAGTGCTTGAACGCTCACCGCTCCGGCGGCCCAGTGGTTTTTATCCTTGGAAGATGCCCGTGAAAAAATCGAGGCTTGGCGAGTGGAATATAATGCATTTCGACCTCATAGTTCACTTGGCGGACTGACGTCAGATGAGGCCGGAATGGGCGTCGAAAGAAGAATAAATGAACGTCCGATCCTCAATCTTTGAGTGGTACGCTTTTCGGGAGGACCTCATGCATAATGAACGCTTCGGGCGTTGAGTCGTTTCCCTGTTTCTGCCTCTTTTACAAATCGCTCAATATAGGCGGGGAAAGTTTCTTTCTCAACAGCAATAGGAGTTGGTAGCGTATCCTTCTTAACTCGTCCTGTTTCTGCATCCAGTTGCTGTTTAATGGATTCGTTTGTAAAAGGGATATTGGCCAGTTGGAGCCGGGTAAGAGCAGTCTTGAAGATTGACCGGTAGCGATCGAGATGAGCATTAATCATTTCAAACGGCTCACGGGCAACTCGATTCTTTTGATTGGTATAAGCGCGTTGGCGCTCAGTATCCCATTGAAAAGGCTCAATAGTCAAGCCAATCGAGTAAACGAGCCGCTGATTCGCATAGCGATAAAATAAAGATATCAGCGTGGGCCGGTCGAGCGGGGAGATTTGAGCAGAAACTTAATGTCCTGCTCAGAAACAGTCTTCAAGAGTGATACTTGGTTTGGTCAAGACCAAGAAACAAACTATTTCAATAGGGTTGACGGAATAGTTGGCGGATTAACTTTAGTAAAGTTAATCGTAAAGTACAATAAAGCGAAAAAGGCTAACCAGTTGATATAGAGATTTTTCACTCTAAAACTGATTAGCCTTCATTCAAAAACTGAGCCTCCTACGGGATTCGAACCTGCGACCTACGCATTACGAATGCGTCGCTCTACCAGCTGAGCTAAGGAGGCTTTTTACTGCTTTTGCGGGTGCAAATATAACCGTTTGGAATTTAAGAACGCAAGTATCCGTTCTATTTTTGGTAAATTTGCATCCATGATTTCCATCACAAACCTCTCTTACTACCTCGGTAGCCGGGCGCTCTACGAAAATGCGTCACTCCATATCAAGCCTAACCAGAAAATTGGTCTGATTGGCCTGAATGGTACCGGCAAATCGACGCTACTCCGAATTATCAATGGCGAATACCAACCCGATGGGGGGATTATTTCCAAAGCGGGCGATGTATCGATCGGATTCCTAAATCAGGATTTACTTTCTTATCAGACCGACGATTCGATCCTTGCTGTTGCTATGCAGGCGTTTGCCCGTCAGAACGAACTGCAGATCAAGATTGAGGAATTGCTTCATAAAATGGAGACCGATTATACCGATGATCTGGTTGATAAACTGGGCAAGGCGCAGGAAGAGTTTGACGCCCTTGATGGCTATACAATCCAGTCCAGAGCCGAAGAAATTCTGGAAGGCTTGGGCTTCTCGACCGACGATCTTCAACGGCCACTAAAGTTATTCTCCGGGGGCTGGCGGATGCGTGTAATGCTCGCCAAGCTGCTGTTGGAAAAGCCTTCATTACTGATGCTTGATGAGCCAACCAACCACCTTGACTTACCGTCGATTCAGTGGGTTGAAAAATACGTTCAGAACTATGAAGGGTCTGTAATTGTGGTTTCGCACGATCGTGAATTCGTTGATAATGTGGTCGATACCATTGTTGAAGTGTCGGGGGCAAAACTGAATTACTACGCTGGCGATTACTCGTACTATATGGAAGAGAAAGCACTGCGTAATGAGATTCAAAAAGGAGCGTTCGAAAACCAGCAGGCCAAAATTCGTCAGACAGAGCGATTTATCGAACGCTTCAAAGCGAAGGCTTCGAAGGCTAAACAGGCACAAAGCCGGGTTAAGCAACTTGAGCGTATGGAGCTTGTGGATGATGTCATTGACAGCAATGCACGAGTTAACTTTAAGTTCAACTTCTCGCAGCAACCCGGTCGGCATATTCTGCACCTGGATGATATCTCGAAGGCTTACGGCGAAAAACGTATCCTGACCCATTCTACAGCTCGTCTGGAACGGGGTGATAAAGTGGCACTGATTGGGGCCAACGGACGTGGGAAATCAACATTACTGCGCATCATTTCAGGCTCAGAACCCATTGAGGGTAACCGCATTTTAGGCTACAACGTCTCATTTAGTTTCTACGCGCAGCACCAGCTGGAGTCGCTCCGGGTTGAAGATTCGATGCTGGACGAGCTGAAACAGGCAAATCCAACAAAATCGGATGGCGAGCTTCGGGGCGTACTCGGTTGCTTCTTGTTTTCGGGTGATGATGTGTTTAAGAAGATCAAAGTGTTGTCGGGGGGAGAGAAATCGCGGGTAGCGCTGGCAAAAGTATTGCTCTCACAAGCCAACTTCCTGCTACTTGACGAACCGACCAACCACCTGGATATGCAGTCGGTGAATATTCTGATTCAGGCTTTGCAGCAGTACGAAGGTACGTATGTGGTTGTTTCTCACGACCGGTACTTCGTATCGCAGATTGCGAACAAAATCTGGTACATCGAAGACGAACAAATTAAAGAGTACCCAGGCACCTACGACGAATACGAATGGTGGCAGGAAGAGCGGAAAGCGCAAGGTCACGCTCCGTCGAAGCAACCGACTGACAATTCGAAGATGCAGCCTGCACCCACCCCAGCACCCGCTACGAACGGGAAGGCTACGAATGGCAAACCATCAGAAGATGAGCGAAAAGAGTGGCAAAAAACACTCAAGAATCTGAACCGTCAGGCTCAGGAGTCAGAAACGAAAATTGCCCAGTTGGAAGAGCGAAAAAAATGGCTCGAAACCGAATTGGCGAATCCCGCTACCTATGGCGATGATAAACTGATGCAGGCCAAAAATGACGAATATCGACACGTAACGGCCCAGATCAATCAATTGCAGGATGAGTGGGAAACGGCTATGCTCGAAGCCGAAGAGTGGGAAAAGAAACTGGCCTAATCAGGTTTTAATGAGCGAAAGGATGAATGAGTGAGAGAGCGAAATTTACCGGATGCTATTCACTCATTCACCCTTGCACTCTTTGCTTTTATCATACAAATAAAATATACTTGTATTTTATTTGTATGATCATGGGCGACTATAAAAAAGGTAGGGGGGCGCAGTTTAATACAGCCAATTCATTCTCGAAACATCACTATGCGTTCGATGATCAGCGTGATTTTTATAATGATGATTTTCTCGAACCGACAGTAAAAACACAGTTTTTCGAGGAAACCCCTAAGCAGATTATCAGTCGCCCCAACAGCCCTGATATTGGCTTTGTTGCGTCGATCAACCCGTATCAGGGCTGTGAGCATGGCTGCATTTACTGCTATGCTCGGCCTACGCATGAATACTGGGGCTTTTCGGCAGGTCTGGATTTTGAGAGTAAAATCATGGTGAAGAAAAACGCGCCTGCTTTGCTGGAAAAACAATTTCAAGCGCGTTCGTACAAACCCGATGTCATTCATTTTTCGGGTAACACCGATTGCTACCAACCTGCCGAGCGGACGTATCAACTGACTCGACAGATGCTGGCCCTCTGCCTGAAGTATCGTAACCCCGTTTCGATCATTACAAAAAATGCGCTGGTTCTCCGCGATCTGGATATTCTGAAGCCGATGGCTGCTCTGAAGCTGGTGAGTGTAGCTATTTCGATTACCACGTTAACAGAAAGTCTGCGCCTATTGCTGGAACCGCGTACGGTTACGGCGGCTCAACGATTTAAAACGATGCAAACCTTGCATCAGGCGGACGTACCCGTAGGCATTATGACCGCTCCAATTATTCCTTCGTTGAACGATCATGAGATTCCTAAACTGATTGAACAGGCAGCCAAACAGGGCGCTTGCTGGTCTGCCTATACGATTGTGCGCTTAAACGGAGCACTTGGCCCCCTATTTACCGACTGGATTCAACAAGCCTTTCCTGACCGCGCCGACCGTGTACTGAACCAGATTGCCGATTGTCATGGCGGCCAGTTGAATGATTCACGATTCAAAACCCGTATGGCAGGAGAAGGGAATTATGCACAGCACATTGCTCAACTGCATCGTATCGGTTGCCAGAAATACCTCAGCGACCGTCAACCTCCTCGACTCAGAACGGACCTATTCCGGCCTGCGGGGCAAATTGGACTGTTTGAGTAGGCTACGAAAAACCACCTATTTCTCATACGAAAACCCTTTTTCCTTTTCACTGTTTTGATCGGCGGGTTCCAGCGTAAGTTTATGATCGAAAGATTGGGTTACGGTTTTATGAATGCCTTTGCAAATGGTGTCTAAGGGTAAATCATTGTCGTCGGTACCAAAGGGGTTTTCAATTTCTTCGGCGATAATTTCAAGGCTGGCCAACACATAAAAAACGAATATGACCAGCGGAATGACCAGATAATGCAGATTGGAGACGTACCCAAGCGGCAATGTCAGGCAGTAGAAAGAAATGAATTTCTTGATAAATGAACTATAAGAAAAAGGGATAGGGGTATTTTTGATTCGCTCGCAAGCGCCACAGACATCCATTAACGCCTGAATTTCTGAGTTCAGAATAATGAGATGTTCTGGCAATAACACTCCTCGCCGTTGTAAATCGTTAACCTTGCCAAAAATGATCAACGCAATTTGTTGAGGAACATGCTCATTCAGGTGTAAGTTCTGAAGGCTGAATGTTGAGGGTTCTGTGAATTCCCTTTCAAAAGATTGTTGCCGAAGATGATTTTTGAGGGCAAAGGCGAAATTGGGAATCATGGCCCGAAAAAACTCACGGGTTTCGGTTTGATCTGGTTCCAGTAATTGATCTAGCTTCAGCGCCAGATTTCGGGAGTTGTTTACCAGCGATCCCCATAATTTTCGACCTTCCCACCAACGGTCGTAGGCGGTATTGGTACGAAAAACCAGCAGCATCGAAATTACGAAACTCAGCAGCGTGTGCATGAGTGAGAAGTTCTTCAGATGCGGGTTTTCGCTCAGATCGAGCAGTTCGAGTATATGAACGATTACAAACGCGTAAAAGCCTACGCCTACTAAAATAGGCAGTAATTTACGTACTGTATCGGCCCGATTAAACGTAACAATAAACCGGAGCCATTCTTTGGGGTTATACCTGACCATGTAGCTGTTGTGTTGAGCAAACTATAATCATACGCGATTCTGCTGACGATACCAATGGTTAAATTCATTGCTATTGGCAACTTTGTATAATCGCGCCGATTGTAAAGCGTTAATTTAGTAACTCTGTCGTATTAAAATAAGATTAAATGAGTTTACTTGCCCGATTGTCTACTCTTTTGTTTTTGGGAATACTAGTGGCCCCTGTCTGGGGGCAGCAGCTGAAAACCATCGATCATATTTATGATCCGAAAGTGGAAACCGTACTGCTATTTCCACAAGTGAGTACCAACCAGCTCGACCCATCGCTAACCCTCAATCCGCCAGTTATTTCGCTGGATGAACAGGTAGCGCTCCAGCTCGAATTTGATGATCTGACAGCTACGTATCGCTCATTTCGCGCTCGAATTGTTCATTGTAACGCCGATTGGCAACGCTCTATTCTGAACGACATTGAGTTCACCTATGAATATAACGACAATCCGATTACGGAATACCAAAATTCGATCAACACCAAAATTCCGTATTATCACTACCGATTTACGCTTCCCAAACTGAAACTGCCGGGTAATTACCTGTTGGTGGTTTACGACGAGCGTAACCGAAACAACATCATCTTCACCCGTCGGTTTTGTACCTACCAGAATCGGGTACAGATAACGGCCGAAGCACGCTTTTCGACAGACCCGGCCCGCCAGTTTTCCGATCAGCAAATCGATTTGAGTATTAACTACAAAGGCTATCAGGTTATCTCACCACAAGATGATTTCAAGGTGGTGATCCGGCAGAATTACCGTGATGATCGTGAGATTCGTGGATTACGTCCGACCAATGTACAGTCTTTCGACCAGACGCTGGAATATAAGCTCATCGACCTGAGCAACACCATGTTAGGTGGGAATGAATACCGGTTTTTTGATACAAGAACGGTACTATCCCGCGCAAACTACATTGATCGAATCGACCGGCTTGCCGACCGAAATGTGGTTTATGTGCAGACGGATAAATCTCGAAATCAGGGCCCTTATATTCAAAGTGATGATTTCAATGGTCAATTTGTAATCGACCAACGGGAAACCAGCAATGGGGCAACAAATGCAGACTACATCGAAACGGTTTTCACGCTCAAAATACCTGAAGTGCAGAACTGGGATATATACGTAAACGGGGCGTTTAATTTCTGGCAACTAAACGATCGAAATCGCATGTCATTCGATGCTTTGTTGGGGGCCTATAGAGCCACAATTCTACTCAAACAGGGCGTTTACAACTATGATTACGTTGGGCAAACGACAACGACGCCACCCAAAACAGACGAGCATTTTATTGAAGGAAGCTATTCTGGCACAGAAAACGACTACGAAATATTTGTGTATCACCGCCCACCCGCATCTCGCGCCGATCAATTAATCGCGTATCAGAAAATAGGCGTGAATAAGCGGAAGTGATGTAAAGCGTTAATGGCTTAAGGCGCTAGTTTGAGCCCTACAAGCCCTCCACTTTTTCTATACCACAAGGCAATTTGGCAAATCTATACCCGTGCTGGTAGTCTTTTCGAAAGCTCATCTGATTTCGATTTACACAAAATTCACTAATCGCTATCCGCTCTAAAAGAGTGGTTAATCGGCAATTAGCCTCTTCCCGTACTACACGCTTTTATCCAATTTCTTCTTCAGATTAATTGGCAGTCATCAACTGTCCTGATTTTGTCCGCAAGTGAACAGAATTTGTCCGGTTGCGGACGTAACTAAGAATTGGCACAAAAGATAATACACTGATAAACAGGATAATTAAAGTTTTGGCACGCTCATTGACTTAATGATAGCAACTCAGTAAACAACACAAACACTAAACAACTACTACCATGTTACCACTAATGAGCAAAGTTGCCGCATCACTTTTGTTAAGCGCTTCAACCCTGTTTAATCCTACCACCCCCAAAACGCTATCGTTCGACGCAAGTGCCTTTGTAACCTCCGATCATCAGATTCGGGTGGCCGTTCGTAAGTCGGCCGAAACCCCAATTGAAGTAGTACTCCGGAACAAAAGCCACGATGTACTGTATCACCACAACATTGGCAAAAAAGAAGACAAGTACACTGTTAAATTGAATGTTAATGATTTGGCCGATGGCGAGTATGAACTGGAAATCAAATCGAACGAAGGCAGTATCGTTAAGCAACTGAATGTGTCATCGCAGCCTGTTCAGCAAGCCGTTCGTACCATTGCAATGAACTAGTAGAAACGAAGGAAATCTATTACAAAGCCCGGCAATTGTCGGGCTTTGTTTATTCCAGGCAAGATAGTCGGGGAGGCTGTAAAAAATTTACTCGATTAGGATCATTCAACCCTGTACGCTTGCAGCTTTTCGATTCGAAAAGTGTCCTTACCGCATCGTATTTCGATCTGACAGTCAACTGAATAGTACACTACAAAAAACATCCATGAACGCACACTACAAATCCGACAAAGAGCCAATCGAGTTGTTATTAGGTATGGGTGGAGCTGTCCAGTACCTCGAACATACGGTCAAAGATGACTTGCATTATACGGTTTTGGTAAAAACGAAAACGGGTAATAAACAAGTTACGATTCCCATCGAAGCCGTACAGAGCATTTACGCCAAAAAGCCATCCGAAGCCGTCATTAACTCGATCAAAAAGCAACTATTATCAGACTCATCGGACGGTGGCAACACGTTTATTACAACAAAAGAACCCCAACAACCGAATGTGGATCGCTGGGGTTGGTTATCGAAAGTATTCAAGCGGCAGAAATAAGAAACATTTTTTGTCATCCCGACGACAGGAGGGATCTTACTGTTTCCTAGTAATCTCGTAAGGCTACTTTAGGATCCCTCCTGTCGTCGGGATGACAAAAACCTATAAACTTTGATCAATACCCCTGCAAATCAAACTCGGCGCTATCGATCTGCTCGACTCGTTTGCCCATCTTTTTCTGGATGATTTTGAAATGGTGTTCATCATCAGGCGTAATCAACGAAAACGCTTTCCCCTTCGCTTCGGCACGACCGGTTCGACCAATTCGGTGAACGTAGTCTTTGGGCGATCGGGGCAAATCGAAATTAATGACGTACGGGAGCAACTGAATGTCAATGCCGCGCGCCAATAAATCGGTAGCCACCATCACGGTAAGCTGACCTGCTTTGAATTTCTGGAGTACTTCGGTTCTTATGTTTTGCCCTTTCTGGCCATGAATAGCTGCGGCCTGAATGCCGTTTTTATTCAGTTTAACAACCAGATTGTCAGCCGTTCGGGTCGATGAAACAAATACAAGAACCTGCTTCATTTTTTCGGTTTTGATCAAATAGCGCAGAAACGGGCCTTTGCGTTCAGCACTAACTTTATAGGCTAATTGCTCAATCTGCTCCAGATTGGTTTCTTCTTCGGCAACCTCAATTTTAATGGGTGTTCGTAACAGCGTTGAGTTTATATCCTGAATGGCGTCGCCAAGGGTTGCCGAAAATAGGATTGTCTGGCGTTTTTTGGGCAATAGCGCAAACAACTTGCTCATCTCGTCGGCAAAACCAAGTTCAAGCATTTTATCGGCTTCATCGAGCACCAGAATTTCAACATCCGATAACCGCAAGGCACGCTGATCCAGCAAATCCAGCAACCGACCGGGCGTAGCGACAATAATGTCAGCTCCGTACACGGCCTGCATTTGTGGGTTGATGGAGACACCCCCATAAACAGCCACGGTTTTTACTTTCGGAAACAGATGCACTCCCAAAGACTCAAATACTTCGGCAACCTGCCCTGCCAGCTCCCGTGTGGGCACCAGTACTAGAACGCTGGCGTACCGATTGCTGGCGTCTTTTGTCCGATGAAACAATTCCAGAATGGGCAATACGAAACTGGCGGTTTTACCCGAACCGGTTTTAGCGATACCCAGAATATCTTTCCCGCGCAGAATAGACGGAATGGCATCCCGCTGAATGGGGTAAGGGCGCGTGTATAATTGCTCCGCTGCAGCTTTTACCAGTGGTTCGGATAAACCGAGCGATGCGAACGTCGCGTTATTTTTTTCCGCTTCGTTTAATGGGTCGACCATATTTTAATCTTTTTTCGGCAGCGTGATCGCGCCGTACGTTTACTTTTTGATTCTTAGCCAGTTTCTCGTGAAAAGCGGGACCAACATCTTCCCGTTTGGGTGCTTTCACTTCTGGCATTTTCAGGTGAAGCTTCGGCTTTTCAGCCTCAGTCAGCACCTCCGAAATGGCGAGATCTTCAGGTAACGGGACCAACGGAATCTGATAATTCATCAACGCTTCGATAGCCTCCTGTTTTTCCTGATCGGCGGGGGTAATGAAGCTAATCGCAATCCCTTTCTGATCAGCCCGCCCGGTTCGGCCAATTCGGTGAATGTAGTTTTCCGGCACGTCGGGCATGTCGAAATTGATCACGTGCGACACTTCGGCTACGTCTAATCCACGGGCAACAATATCGGTAGCAATCAGAATCCGAAACGCACCCGATTTAAAGTTCTCAACAGCCTCAAATCGCTGATTCTGGGCCTTATTCGAGTGAATAATCCCTAACTGGCCGGGGAATTTAGCGTCAATTTCTTCGTAGACCATATCCGCCAGTTGCTTAGTGGCCACAAAGACCATTACTTTGGTCATGGCAGCGTCCTGATTCAGCAACAGCTTCAGGAGGTTAATCTTTGTGTAAAAGTTAGGAACCTCATAGGCCGATTGCGCAATGTTTTCCAGCGGTGTACCAACAGGCGCGGCTTCAACCCGGACCGGATTGTTGAAAAACGTATCAATCAATTCTTCGACTTCGGGGGTGATCGTTGCCGAAAACAATAAGTTTTGTCGCTTTTGCGGGAGCAGGTCCAGAATGTTTTTCAACTGTGCGCGAAAGCCGAGATCCAGCATCTCATCCACTTCGTCGATGACCAGCTTTTTAATCGCTTTGGTTTTCAGAACATTACTCGCCAACAAATCGACCACCCGACCGGGTGTCGCAATTAATATGTCCATTCCCTGCTGAACCTGCGCGGCCTGTGGTTTCAGGTTGACACCCCCATACACGCCAACAGCAGTCAGGTTCATATAGGTTGTCAGTTGATTCACAGTTTCCAGCACCTGAACGACCAGCTCGCGGGTGGGCACAATAATCAGAAGTTGGGCCAGTTTTTCCTTCGAAAATTGAAGCTGACGAAGGCAGGGCAGCAGATAGGCCAGCGTTTTCCCCGTTCCTGTTTGTGCCAGTCCGCACACATCCCGCCCCGACATAACTACCGAAAACACATTCTGTTGAATGGTTGTGGGCGTTGTGTAGCCCAGGTCATTCAGGGCATTTATTAGCGGTTTATTCAGATTCAGTTCCTCGAACGTCATAGCTTATTCATTGTCTACCAGCCTGCAAAGGTACGGCTATTCCGGGAACCCATGTTTTTCTGACAGGATTTACAGGATAAAACAGGATTTTATTAAATCTTCACCCACATAAGTCTTGTCCAGAGATCAGAAAGAAATCCTGTTTTATCCTGTAAATCCTGTCGAAAAATTTAATCCGTACTTTTAGGGTATGATAACCCCACAACAACAGGAGCAGATTCTGAACAATCTGGGCATTTCGGCCTTGAAACCGATGCAGGAGGCTGCTCAGAAAGCCATTTTACAGGACAACGATACGTTTTTGATAGCCCCGACGGGTTCGGGTAAAACGATTGCGTTTCTACTACCCGTTTTCCAATTGCTTAAGCCGGATCGCAATGAAGTGCAGTGCCTCATCCTGGCCCCCACCCGCGAACTGGCGTTGCAGATTGAGCAGGTCTGGAAGAAAATGGCGACGGGCTATAAAGTCAACGTCTGCTACGGTGGGCATCCGATGGAGACCGAAATCAAGAACCTTAGCAATCCCCCTGCCCTATTGATCGGCACACCCGGACGAATTACAGACCATATTTCCCGTCGAACCTTCTCGCTGGACGGTATTCATACGCTGGTTCTGGATGAATTTGATAAATCGCTGGAACTGGGATTTCAGGAGGAGATGGCCTATATCATCAGCGACTTACGTAATCTCCGGAAACGGGTGCTCGTCTCGGCAACGTCAGGCATTACCATTCCCGATTTTATTCGGCTCAACGCACCCACTACGCTGACCTTCAAGTCCGACGAAGATGTACCGACGGGCTTAACCGTCAAGCTGGTTTATTCAGAAGCAAAAGACAAAATCGAGACGCTGTTTCAACTGCTTTGCTCGCTGAACTCGGAATCGGCTTTGATTTTCTGCAACCATCGGGAAGCCGCCGAGCGAACCAGCGCTTTGTTGAACGAAATGGGCATTTATTCGACCTTTTATCATGGCGGCATGGAGCAGGACGACCGCGAACGGGCGCTGATTCTGTTCCGAAATGGCAGTGTCAATTACCTGGTTACCACCGATCTGGCGGCTCGCGGGCTGGACATTCCCGAAATGAAACACGTGATTCATTACCATCTGCCGCCACATGCGCACGAGTTTACCCATCGCAACGGTCGAACGGCGCGTATGCAGACATCGGGAACGGCTTATGTGATTTTACACCGTGATGAACCCCGCCCACCTTATCTGGATAAATCGCTCGAAACGTTAGAACTCCCCGCCAATTCACCCTTACCAAATCCACCCGAATTTGTGACCATTTATATTAGTGGTGGGAAGAAAAACAAGCTTAATAAAGTTGACATCGTTGGTTTTTTCTCTCAAAAGGGGCAACTCGAAAAAGGCGATTTAGGCTTGATTGAGGTGAAGGATTTCATTTCGTTTGCCGCTGTAAAAAAAGCCAAAGTCGATGCTTTTCTGAAGCGAATCAAAGACGAAAAAATGAAGGGGAAGAAGTATAAAATTGAACTAGCTCGTTAGGATAGCGCGAACTTCTACGCTCGTGCTGATTATTCTTCGGTCTCATTGATTTTCACTAATTAATCGAGGAAAATACCTTTCTATTTTTTCCAGTCTCACCGGGTTAAAACCCGGTGAGACTGGAAAATAAATCGCATTTATTTAGTAAAAACCAATCTGGCCGGTTGGCTATTAATTTTTTCGGCCAGAGGTTGGAGAATAATTGGCATAAGGCTGGAGCCTTGCACTATAAGCGCCATCTGTTACAAACTAACGAACCTTATTTTCCAGCACAATCAACGGCAAATACCCATTCCAATTAGGCTTGAAACCGACTTCATTCAAAAACCCCTGCGAGTAGTTGCCTAAAACAATATCCAGATCCCCGTCTCGATCGAGGTCATTTACATCCATGCACATCCAGCGGCCGTAGGTGTGTATGGGTATTGCATGGGGAGCAAAATTCAATGG
Organism: Spirosoma litoris; assembly: GCF_054776755.1. Lineage (NCBI taxonomy): Bacteria > Pseudomonadati > Bacteroidota > Cytophagia > Cytophagales > Cytophagaceae > Spirosoma > Spirosoma litoris. Next base: position 39,230 of record NZ_BAAHBI010000066.1, on the reverse strand, counting down.
GTTTTTCTGCTCAAAATAGATGAAAGTTTCGGCGGGGTTGTTTTTTAGATCACCGAAGAAAGCAATGGTGGCCAGATCCAGATCGCCATCTTTATCGAAGTCAGCGGCAACGGCTTTGGTGCAGCCGTTGATTGGGTAGAAGTAGGCTTGCTCATAACGATTATTGCCTTTGTTCAGGAAAATATAAACGCCGTGAAATCGCTTCAGAACTCGCGAATAATCGCTGTTATCACCACAAGTATACAGAATATCCAATCGCCCATCTTTGTTGAAATCGATTAACTGAAAACTGGTAGACCCGTAAACAGGTGGAAACTTGAGCAGATTACGATCATTAAAACCACCTTGCTGATCGTTGGTAAAAAGCCAGATACCCTCGTCGGCATGGGCGAAGAGAGCCATAAAATCGAGCCAGCCGTCGTTGTTAAAATCACCCGTAATGACTTGGGTAGCACCTGGCACTTCCTTAATAACCTGTTTCTCAAACTGATGATCGGGCCGCTGCTTTAACATGTATAAACCACCGGCATTATGACCGAATCCGCAAACGATATAGTCCGTCAGACCATCATGGTTAAAATCTGCTGGCGTTGATTGGATAGGACGCGGCAATTGCCTTGCTAGGGTAATAGGCTGGCTAGTTGCCGATTTATCTAACTCAACCTCAACAACTTCACCACTGGGCCGATCAACCGCCATCATCGTTCCAATACAGGTCAGGAGCGCTCGATGAGAACCGCCAGCCTGTATAAAACGCGCCTGAACGGCAGGTGAATTTAGGGTACGAATCAGGGTTGGTTTCAGTGCCGAATTCCACTGATAAAGTCCTGACGTGTTTTCATTGCTCGAATAAATCTGCCCACTAACCGAATCAACAGCAACCATCGTTGTAGTAGCCAGTTCGGTTTTGATTTCAGCCGGTTTTCGCAAGTTGAAAATGGCCCAATCGTTAACCAAAGGCGTTGGCGGGGTCGCTTTGGTGGGTTTCGCAGGTGCGAATTTTTCGTAATAGGCCAACAACTTCGTCCAGTTTTCGAACGAAATGGTAGCGTTTGGTGAGGGGTAATAGTGGGTTTTCTGCCAGACTTCCAGCCCTAATTTGGTCGCCATTTCGGGCAGAACGTGCTTGCTCCAGGTCTCCTTATCCAGTGCTTCAGGGGCAACGGGCAAATGGCAGGTACCGCAATACTGACGAGCTAGTTTTTCTCCCTCCGCAGCAACCGGGTCTTTCGTTGTGGTTGATTCCGTGCTGGATTGGCAACCGGCCAGGGCAGCACATGCGCCGATTACTAGAAGTAAATAAATTCGATGGAAAAGCTTGTGCATTATTGGCATTAGATTAGCCTGAATCAAAAATTACCTTCGAGGCCCGTTAGGGCCACAACAGCGTAGCGTCGGTAGCAATAGCTAGGGGCATTTGTTGTTTATAAATGTGCCGTAGGTACATAACATAGGGCTAACAATACAGTTGTGTACCTACGGCACACGAATAACTTATTCATGATTTTCTTCTACCGACGCTGCGCTGTTATGGCCCTAACAGGCCGAAGCAACCCGACGTTAGGTAAACAAAAAGAGGCAGCACGATGACTGCCTCTTTGCGTAGATCATAAACTCATTAATTATACCCCGGATTCTGCGTTAGCGACGACTTGCCACTGGATGTACTCAAGTCGATTTGCCGTTGTGGAATTGGGAAATAATCGCTTTTGCCAGACGTAAAATGACCACCCCGAATATCCGTCGTTACGGTACTTTCGTAGGTAAAGTAGGCATTCAAGGTTGCTTCTGCCGTTCCCCAGCGTACCAGGTCGAAGAAGCGGTGGCCTTCCATCGCCAACTCCAGTTTGCGCTCAAAATAGATCGCTTTCAGCGCACCGTCTTTACCCAGGCTAGCAAATCGGCCCGCTGGATACACCACTATTTTGTAATTGGCAGCGGTTGTTGTTGAATAACCCGCCAAAGGCGTTGCGTCGTTAGCGTATTTGTACACGAAGTTGACCGGATTAGCAGCCCGAGCCCGTACCAGATTGACATACGTTTGCGCCTGATCCAGATTGCCCAATTGAGCTTCCACTTCGGCAGCCATCAACAACACATCGGCGTAACGAATCAAATTCAGGTTAATAGCCGTACCCGGTGCCCACGAATGGTTATCGGCATACTGGTCCTGCGTAGCCTGCATGTAAATATTTTTCTTCGGCGAATACGGTCCGGCATAGGTCTGACCTGGGCTTCGAATCCAGTCGGCACCGGGGTGATTGCCCCAATCCAGATATGGAATACCCCGACGACCAATCGTCCAGTCGATGCGTGGGTCCAGATTATCAGCGTCGGGTGTAAAGGCCTGATTTGACGCAACGCCCTGATCGTTCTTCACAGGATGGCTATTGTAAGCATCCACATACGGTAAGCCCGTCGCATCAGTCCGGTACGAATTGGCCAAATCCTGCGATGGCTGGAAGAAACCGCAGCAACGGAATGGACTATTACCATAGGGGAAGTTCAGCATATCGCCCTGATTGGCATTGGCGATGGTACCGGTACCATCATTAGCCACCATCTGAATCGCGAACACTGACTCAGAATTGTTTTCCGTAGCAGCATCGAAGTTATCGTGGAACTTCGCCACCAATGCATATTTCAGTCCATTGCTGGTAACTCCCGAACTAATCACCTGATCGAAGAGTGTTTTTGCGTCAGCATATTTATGCTCGTACAGATAAGTTTTGGCCAGATAAGTCATTGCTGCCCATTTATTTACCCGACCCATATCCGACTGAGTAGCCGGCAGATTATCCACAGCATACTTCAAATCAGCTTCAATTTTCGGCCAGATATCCACATTGTTCGGTTGCGAACTGGCAGCCGATGTTTCGATGGTTTCATCGATCCACGGAATGTTATTGAATAGTTTCTTCAGCTCGAAGTAATAGTGTGCCCGCAGAAAACGAGCCTGAGCGGTAAAACTGGTCCGCTTGGCATCAGAAACACTCGTTGCCTTTGCCAGAACCCGTAAGGTTGAGTTCGTCCGGTTTATACCCTCATATACTGTCCGCCATTTCCCGTTAAAAAAGCCGTTGCTGGGATCAGATGTAAACTTGGCGATGGCATCAATGGCCGGCTGATCGCTACCGTCACTGCCTTTGTGCGCATCACCACCAGCAATACTTCCGTATACCCAGTTACTGGGCGATGCCTGCCAGGCATCGGAACCACTCAGGTTCAGTGCCGAGCCGTTGTTGTACTGACCATCCAGCGCGGCATAGGCCCCCGTAAGCAACGCATCTACCCCACTTTCGGTGGCCAGCGTCTCGTCACTTAAGGCGCCCTGAGCGGCTATATCAAGACTATTTTTACAGGAGTCAAACGTCAAGCTGACCGCCGTAACTGCCAGGATGGCTATATATTGTTGTATTTTCATCGTATGTCGAGTTAATGAGTTAGAACGTCACATTCAAGCCAAACAGGAACTGGCGCTGGTTTGGATAAACACCTTCGTCGATACCAAACGAGGTAGTATTTGAGAACGACTGATTCAAACTACCACCTGAACTGTTGTTGGTGTTTGCCGTCGTACCAATTTCAGGGTCCAGGCCCGAGTACTTGGTGATCGTGAACAGGTTAGCCGCCTGAACGTACACCCGCAAACGCTCAACACCTGCCTTTTTCAGTAAATTGGCGGGCAACGTATAGCCGATCTGTGCGTTTTTAGCCCGCAGGTACGACCCGTTTTCTACGAAATACGAGTTAGGCACGTTGGCCGAGCTAAACGATCCAACGGTTTCCTGAATTGGCGCTTTGGCATTGTGATTTTCGGGCGTCCAGGAATCATACAAAGCTGTCCGACTTTTAGCACCCTGGAAGTTCGCGTTGAAATCGGTCCACCAGCGTACGTTGTTCCAGATATCGTTACCCTGCGTTCCGTAGAAGAAAATGCTGAAGTCAAACTTCTTATAGGTAGCACCCAGATTCAAACCATAGCTGAATTTTGGGTTCGGATTGCCTAAGTAAGTCCGGTCGGCATCCGTAATCTGGCCGTCGCCGTTGGTGTCGGCATACCGGAAACGACCGACCGCTACGTCGCTCTGATATACAGCAGCCGAGTTACCCGTCTTTTGCTGAGCCTGCGCATTAGCCGCATCAATTTCTGCCTGCGAATTCCAGAATCCGGCAGTCTTATAGCCAAAGAACTGTCCGATAGAATGGCCAACTGAGTTACGAACAATATAACTACCATTGAACCGACGGCCTTCCTGATCGAAATAGTCGATACCATCGGCCAGCGACACAATCTTATTGTTGTAGCTCGTAAATGTAGCTGTGGCGTTTATCTTCAGATCACTTGTGATGTTAAGATTGGTCGAAGCCGCAATATCCAAACCGTGGTTACGCATTTTAGCCACGTTCACAGCGGGGGCAGTACCTAAACCGGCCGTTCCGGCCAGTTCAAGCGTGTATAGCAGATCACGAACTTGTTTGTTGTAGTAATCAACCGTCAGATCAAGCTTACCTTTCCACAGGCTGGCATCGAAACCAATGTTGGCATTGATGTTTTTCTCCCAGCGTGCATCGGGATTACCGATCCGGGTCCGTTGGAAGCCCAGCGTATTAGCCGAGTTCGAACCATTGATGGCGTAATACGACGATGTTCTGTCGCCACCGTAGGTTGTGTAAGCATTGGCTGGGTCTACGTTCAACTGGTTCCCCATGATCCCGTAACCGCCCCGAATTTTCAAGTCATTTAACCATGTGACACCTTTCAGGAAGTCTTCCTGCGACGCCCGCCAGCCAGCACTCACCGCCGGGAACCAGCCATACTGGTAGTTCAGGAATCGTGACGAGCCATCCCGACGAATAGTTGCGCCCAATAGATACTTGTCTTTCAGCGAGTAATCGACCCGACCAATCAGCGAGAACAACGCATCAGCGTAGTAATTGCTATAGTTCGTTGGCGTTCCCGACCCCGTTGAGAGGTTCGTAAAGTTTGGATCGAAGGAGAAATAGCCCTGCGTTGTACCGCCCACGTTACGACCCTGATTCTTATACGCTTCGGTACCTACCAGTACTTTCAGATCGTGCGTGTTGTTGAAATTATGCTGGTACTGGATCGTGTTGGTCCAGGTCCAGTTCGAGCCATTGAACGTATTTTCGGTATATGAGTTGGTCGTCGTGTTCTCCTGGTTCTCGTACGTTGGGTACGTGAACGAATGGAAATTCCCCATAAAAATCTCACCCCCGAAACTCGTGCGTGCCGTGAAATCTTTCAGGAAGTCGATCTCAGCATACATGTTCCCGAACAATCGGTTGTTCAACCCTTTGTTATTTGCGGTTCGTTGCTGAACAGCTACCGGGTTGCTGGCGTTTCCAAGTCCTTGTCCATAACCACCGGCATAATTGCCCATGATGTCGTAGACCGGAATAATGGTCTGCTCCCGGAATGCCATACCAATGGCGCTACCTTCCTGCAAGGCGTTAACACGTGGGTTGTCCGTCACCGAAAAGGCAATGTTCTCACCCACCCGGATGTTTTCCCGAATGTTGTACTGGCTGTTGGAGCGGATCGTATACCGTTTCAGGTAGGTATTGATCAGCGTACCCTGCTGGTTGAAATAATTGAACGAGAACAGGTAATTGCCTTGCGGCCCTCCACCACTAACGGCCAGGTTCTGACTCATGATTGGTGCCGCTTTGAAAATCTCGTGGAACCAGTCGGTGCCGGTTTTGTTGGCCCGTGTAATCCGGTAGAACGAGTTGTACTGATCGGCGCTGTTGTAGGTTGGGTTTACATTATACAAGGCAGGATTTACGGATGCATCACCTTCCTTTGCTCCCTGTGGCGAAATATAATCGGGCAATACGGGCGTGGCGCCACTACCATACAGCGGATCGTTGATGGCTACGTTTGGATTGGCATTTCGCAACGCATTGAACTTCAGCTGTGCTGTTTCCTGCGGATTGAGCAAATTCCAGACGTTACCGCTTTTCGGAATCTGGGTGCCGTAATACGAATCGTACTGAACTTTTACTTTACCGTTTCCGCGACGGGTCGTAATGATAATCACACCATTAGCCGCCCGCGAACCGTAGATCGACGCCGAACCAGCATCTTTCAATACCTGCATCGACGCTACATCGTTGGGGTTGATATCGTTGATATTCTGCGTCGGTACACCATCCACAACGTACAACGGCTGGTTATTTCCGAAGGTATTCAACCCCCGAATCCGCACCTGTGGAGCCTCACCAGGCTGCCCCGATCCAAGTACTGTAACGCCAGAAGCACGCCCTTGCAACTGATTGGTAATCTGTGAGGTTGGCTGTGTCTGAAGTTCGGCTACGTTCACAACAGCCACGGCACCAGTGAGGTCTTTTTTCCGTTGTGTACCATACCCAACCACAACCACTTCACTCAGTGATTTTACGTCCGACGCCAGTTTGATGTCGGGTAGGGTTGTGCGGTTGTTAATGGCGATTTCCTGCGATGTATAGCTAATCGATGAAATGACCAGGGTTGCATTACCGTCGGGTACGTTCAGCGAGAACTTACCGTCGGCGTCGGTTGCTGTACCAATGTTGCTCGTTCCTTTAACCAACACCGTGGCACCTGGCAACCCAGCGCCGGTTTCATCGAGAACCCGGCCCGTGACGGTTATAGGCGGAACGGGTTTTTCGACGTTTGGGCTGCTTTCTGGTGCAGTAGCTACCCGTTTCAGGATAATTGTTTTTCCGCCTACTTCATACGAAATAGCAGCAGGGCCCAGTACTCGATCGAGCACGTCGGAAAGTCTTTCGTTCGTAAACGTAAGCGCACCAATTCGTTGCTGTGTAAAGATGCGTGGGTTATACATGAACTTCACATCGACTTCTTTGCCAATGCGACTGATGGCCTGTTCAACGGTCAGGTTGGCGAGTTGAAGGCTCACACGCCGATTGAGTAATTCCTGACCATACGTATCATGCGCCCGTGCCATTGAAGCAACCGTTGTTACCACAAAAAACAGGTAAAAACTGACTCGCATAATTTTAAGCAGCCGGTGCTGCATTTGTATTGGAATTGTCATACTTTTGAATTGTTTGTCGGTTTAGATCGGCAATAAAATTCCCTTACCCTGTTGGAGAGGGTGCTTTTTAGAAGAGAGCAAGTGAGGGAAAACTCTGGAGTCAGTGATGTTGGCGCATTGCTGACTCTTTTTTTGGAGGTAAGCGTACTTATTTTTCAGACATAGGCTAAGAAATTGTGTTGAGTAATTTTATGACATTCATTGACATCCTTTGCTGCTAATTAAAATCTTTCCGTCCATCTGCTCATACTGAGCATCCAGCGTTTGGCAAATCATATTGAGTTTTTCAAACAGGGGTTCATCGTCCAGCGAGGCCGTCAGATAGCAGTTTTTCATGACCTCCGCATCGAAAACAATCTCCACACCATAAGCTCTTTCGAGCGAGGCAAAAACCTGGGTAATGGGTGTATTCCCAAACTCGAACATCGATTGTTGAATGGGCATATCGAGTACTGTTGGCGAATCGACCAGCGAGCGTAACAGGCGATTTTCGTCCTGATAAAACTGTACGCGTTGATTCGGCGTCAGTACTAACCCGGTTAACTGTTTCGATTGCTGTTTTTCAACTCGCTCTTTATCCGACCGGGTAAACACAGACACCTTCCCCGTTTTCACGATTACATTGACTTCACTTTCTCCATCAGCCCGAACGGTAAAACTGGTACCCAATACTTTCGTAATCAGATTATCGGCGTAGACAAAGAAAGGTTTCTCCGGATTTTTAGCCACTTCAAAAAAAGCTTCGCCTGTCAGGTAGATTTCCCGCTTTGTGTGCTGGTTGAACTGCTTCGGGTAACTGATACGACTATTTGGCTGAAGCAGCACCGAGCTGCCATCGGAAAGCATAACCAGTTGGCTGCGGGCGGTTTTGTTCGTAACTTCTTCCAGGGGAGATTCGGCCGTAGCGACCAGGTGCTGATAAAGTCGGGCCGATGTATTGGCGTTTAACCGATTCTGTTGCCAGCTAAACCAGGTTACACCAAGCAGAACCACGGCGGCTGCGGCCCATCGCCAGACCGGCATCTGATACCAAACCACTGGCTGACTAACTGGAACGGGTTCAATAGCCTCCATAATTTGACGGATATTTTGCCGAACCTTTGCCGATGGCAGCACAAACGTATCGCCCTGAATGGCTCGCAGTGTTTCCTGCGCTTTTCTGAATGTAGCCGCTTTCTCGGGATATCGATAGGGGAACTCCTCCCATTCCTGCGCTAGTTCGGGTTCGGCCTTACCTAACAGCCACAGCCGAAAGGTTTCGTCCTCCAGAAAATCGCCTAGCTCGGAATGGTTAAATGTTTTCATCAAAAAACGCTACTTGTCTACCCCTTTATTCAGACAATTAGCGAGCTAAAAAAATATACCCTCTGTTTTTAACTTTTTTTTAGATTCTTTTTGAAGGATAAAGGAAGTGGACTAAAAACAGCTGGTATTTTTTCATTCTCACCGGGTTAAAACCCGGCGCAAAACATAGAATGGATGAACTGCACCGGGTTTTAACCCGGTGAAAATGAAAAATATATACCATGCCTCAGGCATGATCCACCTTAAAAAAAGCAATAAAACAGCATGGAGACGGAAAAGCCCTGCCAGTGTTCGCGCAGATAGGTGAGCGCCTTATGAAGATGATTAGAGACAGACTGGCGGTTGATGTTCATGATTTGGGCGATATGATCCACATCCAGCCCTTCGAAGTAACGTAAGTACAACGCTTCCTGCTGACGAACGGGTAATTGATTAATTGCTTCTTTTACTTTTCGGGTGGTGAACTGCTCTTTTTCCAGCCGAAAAAGGATTTCCTGAAAATTCTGCTCAGATGCCATCTCAGCCGCTTCGTCCTCCGCAACCCAGCCCCGCCGATACACCCGCTGCAACTCCAGCAACATTTTGTGTCGGAAGGATTTGAACAGATATTTTCGAATCGAATCGGTCGCCCCAAGCGATTGGCGTTTCTCCCAGAGGTACACAAATAGATCGTGAAGACAATCTTCGATCAGCCCGACATCTTTGGTAAACCGGGTGCCAAACCGAAATAAACTGTTGTAGTTAGTGGCAATAATCTGCTCAAAAGCAACCTGATCGCCTTCTCTAAACCGTTGCCAGATCTGTTGATCAGAAGGAAAATCGGTTAATGTAGCAGTTTCAATCATTAATCTAACGTTGATGAATTTTAGAACTACAAATATTCCAAAATAATGCCATTAAGTGTCAAAAAGGCTTTTTTTTATATATCGTAGTCCTTAGGGATAGCACTATTCGACTAAATAGTATACGTTTGGAAACATACATTTGTTGCATGAAGAAGCAATCCGGACGTCTGGCGCGAGTATTCACTCGCGCCTTTTTATTTTGCCAGTATTCACTGGCGCAAGCGAATGCTTGCTATAGTAAAAGGCACGAGTTCAAACTCGCGCCATCGCCAGCTCTTTACAAACAACTCGCCATAATCTCAATCGCTCTATCTTGTTCAGCCAGATTTAGCGAGGTAAAACCCAATCGAGCAGCATTATAATTTATTAAGCCCGTATTGTAGCGCTGTCCATCGCTCATAATCAATCCTTTTGTAGCCGCTTTCGCCGAAACTTGCTGGAGATCACTGTCAGTAAATTTAGTCCAGACGGCCATACCGCCATCGGGTATTTTGAACGAAACTCGATCGCCAAGTTGATCAGTCATCAATGCACAGAAATGGTCCCGGCGCTCCCGATAGAGGTTAACCACTTTCCGAATGTGCCGACTAATTGTTCCGTTTCGGTACAGTTCGGCAATGGCGATCTCCATCATACTATCGCCCTGCCGATCAATGGCCATACGCAGATTGGCAACCGTCTGAATAAAATTTTCGGGTGCCACAATGAACCCAACCCGAATGGCCGGAACCAGCGTTTTGCTCAGCGTCCCGATGTAGATCACGCTGCCGTGATGGTCGAGACTGGCCATGGGTTGAATGGGATTACTGGTGTAATGAAAATCGTAGTCGTAATCGTCTTCGATAATGGCAAACTTGTAGGTAGCGGCCAGTTCAAGGAGCCGGATGCGTCGCTCAGGGGGCAGGGTCACCGTAGTGGGATGATGGTGATGCGGAATCACATACAACAACCGGACTCGCTTCTTTTTACAAAGCTGCTCTACCGCATCGACATCAATGCCAAACTCATCGACAGGAACCCGATTGATTTGTGCGCCCGTCTGCTGGCAAATGAGCGTAGCGGCAAAATAACTGGACTCTCCTACCACGACCTGATCACCCGGTTTCAGCAACAGCTGAGCTGTCAGATAAATGCCCATTTGCGCACCACGAGTAATCATCACGTTGGCAGTCGAAATGGGTAAGCCCCTGGTTTCACGCAGAAAATTCGCCAGCGTTTCGCGCAGGTAATCAGTACCTTCCGGATTCCCATACATATGATATTTTCGGAAGGCGGTCTGCCGACTCACGCTTCTTAACTCGCGCAGTAGCGGCTCATTAGGAATTAAGCGCGTATCGGGAAAGCCATCATTGATGATCAATGCTTTAGCGTCTGGAATAACCACTGCGGGAAACGAACCAAGCCGATTTTCCTGAATAGCGAAAATCGTTTGGCTTGGATAAGTCAAGACAAAGTCGCTCGTTTTCAGCTTCTTTGGTTTGATCTCGGGCAAATCCTGAACAACGAAGGTTCCCTTCCGAGGAATCATCTCAATCCAGCCCTGCGCCATGAGTTCATCGTAAGCTGCTACGATGGTTTTTCGATGAATAGACAGCGCTTCAGCCAGTTCACGGGAGCCCGGCAATTTTGATCCGCTCCGCAACTGCCCCCGGCGAATTTGCTGAATGATGGCATTAACAACCTGCAAATAAATGGAGGTATCGGCGCTTTTGTCGATCTGAATAAAGTCCTTGAACGAGAACATCTCTGGACTACTTTATTTGTTTAATCTGGACTATAAAAGTAGTCCAGGAAAGATAGACATTTGTCGAGACAAAACACAAGTACAAACGGCCATAAACGCACCAAAAAGCGGCTGTTGCCAACTTAAACAGTACAGAGCATGAAAACCAGATTAAGCGTTAAAGTAGTAGAACCCAGAGTTTATACAGCCATGATGGAAGCGGTAAAACAACAAGCTTCCTTCGGTCTTGATCCTATATTGACCGAATTGATCAAAATGCGCGTGTCGCAATTGAACGGCTGCGGTTACTGCCTGAACATGCACGCCAAAGAAGCCCGCCGAATTGGCGAAACTGAACAACGGCTTTACACACTAAGTGCCTGGTGGGAAACGCCCTTTTTCACCGAAATCGAACAGGCGGTTTTGCGGTTCACTGAAGAATTGACGCAGTTAACCAACAAGGGCGTATCCGACGACGTGTATGATAAGGTGGTAAGCCTGCTTGGCGAGCAAAAAGTAGCCCAGATCATTCTGGTCATTAACACCATTAATAGTTGGAATCGCATTGCAGTCGCTACGCATATGGTGGCTGATCGGGATTGACAACCATCACAAAATCAACCATTTATTAGCCCACCGCTTTAGCTGTGGGTGGTAAAAAAAAATGGCGAACTTACGCCAACCGTTTTAACGGTTTGTTGACAAAAAAACCGTTAAAACGGTTGATTGCTACCTTACATTATTCCAATTCCCACAGCTAAAGCGGTGGGCTAAACTCTTAACGCTCAAATGAAAACATTACTCATTATCAGTGTTATACTGGCAAGTTCGCTATCAGGCCAACTCTTTGCTCAACATGACCATACGGCGGCTACTAGCAGTCCTACGACCGTAACTCGCTCTATCATTCGTCAGCAGTTATTGAACGAAAAAGGGATCGACAATCGGGAAGTCCAGATGCTTATTGTGGACTATCCGCCCAACAGCTCCTCACCTGCACACCGTCACCCCTGCCCTACGTTTGGCTATCTACTGGAAGGCGAACTTGAATCTACCTTCGAAGGCAAGACGCGTGTGTATAAGAAAGGGGACACGTTCTATGAATTCAGCAATGGACTGCACAGTTCAGCCCGTAATACCAGTGCGACAGTTCCGGCTAAACTATTAGTCTTTTTCGTAGCTGAACCGGGGAAACCGACCTCGGTTCTGGAGAAGTAGTCCCCTCACCCCCTGTCCCTCTCCCGTTTTGGGAGAGGGGAGAAATGCACGCCTATTAGTACCAAATTCATTTAATCTCATGGCTACCATGCAAAACCCCACTAAATGGGTGTATTTCATTGCGTTATCGCTTATTAGGGGAAGCAGTTACATTCTGATTAAGAAAGGTCTCGAAGGGTTTGGCTACGTGGCCGCTGCCACCATTCGATTGGTCACGGCAGGTCTTGCCTGTCTGGGAATCCTGATTTCAGTGTAGTTGGTCTGGCGAGAGAGGAAATTAGCTGTGCAGGTAGGTAATGGATACTGTAAAATGAATAATTAGTGACTCATTATCCATTAGTAATTTCCCCCTCTGGCTGGAGCTGGGCTTGTTTTTGGTAGTTTTCTAAGAGTGTGTCATAAGCTTTCGATTTCATGGCTATAATCGTAATGATGAGGCCAATCAATCCGGTAACTGTAAACAGAAGTGCTAATCCCCTATCCTTACCTGTACCAAACCACGAACCTATCAGTTCTGCGCCCGCTCCGGTGGTCATGAACGGAATGAATATAAGTTGCGCAATGGGACCAATCATAAACGCGGTTATCGGGGAAGCCGCCTGTTCGATACTCTGTGCAAAGCCAAACACCCGCCCCTGACGCTCTGGCGTAATCAGCTTTTGCAGAATCGTCTGTTCGGCCGCTTCAACAACCGGAATGAGGCACAGGTAAATGAACATCCCAACCGCCAGCAGAATAATCGATGCCTGTATCGTAAAGAAAACGCAGACTGTCCACATGGCGATGTTGGACAGAAACAGGGTGCGAAGCGGCTGTTTACCAAGGCCTTTTTTCGATACAATTAAGCCGCCAATAATAAACCCGAGGCTCAGAACACCCCATAAAACACCCCAGGTCTGGACCGTAACTAACGATAGGCCATACGCATCCATCAGCGACATAAATACACCGCCCAGAAAGTTGTTGAAGGTATTGAAAAAGATAAGTGCAAACAGGCCTGGTACAAGATTGATAGCCTTGATTGTTCCCCGAATATCAATGCGTTTGGTATGCTCCTCGGCATGGACAATTCCTTTCTCGGGAATCTCTAAAAGCCAAAGATGAATCAGTACCAGGGCGGTCAGTCCAATTGCGATAACCAGCATCCAGAAAATACCCAGAAAGCCAATAATTAGTCCGCTGAAAATCGACGAAACCAGAAAGGAAACGCCATTGGTGGTGCCAACCATCCCGTTTGCTTTATCCCGACTATCTTCAGGTATCAGTACCGTCACAAGCGTTGAGAGCGCAATGCTTCGAATGTTTCCGGCGATGGCGCCTACCAAGGAAAGAATGATAAATGTCCACAGAACCGGGCTGGCGGGGTCTTTAAAGATTTTTTCGGGTGTTGTGATGAAAATGAGAAACGAGAGGCCGTATAAAACAAGCGAGCCAACACTCGAGAAAATCATCGAGAGCTTCTTTTTATACCGATCGACCAGTGAGCCAAGGAAAAAACCGGAAAGCGCTACCGTACCTGAATAGACACCAGCCATCAACGAGGTAGCCACTACCGATTTGGTCTCTAAGTAAACCCAGAAAGTAACCGCAAACCAGACAAGATTATTGGTCAATGAGGCAACCAGCGAGTTGGCTAAAATGGCGTAAAATCGGTTCATCAATTAATTTGGTCCGTAGGATAATACAATAAAACCTGCCGAGGCAATATAAGTTCTGGTTAAAACGCAAACCATGAAACGATTCAAGTTACCACGACAACTAAGCACGCAGGCCTTAGGGCAGGCTGCTGTAGGCCGCCTGGCTTTAGGGGCTTTTGCCGCCGGAGCCCTGGCAATGGGTGCGCTAGCTATTGGCGCACTGGCAATCGGACAGTTAAGCGTTGGTCGGGGTTATATCCGGAAACTGCGAATTGGTGAACTGGAAGTCGATAAGTTAATCATCCTCAATCAGGAGTCAGCATCCTAATTAAACAGCCCGAAGCTATTGGATGATTTTATCTGGTAGCGTATAAATACACGTTACGTTAAGGCACCCCAGGGTGCCTTTTTTATTTTTCAGCCAATATCGTCTAACGATTTTACCCAGAGGGTACGCTCTAGATTAGTATATCTGCCTCCTAAGGAAATAGGAATGGCAAAAATCATTTCACTAGAAAATCCACTCATTGTCAAACACTTACCAACCATTCACATTAAAATTTATAGCATAGCGACCTACAACCTGATACTATTTAATCAAAACCAGTCTAAGCCATTAATAAAAAATTAAATTATTCACAATCAACCGTAAACTTTATAAAGTATCATGACCCAAACGTCAAAAACGCTCCTGGAAGAGCATGACAAATTTCGGAAACGAATAAAAGAATTAATCAGCCAGTTGTATCGTCAGAACGTAAAAGATCACAATGGTTCTGTAATGCCCGAGGCTACTTTAGCCGAAGAATGGGAGTATGAAGGGCTGGAATTCAATGCCATTACCGAACAAGGCCTAGCCCAGATTGTTGACAAAAAAATTGGCGAACTCTTTACGTGGGACGATCTGGAAACCGAAGCACTCCTCGATGTAGTGCACATGCTCGAAGACAAAGAGTTTGTTGAAAACTAGTGCTTTGGCAAAATAGACTCTAACTGTTTCTATAGATTCTAGTGATTCTGCTGGATTTTATTGCTTCTATTGCATTGATGATCAACGGATAGAATCCAGACAGAATCAAAAGAATCTATAGAATCTATAGAATCTAAATTGGACGAGTACTAGAACAGAAAGCCCGGCCACAACAAGGATCGGGCTTTCTGCTTTTTCAGGTTGTCTGTTTTTAATGAGCTGTTTTCTGCCGTTTGTTACGCCTGATTGACAGCCGCAGGGTCCATATATACAAACTCCCACAGGTGGCCGTCCAAATCCTGAAATCCGTGGCTATACATAAAGCCCTGATCCTGGGCTTCAGTAGGCGTTGTAGCACCTGCAGCTACTGCCTTTTTCACTACTTCATCGACGGCTTCCCGATTGTCGGCAGAAAGGCAAATGATCGCTTCGGTGGTTTTGGAAGCATCGGCAATTTCCTTTTTTATGAACGACTTAAAGAACTTCTCTACCAGTAGCATGACATAAATATCCTCGCTGATAATCATGCAGGTACCATCCTCATTGGTGAATTGGGCGTTGAAGGAGTAGCCTAGTTTCGTGAAAAACTCAACCGATTTGTTCAGGTCTTTAACGGGCAGGTTTAAAAAAATCTTGGTTGCCATGAGTATGTGTTGTTTGGTGATTTACAGAACAAAAATACGGCAAATCCAGGGCGCTGACGTGGGGTAAATCCGACAAAGTAGGGGTCAATTGCGGCAATAATTACGCATCAATTTCTGGTTGAGCAACAGGCATATTTTTTCAATCTCACCGGGTTAAAACCCGGTGCAAGAAGACAGAATCAATGATCTGCGCCGAGTTTTAACCCGGTGAGATTGAAAAAATCTTCACCCTCTTTAAGCTAGCCAGACATCGTAAATGCCCCTTATTAACCCGGTGCTAACAACGTACTTTTGAGCAAGTTCGGGCTTTAATCAAATGTCCGTTGGAGTAGGCATGCCAAAACCATTTGTGTTACCGTCTGTTACCTATACAAACAATCTGATAAATACTCATGGATAAGAAGGTAACAGCTATCGCAGGAATTGCACTGGGAGCCGCATTGGCCGCTGGCTATGGACTTTATAAATATTTCGGCAAGAAATCCGGTAAAGGGACCACTAGTAGCGCTGGAAGTGGAGTTTCAAGAAACGGCCTCACGAACGGCTTTTTAGGGAATAGCCTTATTAAAAGCTTCAACTTATACGGTGGTCAGGCCGAGAATGGTCTTGTTGGGGGCGGACTTACTCTGTCGCCATCCTGGCAAACACATTGATGTCACAAAGAATAGTGTCTGGGCGTAGCTTAACTTCTATCCAGACACTAGTTGCGCTGATAGTATGCCTTATCGGTTGGTCTGCATATGGGGGCTGGATTAACACAAAAAAGCGGCTAAACAAAGTCAGGCCGCTTTCCTTAATCCTATCTAATACTTTTAATGGCCCAAAGATAAATAAGCCTCGGCGAACGTACGCATTTACTAGACCATTCAGGCGTAAATACCGACAGACACCCTTTTCTAGCCGATTAAAGAGTTCATGAAATTGGCATTAAACAGGCCTGTTTTTAGTGATCTGGGTAGGCCATTTCTTGAAATAAGCCAAACGCAAATGACCCATCCTGTACCTATTGATTTTGGCTATTGGTCAATGATCCTCAGTCGATCATTATGGCCCTTAACTAATCGTGTATATGGATATTTCAAAGGTATTTAATCTGGTTACGCCACTGATGATTGTCGCCCTGATGGGTCTCATCATGATTCTCTACGGCTTTGTCGATATGAAACAACAGAACAACATTCTGCAATTTTTATTCGGCATTCCTATTATGGCCGGAGCGGTCGGGCTTCATTTTCTAATCCGTCGATTAGCCCATCACAATACACTACACGTCTGGATTATCGAAGCCATTATCGTTGCCTTTATGTGGTACGGCTTCATGCACTCCTAGTTGTCAATCTCCATCACCAACTCAACACACCATGCGCAAGGTAGTTGCCATAATTGGTTGCCTGCTTATAGTCGCGACCTTCCTCAATTTTCAGCAAACAGATGGCTGGATGGGGAAATGGACAGGCGAACATCCCGAAGGAGTCACCTATACCATCAAGGTCAAGGATAAATACAAAGGCATGAATTTATGTGAGGTGCATGCCGAAGGAATTCAAACATTTTACACCCTGGACTGCTGGGCAACCGGCACGCCAACGACCCTAAAAGTCTACTATCGGTCGGCAACCGATGGCGCGTTTTACGCCAAGGACCGGGTTAAACTCAATGATCCGCTGTTCATTTTAACCCGTCAGAAAGGCAAGGTTCTTTGGAAATGGCAACAAATATTTACGGATGATTTAGTAATGCACAAGGGCAAATAAAGCTTCGTGACGGATCAGTTGTTACTAGCTAAATCGTCAAAAAATGCCAATATATGTCTGGTACGTTCTTCTTGATGGCGACCACTTATATGTCCTAACACAATATCATCAAGGTTTCGGGTTACCTGCAAGCGTTGGGCATAAACTGCCAGATGTTGTCGTAATACATCATCGGATTGGTTCACTGACTCTATTAGATTGGGGCAGTAGTCAATTAAAAAAACAATGTCTTCAAAATCTTTACTAGCATAGGGGTCCTGATAACCTCGGCTGAAAAAGGCTTCTAATTTAGTCGCCAAAAAGTAGGAAGGAGGAAAGATTCGAATAGCAAGGTTGGGTTTAATGTCATACCAGATAGCGGCAGTAAAGCCACTCTGATACCATCGATTTGAACTACCCATACCAATATCCTGCGTAGACATTATATCTACAATGAACCCCTGCAATCGAAACCGGCAGATAACTTCATCGTTGTGAGATTGGATGAATCCTTTCGTAGTAAGGAGGTTGTATAAGTGGTTATAGGCTCCATATGTGGCCAGCTCAACGACTACGTCAACATCGTCGGTTGGCCGGGTATAAGCAGTCTGTAAAACGGGTACATAGAGCGAAACTGTGGCACCTCCTACATAAACGACGTCTTTATTTAGCTCACCTAATGCAGTTGCTACAGCTGCCAGCCGGTCAAGATTCCGTTGATGACTCATGCCTGTAAAACAAGTTCGTTCCGGTTTAGAAGTACGTCCTCCAATAATTCTTTGGCCAGGTTACGTTCACGAACTCGACTCCCTTCTAAACGAAGTATATCCACCAGCGCCAAAACGACATGTAATTTCTCATCATGTTTAACAGCCTGCGGTACAGTCCGACAAAGTGGAAGTATACCTATACCAACCATATCACCTTCCTCATTGGGCCAGACAAAACTCTCGTCGGACATTATTTTATCAACTAATGGCTTAACAGATAAGGCAGTGGGAATACCTCTGGTACTACTGGTCAAATTTGCCGGAAATACATACCCAAAGCCATATTGGAGTAGCTCAACTAATCGGCGCCGTTTTACCAATCGTTTACTATCATCGATCAAGCCAGCCTGCATTGATCGCTCGAGTGAATTGCATATTTCACTTTTTGACAAACCCAGTGATTGTCCCAGTTCTTTGGCCGACCATTCACGATTGCTAAGAGCAAGTTTGATCAGGATAATGACATCCTGCGGTCTCATTCCTTTGTGTTGCTTATCCATAACTTAAGTTCGTCCACAAATTGTGGACGAAATATACAACAGTAGGTTGATTAAAAAAGTTGGGGGTTGACCATTTAGACCTTATTCTAACTGACTCTACATGCAATTATCAGTAAGTACCACTCACTCAGACGTCAAAGCGATTTTCGAATGTTGAACTGCCAGGGGTTTCTGATGGTGGTAATGGATTTGGTCGTCATGAGCTGCGCTAACGTCTTTCCCATCTGTTTGAAGTCAGTGGATAGCGTCGTAATTCCACCAGTCAGAACCTATTCACCTGTCCCTACGCGTCCGCAGCGAAGACGGCAAGACGTTAGTCGTCCACGTTGTGAATACAGGCGTGCAAACGATACCCACCCAAATCGACCTTAACGGATTCGAAAACCTCAAACCCGACACGGATATATACGTTCTCTCCGGTAATCTAGTCGCCGAAAATACGCCCTCAAAACCAACTCGCCATAAAACTGTGCACACCAAAGTGGTGCTTAAAGGGGCCAGCCCGGTGTACGATTTTCCGGCTTATTCGTATACGATTTTGAAGTTTAGATGGTAGGTAAGCTGAGCGTAGTGAATACTACGCCGAACGGGGGCGATCTCTGCGGATTTGTATTAGCGTTCTTCCCAGTTAAGGCAATGCGTATTGGTAATGTTAGATTAAACGAAGATTATTTTTCAATCAAACCTCTCAAATAAGTATATTCAGGCTTATCCAGTATATCTAATCTATTGTCCGTAACTAACTTTATACCATCTCTACATTTTTTTATACGAGCAAGGATAGGAATAATCATACTGTTTCCGTGATTGATAAAGTTATACAAATCCTCAGAACAACTTGGCAACTTATATCCTTTACGTTTACCAGAGGTATTACTAGCTATAATAATCCCTCCATCACGCAGTTTAGCAATAATACTTGTTCTGAAATACTGTTCCTGCATCTGTTCTTTACGCCCTGCATTGAGATGATTTATTATTTCCCTTGCAGAAACATACTTATTAAATCCATAATTTCTAAAGTAGAGTAGCAAAAGTTTCACACATGTAATTTGATCTACTTCTTGCTGCGATAATCTACCTTTTTTCTTATCAATAAAGATATTTGCAAGGTTTACTGAATAATTAGCAATAGTAGCATCATAACTCTTATCTTCTATTGTTGAGTTATAAACTTGAAGATCATTTTCATTAGGAAATGGCTTAATACTTATTAATCTTGGCTGCAGCATTTTTAAGAAAAGGTCACTATTTTCAGACTTTTTTGTTTCATCAAAGCATCTCCCAAGAGTTCCAGATATAAAATCAGCCAATTGAATTAATACATTATCAGCGCTACCAGAAAAATAAAAACCTGATCCTGAGAATAAATCTGGCTGATGATTTTCCGAAACATATTTTTTAAAGCTTCTCATAAAATCGTTTCGCCCATGTTCATCAACTGTTAACTGTAGATCGGGAAAAGTCTTAAATAGCTCATTATAAACTAACCCATTAAGAAACTTATAGAATGACGTTTTATACTTAAAGCCTTCACTAACTAATTTCCTCTTATCTACTACAACAGAATATATACTAAAATCACTCTTAACAAGGTCTCTCAAAATAAGCAACCTTCTCTTATCGTTTGAAGCGACTTTATTTGACTTTATTTCTCCAGTTTGAAAATACTTCTTTCTTATATTTTCAATCTCCGATATGATATTATCTTGCCTTCTTTGATTAATTATTACCGCGGATACGATAAAATGCGTCCCCTGAGAGTCAAAATCAAAAGAATTATTACCATACTCATCTACAAAAGCCATTACATTTTCCATACCCAAAATTTAGCACTTAAAATTCATCTTTTACAGCACTCTTATTACAATAATACTTTACTAGATAAATAAGTACAAAAAATATTTACACAACCGTCTGATTATCTACCAATAAATGCACTTTCATATTTCACAATACTGATTTGGTATCTCTGGACAAAGTGAATAACTAAAAATCGACCTTAACAACTAATTGCATGTATACATTACAACAAAATTCGATTAAAATCACCTCACTTCTTCTTCCCGCCTTTCCCCATTTCCGACGATAAATTAGTTGTGAAAAAAGGAAGCATTTTCTGCTCGATGCGTTCGGCGATTCGGTTGATGTGGTCGCCCTCGTACTCTTCGTAGGTATGCGGAATCTGGTAAGTCGTGAGCATACCGTCAAGCACTTTGTTTGTGGCCGCTATCGAAGCATCTTTTGAACCCGCATCAAACGCCAGCGCATGAAGTTGCTTGATGTTGCCGATGTATTGGTCGAGGGTGGCCAGTGGCGCGTTGGCCGCCCATTTCGCCGTTACCAAAGGCTGAGGCTGGCCTTCTTTCACGGGTAAATCCAGAAAAAAGGGCGCGTTCGTCGGGTTGGGCGACCAGGAAGCCGCCGACGCAAACATGGCTTTGATTCCAAAATCAGCTTTGTTCAGGTCATCGACCGTTTTGATACCCTCCGCCAAAGCTGCCCGTTCGGCATTGACCGAACTGTTCATATTCGGCACCATGCAGCAGGGACTGAGCAGGTATAAGCTCGAAAAAATTTCGGGGTGCTTCTGCCCAATACGGATCGTGCCGTACCCACCCATCGAGTGCCCTGCCAAGCCACGGCTACTCGCTTGCGGAATCGTGCGGTACTGCTTGTCGATGTAGGCGACCAGTTCATGCGCCACAAAATCCTCCCAGTTCCCAATCGTCACGGAGTTGGAATACATACTCCCGAAATAGCGATTATACGCATTCGGTGTCACAATGATAAACTCGTTCGTTTTCCCTTCGGCCAACGTTTTATCGACAACAGCGGGCAGATTGATCCAGTGTTTCGTGAAGCCGTACCATTTATCGTCGCTATCCGTAAAGCCATGCAGGAAATAAATAACCGGATAATGCCGCTTCTTATCGGTCTGGTAGCTGGGCGGCAAATACACCGATACATCCCGATCCGGCGAATCGCCAGCCAGATTCCCTTCCAGTCCTTTACCATGTACCTTTATCCGTTCTACTTTTCCGGTTTTGGAGGCATTCTCCTGACTATACCCGTGCATGGGCAATACAAACCCCAGCATACTCAGGAGCAGTAACTGGGCTAGGCAATGTGTAAATCGGCGATTCATAGTTGGTCAATTTATGTTGTTATAAGCGGGATGTAGACGTCTGATTTTATGCTTTCGTATTGCATTTTTGTCATTCCTCCTTGCGTCAGAATGACAAAAACACGCTGCGGCTTTCCAGCCGCGTTACACTAAAAATCCGTGTTAGCTTCTTTTATATCCATTTTCTTGATCCAGATATTGCGGTAAAGCACGTCGTGCCCTTCGGCCTGAAGTTTCAGTCCACCCGGCGTATCGGTGATGCCTTTGCCACCGTCATTCCCGCCATCGATACCCGAATTTGGCCCACCCCACACCTGGTTTATCTTCTGGTTGGTGTGCGCTTTTTTGCCGTTTAGGTAGATCGTTACCATAGCGGGTTCGGTGCGTTTACCATCTTTGAAACGGGCAGCCCGGAACTCAATATCATAGGCGTTCCACTTGCCAATACCGTTGTACAGTTTGTAGGGCGAAGGCGATTCGTTGATGACCGCTCCTAATCCGTGACTTGTTGTATCGCCATCGAAAATCTGAATCTCGTATCGGTTTTGCAGATAAACCCCGCTATTTCCGCCCGCTTTGCTCACGTAAAACTCAACGTGCAGGCGAAAATCCCGAAAGGTCTCCTTGGTCACAATGTCGGCGGCCCCATACAGGCCACCGGCAGCAGCCGGATCGTTGGTGTTCATCACTGTACCCGTACCAGCGGGGTCCTGCTCAATTTTCCATTTGATGGGTAAACTGGCCTTAAGCCGAGGACCTTCCCAATACGTCCATTTTTCATCGAGCATCTTCTTCGAGCCATCGAACAGCACTTCGGCCCCTTTCGGCGCTTTCACCCCAACACCAACGGGTTCTTTAGCCCTCGGAATCATGGCCACGCTGACAGCAAGGAGTAGCACGGCAGACAGTATAGCAAATTGTGTATTTCGGATGAGTTTCATTCGGTTCAAAGTGGTTTGATAATATGTACTCTCCTGTAAGAGTATCCACCATAGAATTTACCCGCGTAACAAACCCAACGCCCAGATTATTGAATGAAACGCTCTGTGGTGTCGGTTTTGAGAAACCGACATGGTGAAACCATACAAAGATTTAACAGATTGATCTTTCATCACTTAATCTCTAAGCATTTCTGGGTCATACATTTGCCAGATGGTCTAGAGACCCTATAAAATCAGGCTTTTCAATTACTTACCCTACACCCAACCCCTGAATTAAACTAACTTGACGCCCTAACGAGTCCCTGAATACGACCAATAAATAGCCAATTTAACCATCAGAAATGAGTGTATACGTTTTATCGCTGGTACTAACTGCTGCCGTTCTGCATGCTACCTGGAATCTGCTTTCTAAAAAAACACAAGGCCAAACGCCTTACATCTGGTTAATGTATATCGCCAGCAATGTTGTGTATTTACCCGTACTCCTATTCCAACTAAAGCAGGGCGATACCCTCTACTCAGCACCGCTCCTGTGGTTTTCGGTAAGCAGCGCCGTGCTGCATCTGGGGTATTATATCGTGTTGCAAAAGGGCTACAGAAGCGCCGACCTTTCGGTGGTATACCCGCTTGCCCGAGGGTCGGGTCCGCTGTTTTCGTCTATAGCGGCTATTGTGTTCTTACACGAACCACTACGATTAACGGCAACCATTGGTCTAGTTTTAATTATTGCTGGTGTGCTGCTAATCACGGGGTTAAGCTTCAAAAAAGAGGCTAACAAGCAACTAATGCCGGGTATTACGTACGGCGTGCTGACGGGTTTGTTCATCGCCCTATACACGATCAACGACACCATCGCCGTAAAATCCTATGCTGTGTCCCCTTTACCGCTCACATTAGGTACCAACCTTTTTGGGGCCGTTTTACTTTCGCCGTTCGTCCTGTCTGAAAAAGAGGAGCTAAGAAGAGAAATAAAACTGCATAAATGGATCATTATCGCCATTGCCATATTGAGCCCTGCGGCTTACATATTAGTCCTGGAAGCAGTAAAATATGCACCATTAACCGTTGTGGCACCAGCTAGAGAAACCAGCATTTTGTTAGGCGTATTTATGGGCTCGAAAGTCTTTAATGAAAAAGATGGCAAACGAAGACTCATTGCCAGCGGGTTAATACTAAGCGGCATCATTGCCCTGAGTTTGAGTTGAAACCGAGCGTTTTATAGGTATAGATTGGATCGTATTCCTCTGCTCCGAAAAAGCGTCTTATGTTACCGGGCAAATGATCGCAGTGGGTGGCGGTTTCAGTGCCGGTGGCATCGGTCTACCTGCCCTCCGCGCTCCGAGAGGTTAGTTTTTACCGTTCGATTTAGTTTTCTGTCATTCCGACGGCAGGGGGAATCTTAAGCTTGACTAATAATCAACTTTAAGATTCCTCCTGCCGTCGGAATGACAAAAAAGGCTAGTATTTTCACAAAAAAAAGCTCATCCTCAAGCCTGTTCACCAATAAATAGCGGCTCTAAAACGCTACGATGTTCTTCGCCCCATTTCGCCGTCAATTCAATAACGGGTATCAGCGTTTCGCCCAAGGGTGTGAGTGAGTATTCGACCTTTAAGGACCGTTGATCAAAAACCGTTTTGGCAAGGATACCATGCTCAACCAGCTGTTTTAACTGGGTATCTAACAATCTCCGCGATGCTTTAGGGATTTTCCGCTGCAATTCGCCGGGCCGCCGAATCCCCGAATGAATGCACCAAATGAGGCTGATTTTCCACTTCCCATTCATCACCTCCATGAATAGGTGAAGCCCGCATTCGAGCTCAACTGGTAATTTTCGCGCATACATTCGACAAATATACACCTTCAAAAGGGCTGCTCCATACGGCTGAATTTAGCCGTACTTGATTCTCGTTTCTTCTCGTCGGTGCTTTGCAGAATGAAACATAAACTATTCGGAACACAGACTGGCTTACCAGCCAGCGAGCTAATTATGGGCGGCTCACAGCTGGGCAATCGCCGGGGTTATGGCACTGCCGCCCACGACGCGCTCGACATCCTTTCGGCTTATGCCGATGCTGGCGGAAACTTTATCGACGTCTCCGACCAGTATCAATTGGGCGAATCGGAAGAAACGGTCGGGCGGTTTATTGAGCACAACCGGCACGATTTCATTATTTGTACCAAGTACACCCGGAGCAGCCAACCCAATCCGTCGCTGGCCAATTCCGGAAATCACCGGAAAGCCATGCGTCAGGCCATCGAGGGCAGCCTGAAACGCCTGAAGACGGATTACATCGACATCTATATCCCGCATTTTGATGACGGCGTAACGCCCTTAGAGGAAACCGTTCGGGGGTTGGAAGACCTTGTGTCTGCCGGTAAAGTTTTATACACGGGTTTGGCCAATTTTCCAGCCTGGAAAGCGGCAGCCATCGCCACATCAATGCCATTGACTGCTATCCAAATCGAATACAACCTGCTCCAACGAACACCAGAACGCGAGTTGACACCCATGGCTAACCACTTTGGTTTGGGCATGATGTGTTATTCACCGTTGGCTGGGGGCTTACTGACTGGTAAATACCGACAAGGTTCCTCTGGGCGACTGACACTTTCTGGGTCTGGAAGTTATCAGGAAGATGATCATGCCAGAGCAGTAATCGATCAACTAGAACAGATCGCGAACGAACTGGAAGCAACTCCCGGACAGGTAGCGTTGGCCTGGGTATTGGGCAAAGACGTATTTCCCATAATCGGCGCACGAACGCTGACCCATCTGGAGGACAGCCTAAAAGTACTTGATATTCAATTAACTATCGATCAAGTGACACGTCTGGATGAGGTTAGTGCCATTGCGATGGGGTATCCTCATGAGATTCTTGCTACAGTGCAGAAAAAGTTTTGAAAGACTGGCTATTTTACCTGCAAAGTCATTAGCGACATAGGCTACACCTAATCATTCTTGCTTGCGCAACAAAAAATAGCCTCCTATCCAGGCAGTCAGCGCCGTTAGTCCGTGAATCCAGGCGGCACTCAACACGGCGGCTGGTGCTGTCAGCACGATGATCATATCGCCAATTGGTGTCAGTGAGCCAATTAGAAAGAAAGCCCCAAGCGGTTTGCGCCAGCCAGCCAGGGTGAATACTGTAAAAAGCAACCCAAACGTCAGATCGCGAATGCCTTTGATGTAATGGAACGACTCATTCGGTTGCGCATACAGCAGCCCGAAACCAAGTTCAGCAGTTTCGGGTAGAATCAAAAAACGGGCACCGATAAAAATCAATCCGGCACCGAAGAAATAACCAAGAGATTTGGCCCAGAAGGGCAGTGCTGCGTTTTGCATCGTTGTATGAATTAGTGACGCAACAAAGGTCCTACTCCCTACAGGCGCATGCATTCACCTAGGTGAAGATCGAATATCCCTCAATAATGCTTACCCGCCCGCTGTGCCCGAATCCGGCTGAGCGACTGCGGCTTGATGCCCACATACGACGCAATAACATACTGAGGTACGCGCTCCTGCAAATCGGGAAAACTTCGTAGTAAGGTATCGTAGCGTTCTTCGGCTGTTTCATTGTAAAACGAGGTGAGTTTTTGCAACATACCAACAAACAGTTCCTCGGCTACCAGACGGCCAAACTTCTGCCCTTCCTGCAATCGATCATAAAGCCGTTGCAGATTATCGTAGCTAATAACCAGTAACGATGTATGTTCAATGGCCTGAATAAATCGAACGGAAGGTGTTTTGGTGAGAAAGCTCTCGTAATTGCAGGTAAAGTGCTGTTCGGGCGAGAAATCATAGGTATGCTCCTGACCATCATCCAGAATGTAATAGCGCAGTAGTCCCTCAACGACGAAACCAACAGAATGACACACATCGCCCGCTGTCAAAAAAAAGTCATTGGCGGCTATCTGCTTCCGTTCAAATAAGGTAGAAATAACAGCCTCTTCGTCTTCGTGGATAGCTATCCAATGGCGAATTGTTTGAATTAATAATGCGTAGTCGGCATTCATTGAATTGATATTCAGATTATCGAAGATAAAGCGTAACGACTCCATCCGTGTTTACGCTCCTGCTTTTGCAACCTAAGTTATGACGGATCTACAGCAATACCTGAACTCATTTTCACCGATTAAGGAATCTACCTGGCAGGCCGTACAGTCCATTTTCACCGAAGCGACCTTGAAAAAAGGCGACTATTTTATTGAAGAAGGTCAGCTGGCTACTCAATTTGCTTTTTTACGATCGGGCATTGTTCGAGGGTTCTACCGAGACCAACAGGGAAAGGAATACAACAAACATTTTTTCATTGCCCCGGCTATTGTGGGTGGCTACACGTCGCTGATTACAGGAAACCCGAACCAAATTAGTCAGCAGGCCCTACTCGATTGCCAACTCTTGCAAGCCGACTACACCACCTTTACGCGTCTTTACGATTCCTACCCAGACCTGGAACGGGTCGGCCGTCGATTTGCCGAACGGTATTTCGTTGAAAAAGAACGCAAGGAAGTCGAGATCGTTCTGGATAACGCCGAAAAACGGTATGCAAATTTTCAGCGGCAATATCCGTATCTGGAGCAACAGATTTCGCAATACCATATTGCGTCTTATCTGGGTATTACCCCAACGCAATTAAGTCGAATTCGGAAGAAATTGACCCGATCATAACGTTCTTTACCTATGTAAATGGATGGGCGAAAATCCTTGCGGAGCTTTGTAAGCCATTCTATTACAGCACACCAATGACCCACTCACCCAAATCCATTTTTCTTACATTTTTGAGCCTGTTGCTCAGCTACGTATGTGTCCATGCCCAGTCAACGGCCAAGATCGCCCAGCTCGATCAATATCTTCAACGCCGATTGGCAGCCAGCAACATTCCGGGTTTCGCCATTGCTATTGTTCAAGGAGATTCGCTTCTGTTAGCCAAAGGCTACGGCACAACGGAGACAGGTCGGCCAGTTACTGCCGATACACCGTTTGCGATTGCCTCGCTTAGCAAAGCGTTCACGGCGATGGCCATTATGCAACTGGTTGACTCGAAGCAAATCGACCTCGATGCTCCGGTTACTCGCTATATACCTACGTTTTCAGTCGATGATCCACGAGGAGCTTCCATAACCATCCGGCAATTGCTGCATCAAACGAGTGGCTTAGCCGATACGGGCTTTCCTGAATTGGGATTTACGGAGCAGCCCCGCACATTGGACGAAGCAATTGCCCGCCTAAAAAATGCCCTTCTGGTAAGCGCACCCGGACAGCAATTCCATTACCATAACCCCAATTACCAGATTCTAGCCAAGGTCGTAGAAGCCGTCAGCCATCAACCGTTTTCGGCTTATTTACAACAGCATATTTTTGGCCCGCTCAACATGACCCATACCCGCGATGTTGCGACAACGCCCGCATTTTATACAGGTCCTGACAAGCTCGCCAATGGGTCGATCTTCGCCTTGGGCAAGTCAATTAACCGACCAGAACCGGATTGGTTTGTGGATGGTGCAGCCGGAATGAGTTCTACGATTAACGACATGGCTCATTGGATGCGCTTACAACTGAATCAGGGGCGGTTTGGAACGAATCAGCTAATTACCAGTCAATCGTTGGCCATGATGTACGCTGCGCCAGGGGGCACTAGTTTCCCTTATGGTATGGGCTGGTTTGTCAATAACCCGGCGAAGCTACGCCACAATGGAATTCTCTGGACGTACAGTTCTGAGCTGCTTATTCTCCCCAAAGAAGGCTTTGGTATTGTGATGCTGTTCAATGGTGGCCTGAATCCATTCATCGATTATACGTCGTTTATCCAGGGTGTTTCGGATATTCTGACCAATCAGGAACCCACGTCAGAGGCTCTTCCCGATTGGTTCTACCCGATTGCTACTGTGTTTCTTTTACTCATCGCAACTGGTTTTGCCGTACGGCAGTTTTTCCGAGTAACTCAATGGCAAAGGCTGTATCAGTCAAGGCCGATCTGGCGTTCCTGGCTTTTTATGCTTCTACGATTGTTGCCACTCGTATTCCTGTTGTTGATCCCTTACTTGCTAACAGCGTTGAGTGGCCGGGTATTAAGCTGGGAACGCATCTTCTTAATGATGCCCGATGTTATTTTGGCGTTAGTCTTACTGGCCTTAGCCAATCTGGCAGTTGTTGCTAGGCGGCTCAAGACTGGCGCGAGCATTTACTCGTGACTTTCCATATAGCAAGCATTCGCTTGCGTCAGTAAATACTGACTTCGTAAAAAGGCACGAGTAAATACTCGCGCCAGAATTACATCCACTCCCAAGCGCTCTGGTATGCATCAAGCCCTTCCGAATAGGCAATAAAATCAGCGTAGAACGGAAATCCGGCCAGTGTAGCGCTGTCTCCAACAATGATGAGTTTCTTGCGGGCGCGGGTCATGGCGACGTTCATCCGGCGGATGTCGGATAGGAAGCCGATTTCCCCTTCGGCATTGCTGCGCGTCATGGAGATATAGACGATGTCCCGCTCCTGCCCCTGAAAACTATCGATGGTATTCACCGAAATCTTATCCCCATAGCCCTGTAATTCAGGTACGCTCAACAGTTGATCTTTCAGAACATTGATCTGCTGTTTATACGGTGAGATGATCGCGATTGTTGGGAAATCCGGCTTCGAATAGCGTGTACTCAAGTCGGCCACAAGTTGGGTTAGATGCCGGATCAGTAAAGCGGCTTCTTCGGGGTTTGTGGAGCTGGTGCCTTCCAGTTTTTCGTCGAAACCACAACCGGCCGTATCGACAAATACCAGCGATGTATCGCCATCAAACAGCGAATGTCGGGCTACGGACGCATGAGCCCGCACTTTGTTCTCGTAAAATACCTGCGACGAATACCCCATGATGTGCTCGTGCATTCGGTACTGTTCGTTCAGCAGCGCCACCGCTTCGGGATGCCGATTTACGCATTTCTCCAGTAAGGTGTTACTCAAGCCTTTCCGAGCGGCTTCAGCCGACTTTATAGTGGGCGACAACTGACAGTGATCGCCCGCCAGGACAACCTTCTGTGCTTTCAGGATGGGAATCCAGCAGGCCGGTTCCAGCGCCTGTCCGGCTTCGTCGATCACAACGGTATGATACGTAAGATTCCGGACCGTATAGTGATTCGCACCGACCAGCGTAGCCGTAATCACCTGCGCTTTCGCAATCAGATCCTCAATGATGTATTGTTCCGAATTGCCGACTTCTTTCATAATCCGGTGCGCTTCATCGAACAGGGCTTTGCGTTGATCGCGCTCCGCTTTGCCAAAATTGCGCTTGTATTTGTGCGCCATGTTCTTGAACTCGTTCGCCTGCTTTTTCAGCTTTTTAGCTTCCTTCATATAAGGATGCTCGGCCATTTTATGATCCAGCGTCAGCGACATCAAGCGCTCCGATACCCGAGCCGGGTTGCCCACCCGAATCACATTCAGGCCTTCGTCGGACAGTTTTTCACTCAGTAAATCGACGGCGGTGTTGCTGGGAGCCACTACTAAAATCTTCTTATGATCCTGCGCTAGCAGGGCTTTGATGGCCTGCACCAACGTCGTGGTTTTACCCGTACCCGGAGGGCCATGCACAATGGCCAGTTCATTGGCCGCCAGTATTTTCCCGACTGCCGACACCTGGCTCGGATTCAATTTGGGCAGGTAGGGCGTTGGTATATCTGTATGAAAGGTTGGTGATTTATCACCCGTCAAAATGGAAATCAGGCGGTTATCCGATTTTTCGCCCAACGCATTGGCCTGTTTAAGGGCTTCCTCCATTTCGTTGTAGCTATTGTCATCGAACAGCACTTCAGCACCCAATTTCCCGTCTCTCGACCAATCGGGCAGTTCATCCGTACGTAGGGTAATTTTGGCCCGATTACCCCCCTGATACGAAATCGTACCCTCGACCCGGTCGTTTTTCGGATCGTGATTACTGAAAAATACGGCGGGCATCCCGAATCGGAGCTGGTGCGGAATATCCTGGTGCGTCGTTCGTTCCACTTCGACCGTCAGGTAATCTCCCCGGCTCATTTCGGAGCCTCGAATAGCAATCGGATACCACGTTAAGCCATTGGCCCGACGTTCGGCAACGGAGGTTGTTTCGGTGAGTTTGCGGTATTGAGCACGGTCTTCTTCTCGTTCAACCTTGAGTAAATCAAGCAGATTTTTAAAATAATCCATATGCAAAGGTAGTGAGTTATACTGCCACCCATTACCACTCACGAATTAATCAACAACCCCACCAATCCTTTTTGCGTTGAATGCTTACTTTTAAGACAGCTGCCTGATAGGGCTGATTCAAGAATCAACAACTCAACTCAGCATGAAAATTCGTTCACTTGCGTTCGTTTTCCTTTGCACAATTTCTGGCTCATTTGCCCAGATTAGCCAACAACAGATGATTGAAGATACGGTGGTGGGCTGGTACACAAAGCTCACGCCCGCCGACAAACCCGTGAAACCAATCCAATCGGGCGGGCAGACGTTTTCGATCCGACAACAGGAAATCAACAACTTATTTGTCCAATGGATGCAGCAAACCTACACGCCCGTTGCAGGCATTGGTGTCTTCAAGAAACGGTATTATGCCAAAAAAGACGAGTACTTCCCGCATGCCTACGGCATATTTTTTCAGGCCTATAACGTCGATTTCCAAACTTTGGATAAACAAGGTCATTTCAAACCTATCGACGAGACCTGGGTGCCTTTTCAGATAGCGGCCAATGTTGTATTCGATTTCAATCAGGCTTATTACCTCAACACGCCTTCGCAGTACATCTTCACCCTGTTGCCGAATGGCTATATGGAAAGCGATTTCTTTCTGAAACGCTTCAAGGATGCAGACCCGAAAATCCACCCGAATGTCTATAAATACATCACGACGGTAAACAGCAGTGCCATGACTGTTTATTTAGCCCCCGGCAATAAATTACCCATCCGGCAGCTAACGAAAGGCGAGTTTCTCGACCTATCCGACGCATCATTTGATCGCTATTTAGCCGAAAAACAGAAAGAGATTGTCCGCCAGTTCAACGGCGAAAAAAGCCAAAACGAGGCTATGGTAGCGGAACGGGAGAAGATCAAAACCTATCGCGAAAAACTGAAAGCGTTAAAGAACCAATACAGCGGTCGCCTGAACGAGCCAGCGGTGATTCGGGATATGCAGCCAACCATTTATACCGTTGATGGCTCTATAGATCCGTTCAAGATTGATCCCTTCTCCACGAATTTGAAGCATTCGTACGGCGTGTATACCTACGAGCCATCGATCTACGAAAAATGCCTCACCGATCAGCCTCAATGGATTGCCATTACTTTTCCCTATGCTACCAAAGAAAATGGCCGCAAGCGATATGAGCTGTTTCGGGCCATTACGGAGCATTTCAACTTCGATTATGTCTACGATTATTTTTTCAATCCCGAAAAAGTAAAAGGGCAACCTTATCGACCTCTCAACGAAGAGTTATTGAAAAAGACGCTGGCTAACTATAGCAAACGCTCCTACTGGAACAATTCGGCAGCGACCGGGGGAGCGTTGCCTCCGGGTGTTCTTTTTCAAGACAATTTTGCTAATAATGAAGTCGGCAACCGACCGGCGGGCTGGTTTTTTTCTTCGTATGGCAAAGCGTCGCAGGTAGTAACCGTAAAAAACTTGCCGGGTAAATGGCTACAACTAGGCAAAAACAACAAGGTCGATCCGACGGCGTTGCCCAAACCCCTTCCGGAAAATTTCTCGCTGGAATACGATGTCGCTACCGACGAATTTAATTCCAGAACGGGCGGGGAAGTCAGGATGGAGTTGACGGGTGGCCTAAAGGGCGACCGGAAAAGTGCCTCTACCTACATAAAAGTTATCATTACGGCGGGCAGTGAAGCCGATTTCCAGAACAACAATTACCGGGGGCAGGCAAAAGTTGAAGTAACCAGTTACCCGCTGGTCAAATCCAATACGTATGTCGAAGCCGGTGGGGAGTCGATCAAGCCGCTCACCACTTTTACGAATCGCCAGAACAAGGTACACGTCAAGCTACTCAAGCGAGGATCAGAAGTCACGCTCTTTGTCAACAACAAGCCTATCATCCTCCCATCCGATTTTAAAGGCAAGTATGGAAAGCCCTGTGAGTACTGCGTCATACCGGCTGGTGTCCAGTTTAGTGCCATCAACTGGGAAAACCGGACGGTTGGTACTGGTGATGAAAATGTGAATGTTTATATCAGCAATGTGAAAGTTAGCAAAGAGTAAAGGAGTAGTTTTTTCTGACAGGATTAACAGGATGAGACATGATTTCCTCTCTCCTATAATCCTGTTTTATCCTGTTAATCCTGTCAGAAAACAAACTTGTCTTACACCCAAATAATGGCTGTATCGTAGAAATTCTGTAGTTTCAGTAAATTGCCGAATAAACTTTTTTCTCTTCTGTTAACCAGAATACAACCATGAAGCAACTCGTTTACCTCTTGGTGACGCTTGTCCCTTTGCTTACGCATGCCCAAACGCCCGATTCAACCTGGTTTAAGGCTAATTACACCAAGAAAGAACAGTACATTCCGATGCGGGATGGCACGAAATTGTTCACCTCCATTTACATCCCAAACGACAACGCCGAAAAACACCCGATTCTACTTTCCCGGACGCCCTATTCCTGTGCTCCTTATGGCGAGAGCGCCTACCGGCCCTTCTATAGCAACCATTACAAAGAGTACCTGAAAGAAGGCTACATCATGGTGGTACAGGATGTGCGGGGCCGCTGGATGAGCGAGGGTGTATTTGAAGACATACGCCCGTATAAGACAGACAAAAAAGGAAAGGATTTTGATGAAGCCAGCGATACCTACGATACCATCGACTGGCTCGTAAAAAACATCCCGAACAACAACGAAAAGGTCGGCGTTTTCGGGATTTCGTATCCGGGTTTCTACACCACGATGGCGGCTCTGAGTAATCACCCGGCCTTAAAAGCAGCCAGCCCACAAGCGCCCGTTACCGACTGGTTTCTGGGCGATGATTTCCACCACAACGGCGCGTTTATGGAGATGGATGCCTTCAATTTCTACCTCCGTCGCGGGTTTGGCTTTCCGCACCCGAAACCGACTACCGTTGGCCCCAAAGGCTTGTCGGTACCAACCAAAGACAGCTACGACTATTTTCTGCGTAGTGGCTCACTGGCCAACCTAACCCGCTTTGCTGGCGATAGCGTTCGATTCTGGAACGAGATGATGCAACACCCAAATATGGATGCCTGGTGGAAAGCCCGTAACGTTCGGAATTTCGTTGAAGCAGTCCCATCCGGCGTAGCTACGCTGATTGTGGGTGGTTTGTTCGATGCCGAGGATTGCTTTGGTGCCTGGTCTACCTACAAGGCCATCGAAAGTAAAGCGAAAAACAACAACAAAATCATTATGGGTCCCTGGTTTCATGGCCAGTGGGCGGGTCGAGGTAGCGACGGTGCATCGTTGGGTAATGTGAAATTCGGAAGCCCAACGAGTACGTATTATGCGGAGAATGTGGAAGTACCATTCTTCAATTATTATCTGAAAGGAAAAGGCAGCATCGATAAAATCAAGGAAGCGAACATCTTCTTCACGGGCGAAAATAAGTGGCATCAGTTCGAGAAATGGCCACCAGCCAGTACATCGGATCGCGATCTGTACCTGCAAGCCAACGGAAAGCTAGGCTTCACCAAACCCTCGGCAAGTGGCGCTTTTTCGGAATACGTTAGCGATCCGGCCAAACCCGTTCCGTATGCGGAAGGCGTTAAGGCCAACCGCACCCGCGAATACATGACCGACGATCAACGCTTTGCCGCTAGTCGTCCTGATGTTCTGGTTTTTCAGACGGATGTATTGACCGAAGATTTAACCTTGGCGGGTCCACTCGTAGCTGATTTACAGGTAAGTATCACCGGTACCGATGCGGATTTCATTGTCAAACTGATCGACGTGTTTCCCGATGATTTCCAATACAGTGCCTCGGATGCCTACATCATGAACGGCTACCAAAAGCTGGTTCGGGGCGAAGTGTTCCGGGGACGTTTCCGCAAGAGTTTCGAGAAGCCGGAGCCCTTTGTACCGGGTCAGGTTACCGAAGTGAAATACACCCTCCCCGACGTAGCCCACACCTTCCAGAAAGGCCACCGGGTTATGGTGCAGATTCAAAGCACCTGGTTCCCATTAGTCGACCGGAACCCGCAGAAATATGTGGACATCTACCACGCCAAAGACAGCGATTTCCAGAAAGCCACCATCAAAGTGCACCACGGCGCTACAGCGGCTAGTAAACTTGTGTTGCCGGTGAGTAAGTAGAGACGCGATCCTTCGCGTCTCCTCAAGCGTCAGCAATTAGCATCCAGATAAAGGAAACCATCCGGTTAGAGAAGACGCAAGGGATTGCGTCTCTACATATCATGACGAAAAACCTTCTTTTCCTCGCATTTGCTCTCTTGAGCACCTATTTCGCAACTGCCCAGTCAATCCCGGACACACTAGCGGCCAAAGTTGATAAGCTATTTTTGGAATGGAACGGGCCTGGCCGACCGGGGGCGGCTGTGGGGGTTCTGCATGGTGGCAAGCTCATCTACGCTAGAGGTTTTGGGGAGGCCGATATAGAAACGGGAGCCCCTGTTACACCCACAACGATCTTCCACGTGGCCTCCGTCTCCAAGGAATTTACGGCCTACGGAATTGTGCTGCTGGCGCAGGAGGGTAAGTTGTCACTGGATGACGATATTCATAAACACCTGCCCGAAGTACCGGATTTCGGGCAGAAAATCACGATTCGTCACTTGATTCACCACACCAGCGGCCTCCGTGATCAGTGGGCCTTGCTGACGATGGCGGGCTGGAACATGAGCGATGTGATTACGAAAGAGCATGTATTTAACCTCGTCAAACGGCAGAAGGAATTGAATTTCGCCCCCGGTGCTGAATATCTCTATTGCAACACAGGCTACACATTGCTGGCCGAAATTGTCGCTCGGGTGGGTAAGCAGCCTTTTCGGGAGTGGATGAAACAGCACGTATTTACACCCCTGGACATGAAAAACACACTCTTCTACGACGATGATGAGCGTATTGTAAAAGGCCGGGCGTATTCATTTCATCGTTCTGACGACCTGTCGGCGGGCTTCTACAAGAAAAGCGTGTTGAGCTATGCCAACGCAGGGGCCACTAGCTTGTTTACCACGGTTGAAGACCTGGCGAAGTGGATGAACAACTTTAAAAATACGACTATCGGAAATGCGGCTACCATGACCCAGATGCTGGAACGGGGTCGGTTGACCAAGGGCGATACCATCCCGTATGCCTTCGCGCTGGTGCACGGCACGCACAAGGGATTACCGTATTACGGCCACAGCGGAGCCGATGCCGGTTTTCGATCCAACATCACGTATTTCCCCAAAGAGGATTACGGCTTCATCGTCCTAAACAATCTGGCCGAAACCAATCCGACCGCTAAGGCACTGGAAATAGCCGATATCTATCTGGCTGCTTACCAGCAAAAAGGCAAAGAAACGCCCGCTCCCCCTAAGGCCCCAGCCACCGACAAAAAGCCGGACAAGCTCGTCAGTGCCGATTACGTAGGCCGGTATTACAGTCCTGAATTAGAAGCAATTTACACCATTCGCCCAAAGGGTGATGGCCTTGAACTGGTGCATGTTCATCATGGCGAGGTGACGCTAAAACCAACCGATAAAGACAAATTCTCGACCGACTGGTGGTTTGCCTCCACTATCGACGTTGTCCGAAACTCGAAGCATATCGTCAGCGGTCTCCGCATTTCGAACGGTCGCGTTCGAAACCTGTGGCTAATGCGGTTGCCCGATGATTTCGATGCGGCCAAACCGCCTGTGGCGGGAAAATAAATTATTTTTTTGACAGGATTAACAGGATAAACAGGATTTTTAGTCTAGTGGCTAATCCTGTTTTATCCTGTTAATCCTGTCAAAAACCATTTCATTACAACCTGAACTATACATCAATGAACATGTACTTCCTGAAGCGCACTTTCCTAATCGCATTATTTAGTTCCTGTTGGCTAGCAACCTCACCCAGTATAGCCCAGCAAAAACCTATTCCGAAACCTGAAGAAACGCTTGGCTTCCCCGTTGGGGCCGACTTCCATCTGGCTACCTACGAGCAATCGCTGGCTTATTTTAAGAAACTCGACGAAGCCAGCGACATGGTCAAGCTGGTGCATGTCGGTGAAACCTCCGAAGGACGACCCTGGTATTTTGCCTTGATTTCGTCCAAGAAGAATCTCGATAACATCGATAAGTACCGGGCCATTGCCCAGCGGCTCGCGCACCCTGCTGGGCTGACAGACGAGGAAGCCAAAAAGCTGTCGATGGAAGGGAAACCACTCGTGCACATCGACGGGGGCTTGCACGCGTCGGAAGTGGCGGGGGCGCAGCATACCATTTCATTGGCCTACGACATGCTCAGCAAAGCCGATGATCCCAAGATCAAGAACATTCTGGATAATGTGATTTTACTCCTGTGGCCGTCACTTAATCCGGATGGGCAAACAATGATTGGCGACTGGTATAAATCGAATGTCGGGACGCCCTTTGAGATTGCCCCTCCGCCATTCCTGTATCAGAAGTACGTTGGGCACGACAACAACCGCGATGCCTACATGCTCAACATGATCGAATCGCGGGTGGTGGCCCGTACTTGGCGCGAGTGGGAGCCGAATATCATTTTCGTGCATCACCAAACCTCACCTTTTCCAACGCGTATCTGGTTGCCGCCTTTTGCCGAACCAATTGCCTCACAAACCCCACCCATTATCGCCCGTGAGGTCAACATGATAGGAATGGCAATGGCACAGGCACTGGAAAGCAACGGTCAGAAAGGAGCCACGCACATGGGAACCGGCTTCGACGCCTGGTACCCCGGCTATATCGACTACATGCCAGTGTTGCAAAATATTCCGGCTTTCTGGACCGAAACGGCCTTGTACAACTATGCAACGCCCCATTTTTACACCGTCCGCGATTTCCCGCAGGACAAAAAAGAGTTTCGGGTAGAGTCATTGTATTCCAGTCCATGGCCGGGCGGCTGGTGGCGCATCAGCGACGCCATGGCCTACATGGAAACGGCCTCGCTGGCGACGCTCGATTATGCCGCTAAATACGGCGATGTGTTGCTGTACAACCGCTACCAGGCTGGACGAAACACCATCAAAAAATACGAACAGGAGCCGCCTTACGCCTATTTCATCCCCCAAAAACAACGTGATCCGGCCCGCCCAGCCGAGCTGCTTCGTCGATTGGCTTTTCATGGTATTCGCATTGGTCAGCTGACGAAAGATGTCGCGTTTGATGGCCGCAACTACCCCAAAGGAACCTGGGTGATTCCGATGAATCAGGAGTATGGTGAATTGACCAAACAACTCCTTGATGTGCAGATATACCCCGACTTGCGCGAATTTCCCGGCGGTCCGCCCGAGCAACCGTACGATGCCGCTGGCTGGACACTTCCGCTACAATTTGAGTTGAACGTCATCCCTGCCATCAAACCCCTATCTCCCGAATTAAAAGGAGCGATTCAATTGGTCAGTGGCACCGGTAAAGATTGGAAAACCGATGATAAGAAAGATGCCACACCCGCCGATTTTGTGACAGGGATTGGCTTCGATACGAACCCGGTTTCGGCAGGAATTAAAGTACCCGAAGGAAAACTGACGGGTACGGGAACGGTGTTGCTGGTCAATCCGGCCGAGAACAATGCGTTTAAAGTCATTACACGCTCACTCAAAGCAGGCGGAACCGTCAAATTCAACAAAGAAGCTCAGCGTTACGCGATTAGCAGTCTGGCCAGAACAACGCTGGAGCCC
The DNA here is from genome assembly GCF_054776755.1 of Spirosoma litoris. Classification (NCBI taxonomy): domain Bacteria; kingdom Pseudomonadati; phylum Bacteroidota; class Cytophagia; order Cytophagales; family Cytophagaceae; genus Spirosoma; species Spirosoma litoris. Next base: position 928 of record NZ_BAAHBI010000066.1, on the reverse strand, counting down.
TGGGTCAAGGAGCTAGGGCTTACTGCCGAATTGACCACCAATACATCGGGGGCAATGGTGAAACCGCGCATCGCTATTTACAAACCCTGGACAGCCAGCATGGACGAAGGCTGGTCGCAGTGGATTCTGGAGCAGTTTGAATTTCCGTTTGCCATCATCACCAACACCGACGTGCTGGCCAGCGACCTCAACGACCGCTTCGACGTAATCCTGATGGCTTCCGACCGACCAAGAAATCTGAAAGATGGATTTGCGAAAGGAGCCGTCCCCCCTGCCTACGAGGGTGGATTGGGAACGCTGGGTGCAGCAAACCTAACCAACTTCGTCAGCCAGGGCGGAACGCTCGTTTGCCTGAACGAAAGCAGCGATTATGCCATTGAAGCCCTCCACCTGCCTGTGAAAAATGTAGTGGCAGGCGTCAATGCCAAAGACTTTTTTACGGGAGGTTCGATCCTGGAAGTAGAAACCGACCCGACTCACCCGGTTATGTCCGGCATGCCGACCCGAGCGGCTGTCTTTGTAGATGATAGTCCCGTGTTTGCTACGCTCGATGGCTTTAAAGGTCAGGCCCTAGCCAAATTTGCGACAAGTGGTTCACCCTTACGCTCAGGTTATTTGCTGGGCGAAAAATACCTGCAGGGCTACGCGGCCTCGCTGGATGTTCAGCAGGGAAAAGGACATGTCATTTTGCACGGTTTCCGTCCGCAATGGCGCGGCCAACCATTGGGTACGTATCGCGTTTTGCTTAACTCGATACTGTTTGGTGGTGAGGTCGCCAAAGGCCAATACGGTAAGCCCGATTTCTGGAAATCACCGACGGTGGCAGTAAAGCCGTAAGAATAATGTAAAATGGATAATTATTTTTTGTCCTTCCGGGTACTGTCTTTGTTTGCAAGAAAAACGCTATAATTTTTTCAAGATTCGACTA
>NZ_BAAHBI010000065.1:0-99428 GCF_054776755.1 Spirosoma litoris | reverse complement strand
TGGTTGATGTATCCATAAAATAAGCTGAGGGATGTGTCAACCTATTTCAGGACGAGTCACTGAAATGATAAAAGCCTCTTGTAGTTGCAAGAGGCTTTTATCATTTATAGCTTAACTATTACTAGTGCTCGTCCAATTTAGATTCTATAGCTTCTTTTGATACTATCGTTTCTAATTAATCAGTACACTAGAATCGACCGGGCGGGCGGCCCCGAGAACCTATAGAAACAGTTAGAATCTATTTTGTCAAAGCACTACGTCCCTGGCCCCATTGCCTTACTTATTAGGCTGAGGAGTTGTTCGTAAATATGGTTTCACGAACGTTACACCTTTCGGAAATTTAGCCTCCAGCTGATCATTCGGTACAGCAGGTGTTACAATTACGTCCTCGCCTTCTTTCCAGTCGGCAGGGGTTGCTACCTGATATTCAGCCGTGAGTTGTAGCGAATCGATTACGCGCAGGAGCTCGTTAAAATTACGGCCCGTCGAGGCTGGATACGTCAGCGTCAGTTTGATCTTTTTATCGGGTCCAATCACAAACACTGAACGCACCGTTGCTTTTTCACTAGCATTGGGGTGAATCATATCGTAAAGTGTGGCTACCGTACGATCGGGATCAGCGATGATGGGAAAATTAACTTCCGAACCCGTAACGTCTTTAATGTCGGGCGTCCAACGGTTGTGCGATTCCAGATCATCGACCGATACCGCTATAACCTTTACATTACGCTTGCCGAATTCATCTTTCAACAAAGCGGTTCTTCCTAGCTCGGTTGTGCAGACAGGCGTAAAATCGGCTGGGTGCGAGAATAACATTCCCCATGAATTACCTAACCATTCGTGGAAATGAATGTGACCTTGTGTTGTGTCGGCCTCAAAATCGGGGGCGATATCTCCTAAGCGAAGTGACATATAAGAGGTGGTTTAGTTGATAAATTCTATCTTGTTAATATAGTATTCAGGAAATGGAAAACCGGCAGCGAGCCGGTTTGATGGGCAAACCTAAAAAATAAGTTGCGAGTTCGCCATTTTTCAAAATTCCTTGCCAGAATTTAGATCAATTTATCTTCAACGGCCATCCGAACCAGTTCAGCTGCGTTACGCACCTGCAACCGACGCATCATGTTAGCACGGTGATTATCTACCGTTCGAACGCTGAGTTGAAGTTTTTCGGCGATTTCCCGGCTACTCATACCGGCTACTAAAAACTGTAGAATCTCTTTTTCCTTGTTCGACAGTTTTGATTGGCGCTCAGTACGGCTGTGTCGGCTACCTTTTTTGAGTTGCTGCATGTATCCACTCAGGATAATGGAAGCAACAGGAGAGCTATAGTATTTTTCGCCAGCAGCAATGGTACGAATCGCTTTGATCATTTCGTCCGACGATGAGTCTTTCAGCATGTAGCCATAAGCACCAGCCTCCACCGACCGTAAAATATAATCTTCGTTGTTATGCATGGATAGCATTAACACGCGCACATTCTTATACAACCGACTAACCACTTGTGTAGTCTGAATGCCCGACATGCCTGGCAAGGAAATGTCCATCAAAATCAGATCTGGCAGCAGTTCTGGAGTGGCCTGATGGGCTTTGAGCTTATCAAGGGTCTCTTCTCCGTCATTAGCTTCGTCAATAATTTCCAGACCATCGGCCTGCTCCAGTAGGAGCCGAATGCCATCCCGAACAATAGAATGGTCGTCTACCAGCATTAATTTAGTAGGTGTCATGATGAACAAGATGCGTTTGATAAGGTACGCTAACCTGTAGTTTAGTGCCTTTCCCCGGAGTAGACGTTAATTTGAATTTGCCGTTAACCAGCTTCGTTCGTTCCTGTATGTTATGTAATCCCTGCGAGGGCGGACGTAACGTTGCCGATTGAGTTGTACTCGTTGTATTTTCCTGAATCGGTTTCATTAACTCGTTAGGCTGGTTTTTGCGAGGTACCTGAAAGCCTTTTCCATCGTCACTCACTGTTAATTGTAAGCTATTTCCACGCTCTTTTAGTTCGATATGTATATGCGACGGCTTCGCGTGCCGCACTGCATTACTGACGGCTTCCTGCGTTACCCGATATAACATAATCTCTATGTTGCGGTCCAAACGGGGCATATCGGCCGTAAAGTTTGTTTTAAAGGTAACATCCAGTGTTTCGTTCCGGTCATGCTCAGCCAACATTTTAATGGCAGGAACTACACCAAAATCACTTAACACGCTAGGCATTAGATTGTTAGAGATCGTCCTGGTTTCCTGAATCGTCTGCGTAATAAGACTTTTTAACGTCTTTAAATTTTTCGAATAACTGGGTGTTCCATTTTGCTCGGTTGCGGCTGCTTTTGTTATCCCCGCTTCAAGACCTTCGATTTGCAGTTTAATGGCCGTAAGCATCTGACCCAGACCATCGTGCAACTCGCGCGACATTCGCTTACGTTCTTCCTCCTGGCCAGCAATCAGGTATGATGTGCGCAGTTTTTGGTCGTCGATCTGCTGCTCATACTGCTGCTTCGTTGCCTCAAAAAGTTTCTGACGCGTTTCCTTCAGCGATTTGTTGGCGCTTAACAGTTTCTTGTTAGCGGCTGCCGTCTGACTCTCAGCTTCAATAAGTTGGGCAAAGGTTTGCTTAAGTTTCCGGGCGGCTGGTCTGAAAATCAGTAAGCCAATGCCAACAAGTGCAATAACCGTGAAGACGTACAAATACAATTCAATAGAGCGCAACATGCTTAGTTTAGCCCTAAAATCGCTATTACAGACTACTACAATTCCGTCTATTTTCTCTAGAAATGGCTTTTCATTAGCCAGCATTAATTTAAGGCTAGCCTGTACATCGGGCTGCTTTACTTCATCAAATCGTTGAAGACGCATGATTCGATGGGCGCTTTGCTGAAAAGCTTCAAACTGTGGACGAATCCCCTCATACAACCGATTAATGTTATCATCATAAATAAGATGTATTTTAGGGTCATCGGTCCGGCCTTCCCGAGTCTGTAAGTGGTAACGTTCAAAAACGGGAAATAACCGTCGTAATTCAGCAACGTTTTCGTTAAAGCTGCTTTGTTCACTCGCATCTGTTACCTGCAAAACCTGCTTCACAATCTGTTGACTTTGGTGGCGTTGTAGCGCGGTGTGACGAACAACACTCAATTCCTGATCAATGCCTCCAAAACGCCATTGGGTTAACCCCTGCCCCGCAGTTAAGATAACGGCCAGGATAATAAGCATTGTTAAGTATAAACGAGTGAACCGAACGGGAATTACCGAACCGTCTTTTGCGTTATCGATGGGTGAGTCGGACACGGCAGCGTGATCGAAGCTTAAAGTGAATTATAAAAGTAATCTTTTTTGTAGTTTTACCTTTGTTTTCTACCGTTAAAGTCTTTCAACGCCATGAACCGTATAGTAATTGCTTTCCTCTGCGTGTCGCTCGTAGCCTCGGCCTTTCGTCCCGCTATCTTACCCATCGAACGAACCACGTCCAAGAGAGTAGCTCCCGTCGCTGCCGAACCGGTAAAATTGTCGTGGGAAGTCCTGCGCGACGTCACGTTCAAGAAAAAATGGTACGCTGAAGAGTCAGTGTACATGCTCTACCCAACTTTTGGGCAGGCTATTCAAAAATTAAACGGAAAAACGGTTGACCTAACGGGTTACGTACTTCCCGTTGATCTTGAATCGAATATTTATGTACTATCGGCTTTCCCCTATAGTGCCTGTTTCTTCTGCGGTGGTGCTGGACCTGAATCAGTAGTATCACTGAAGTTCAAAAAGTCGGATAAGAAATTCAAAACGGATGAGCGTCGTACCTTCCGGGGAACCCTCAAGCTCAACGCCGATAACATCTATGAACTGAATTACATTCTGGCCGATGCCGAAATGATTACTCAGGACTAGTACTTTACCAAAGTAGGTTCTGTAGATTCTATTGCCACTATTCTACTGATAATCAGCGTACAAGTCATCAATTAGAATCAACCGCGCGGGCGAACCCGAGAATCTCTAGAATCTAAATTGGACAAGTACTAGATATAACTAGTTGCAAAAAATAGCCCTAGCTACTTCTAACGATTAGCTGGGGCTATTTTTTGTAGGGTTATGTTATCTTTACAACGTTCCAATACCACCGCCAGCTACGATTTCTTCGCCAATTACAAACGACGAATCATCCGACGCCAGAAACGTAGCAATAGTGGCAATCTCTCTTGGCGATCCAAATCGCTTCATAGGCACTAGTTGAGTATATCCTTCAATGCCCGCTTATATCATCCGGGGCCTATGCTCGTAAATGAACCAGACTGATAGCCAGTGCAGATCACAGTTATCTATATAAATTATAGACATTTGTTTATCAATAACTAAAGAGTTTCGATTTGTCGACGCACAAATTTTCGGCAAACTCTGTTATCTATATAACCAACCCTAACCCGGTAGGTTGTTGATTATGCAATCGGATTATAGAATCAATACTTCATCAATAGGACAACTCGCCGAATCACAACGAACTGGCCAACCCAACGCCAGCGACCTTTGGGAAACGGCCCTTTCACTTGGATTTCCAGCCGCTCTTTGGCGGTTACCTAATCAACAGGATAAGCAGCTGATTGTCTCATTCGAAGAGGTTTTACCCCGTGTATCAGCCGATCTGGATGAATTACCCGCAGGTTTTCTGATTAGTCCGTTCGATAACCTCGCCAAAAACGCTCCCGTAGAAGCACAACTTTCCGAACACTTAGATCAGAGTGGGATTGTTCCACAAACCCTTTTTTTACGGGCCGATATCCAGGCTACTTTTCTAGGCAATGGCGATTCTTCTCAAAAACGAACTGAGCTTAAAAATTCAGCTAGCGAGAATGTCGGGCTGTTTTGGAACACGCTAAAAACACGTGCTAAAAATAAGATTAGTCAGCCCGCTTTGTCAGGCTTACCCGTGCCTATTGCCGACCCTTCTGCGGAAGCTTTGTTTGAGAAAAACGTAGGGCAGGCAGTTGAAGCAATTCAACGGGGAGAATTACGAAAAGTAGTGCTATCACGCACTAAACAGGTGCAGTTTGCCAATGCTCCTAATGCTATTGAATTATTTGATAAACTTTGCCAGAAATACCCCACGGCCTTTGTATCCGCTGTTTCGATTCCAGAATGGGGGCAAATCTGGATCAGCGCTACGCCAGAGCGGTTAGTAAGCGTTAATGCCGACGGAATTTTTCAGACGACATCACTAGCAGGGACTCAATCGGCATTTCATCCTGACGGTACAGCCAAACATCCGGCCAAAGCTATGTGGTCGCAGAAGGAAATTGAGGAGCAGGCATTGGTGAGTCGTTATATTATCGAATGCTTCAAGAAGATTCGGTTGCGGGAATACCTCGAAGAAGGCCCCAAAAGCATTATAGCGGGTAATTTGATGCACCTCGGCACCTCGTTCACCGTCGATACTCAAGCCGTTCGTTACCCACAGCTCGGCACGGTTATGCTGCGTTTATTGCACCCAACCTCGGCCGTTTGTGGTACCCCCCGCGATGCAGCCTTTGCGTTTATTCGCCAGCACGAGCCCCACAACCGTGAATTATACAGCGGTTTTCTAGGACCTGTTAATATAAGCTCGAATAACGAGGGACCAACGAGTAGCATCTTCGTCCATATCCGTTGCATGAAACTCGAAGGACGGCTGGCAACCCTCTATGCAGGCGCAGGCATCACCGAAGATTCGGACCCTGAACAAGAGTGGCAGGAAACCGAAATGAAATGTCAAACCCTTCTTAAGGTAATGATGAATGATAAATGATGAATAGTCTCCATTTATCATTCATCATTAAAAAATTACGCTCCTTCGGCTGGATCATTTGGGGCTCTGGAGCCATCTTCGGCGGTTCGATCACCCGCTTCGCTAGCAGCCGATGATTGAGTATCGGCATCAGGTGCAGTGCCTTCGGTTTCGGCGTTTGCGGTTGTCACTAAAGGTTCTTCGGCCGGATTCGGCGCTTGCTGTTCTTGTGTCATAACGTTGAAAATTAAAAGATTGAAACGAAAACTGACCGTAGTGTACTACGGTCAGTTTTTTTACTCCATACTGTCATCGTCCAGATCGTCGTCGATGTCGTCATCTAAGTCTTCATCGAGATCTTCAGGATTGAAGTCTTCTTCAATGTCGTCCAGATCATCTGCCCCATAGCCGCTACCGGCGCCAGAGCCAAGTTCATCGAAGTCGGCATCGTCTTCATCGAAGTCGTCCTCATCATCGTCAAATGCAGCTGCTTCTGGATCAGGGTTCAACATCAGCACGTCTTCATCCTGATCAAACGTTGGCTGGTAAATCATGGTTAATAGAGAATAAAAGTTAGTTTACTTTTCTTAACGCGGCTCTTTCCCCGAAGGTTTAAGCCGCTCCCAAACTTATTCAATAATTGATTCAAAACTACAAGGTCTGTACAAAGTTTATTTGTCATGACGCCTGAATTAATGAATAAAGGGACTTCACAACTCGCTTAATTATACAGGCATTCGCATCCTATTACCTTATCAATCAGTTCGTTACTAAAGCATTCTGAATAGAACTTAAGGCTATACGTGTCCGCCATCTTCATTCTTGCGAACATAGTCTAACAATTCTCAAGACTGTACCTTATGAAAAATTATCAGCTCCGACGTTTATCCGACCAACCCATTCTGCAAACCAGTGATGTAACGCCCAGTGTTGAAGGCTTTGATGTACTAGGGGCCTTCAATCCGGCGGCTTGTCTTTTCAACGATGAAGTTCTGCTTCTATTACGTGTAGCCGAAGCACCAAAGGCCGAAGCAGGTACTATTGTGATACCGTTGATTGAAGAACAGGATGGTGTGCCTTCTTTAGTGATCCGAAATTTCCCGCAGCCCACAGAACCATATGATCCACGGGTAATTTCGCTGGATGGAAAAGTTTACCTGACGTCTCTCAGTCACCTTCGTCTCGCTCGTAGCAAGGATGGCATTCATTTCAAGATCGACGACAAGCCGTTTTTATTTCCGGCTCGCATGGATGAATCGTACGGTATTGAAGATGCTCGAATCACGTTTATGGAAGGGAAATACTGGATTACTTATACGGCAGTCTCCGAACATGGCCCTGGTGTAGGGCTCGCTGTCACAACCGATTTTGTAAACGTTGAGCGCATCGGTATGATTTTGCCACCTCCGAACAAAGACGTAGCCTTGTTCCCGCAGAAAATCAATGGAAAATACAGACTGCTTCATCGACCTATGGTTTCGGATATTGGTAAGCCATCCATCTGGTTAGCCGAATCGGAGGATGGTGTCCATTGGGGCAATCATCGCTTTTTGTTTGGCGGTCGGGGGCACACTAGTCTTGACCCACTGGCCAATCCTTATGGTTGGGAAGGCGGAAAAATTGGCGCCGGGCCAGAGCCAATCCTGACTGACGAAGGCTGGCTCGTTTGCTACCACGGAGCCGATCCTACTCACTCCTATTCCCTGGCACTGGCTTTGTTGGACAAAGAAGACCCCGCCCACGTGTTAGATCGCTCGAGCTTGCCTTTGCTCTCACCCGAATTATCGTGGGAGCGCGAAGGTTTCTTCCCCAATGTTGTGTTTTCAAATGGCTGGGTTCAGTGGCCCGATCATAGCGATAAGGCTGGTCAAATTTGGGTATACTATGGTGCAGCGGATTCGGGTGTAGGACTAGCCGAATTAGTGCGCGTATAAGTACTCTCAAACTCTCGTATATTGGGGCATTATGAGACTAATTCTAACGATTGCCCGGTTCGAGTTGGCATATCACTTACGCCAGCCAGTAGTTTACCTATTTGCTGTTCTCGTTTTCGGGCAGGGAATCTGGTACTCATCCCAATTAGCAGCGCTGTATTCGTACAGCGATCCTGCCGTTACAGCTTATCTGATCGTAGCCTCACTAGGGGTTATGTTAGCTGTAGCGTCGGTTTTACTGGCTGGCCAATCGCTCACCAAAGATCTGGATTACAAAACGACGGCCTACTTATTTTCCTTGCCGATCACCAGCCGGATGCACTTTGCCGGGCGGTTTATGGGCACGTATGGTGCCGTTTTGCTGCTGGCGGTGTGTTATCTGCTCGGTATTGGATTCCATTCAGCAGCCTTCGCCCATGCACCAACCTCATGGCTAGCGTTAGCCGATGGTTTCGTACGATTAATCGCTCAAAACTGTTTTATAGCCGTTAGTCTAACGTTCTCTCTGACGGTATTTCTCCGAAGCATACGGGGAGCCTATATCAGCTTGTTTCTGGTTGTGCTCTATTTTCTACTAACCGAATCCAGCCAGAATCTAATGGCCGATTCAGATCTATGGAAACTACTGGACCCGTTTGGCGTGGATATGGCGAGAGAATCAGTGGCCGACATGCCTTTTAGTGATGATCCTGGCGGGTGGCTTGCCTATTCCGATATGTTTTTCATTAATCGACTCTTATGGCTCGGGCTATCCTTTGGTTTGCTAGCATATGCAGAGGGCCGATTTTCCTTTGAATTTTTCGCCAGTACACAATCCAGGAAATCAGCCCGTTCAAACAAGTCAATCATAGAACGGTCTGCTCCTTTACAGCTTCCTTCTGTGCAACCTCGCTTTGGCGGTTGGCTATCCTGGAAAACTACCTGGCGATTAACAAAACTAGAATTCCTGAATCTGATTCAGCAACCCGTTTTTTCGATTTCGGTGGGCTTATTAGTGCTCTTGGCTATACTATTGGCAACCGTACTAGGTACGAATCCTGACTTTCCCGAGCTACCTGTCACCTCACGCATGACAGCCCTTCGGTTACCGTTGGGGATATTTATTGGTTTGTTTTTGCTAGTTATGACTAGCGAACTAATTTTCAATGAACGAACCACCGGCTTCTGGTCTATTTATGACGCCCTCCCCCAGCCCAACGCGATTCTACTACTGGCCAAATTGCTGGCTATGGTCGGCGTTGCAGCTTTATTGACAATTGTCCTTTTTTTGACCAGTGTTGGCATACAGGTAGGGAGTGGATTCCGTGAAATCGATTGGTGGCGCTATACCGCCGACTTGCTGACCGATGGATTTCTACGCTATTGTCAACTTATAGCCCTTGGCGCGTTGGTTGCCACGCTGACAAATAATCGCATTGCCAGCCATGTTGTTAATTTACTCATTTTTAGCGCCCTGACGTTCCTGTATCAGATCAATGGTCATGAGCATACCGTTCTTCTCTATAGCTTTCTGCCAGGTTCAGCAACCTATTCGGACTTAATCGGCTTTGGGACCAATGCACCCCTTCGCACTATCATTCAATTTGTGTGGTGGGGTGTTGCTGGCGTCTTCCTGACTTCCTTTTTTCTGACCTGGAATCGGGGTGTAGCCAGTGGATTAACGGAACGCGCTGGCCACTGGCGAAGTCAGTTTCGTTGGCCTTATCAAGTATCTTTTCTGGTATTTGGTATCCTGCTCGGCTTAGCCGTTTGGCAAACTCACCAACGCCTACAGACAGTACCAGCTACACAAACCATTCAGTACAAATCGCAAACGCTGGCTATTCAATCGGTAGCTGGCAAGCCCATTGCCATTCGAGTGCGCCACCATCACCCGTATCAGGTTCAGCATATACTCCGTGCCACGGAACGAGCTTTGCACAGGGGCGAACAACTATTTGGAGCCTACCCTTATGCCGATTTACAAATTTCTGAAATACCGGTTGGCATAGCCGATGTTACATCAGCACCCGGCCAAATTCTTATTTCCGAAAAGCAAGGCTGGATCGCTGATAATCGACAACCCGATAAGCTTGATCACATTGACTACCTGATTGGTCGTGAAGTATTTAAGCAATGGCTAGTGCATCAATTAAAGCCCATTGCAAAACCGGGAGATGGTTTTATCAAACAAGGTTTGGCAGAATATCTGGCCTTACAGAGTGTTGGGCAGCAATATGGTCAGGAACGGCTCCAGCAACGACTTGCTCAACGGGCAACGTGGTATGCTCAAAGCCGACAGCATAGTAATAAGTCCGAACGTCCTATACTTCAATCAAGGGGCAACGATGCCGTCGAACGTGGGCGAGCTGTTCTTGCCCTAACTAGCATCGAACAGGTTTGGGGAGCGAAACCGCTCAGTTTTACGATTAGCCAATTCTACCAAAAAGCCATTCAACAGCCAACATCGGCGACAGCGGTTGCCTTTGCCAGTGAACTTACCCGCCAGTTACCCGACTCGTTAGCTTACTTGAAATCCTACTTAAGCGATCAGTTGTGGTTCGACTTTAAAGTAGGACGGGTAGCCAACCTATCGAATGGTTTAACGGTTGAAATTATCACGACAAAGTGGCGAGAGGCCAGCAAAGGGCAACGGCAAAATATCCCCATTAACGACTATGTTCCCCTTGCCATTCTTGATCAGGATAATCGTGTAATCTACAGCCAATTGGCCCATCCAAATGCAGACGAACGGTTTGTATCGCTGCCTCCTTTGCCAAATGCCCGGAAAGTAATTATAGATCCATTGGGCACCTGGATTGAGCCTAACAAACGGGATAACTATAAGATTTTCTGAGGGTTATTTTTCGGCAGGGTGGATAGGATTTCTAGTACGGTTTCTATTGATTCTTTAGATTCTATGGTTGCTGTCACGCCGATAACCAGAACCAATAGAGTCTCAAGAATCTACAGAAACTGAATCGAAACAGCCCTAGAAATCCTGTGCATCCTGTTAATCCTGTCGAGAATTTCACAACTCCAGGATATACAATTTCCGGGCGCTTTCCATTGTCAGTGAGGGGTCGTAGGAAGCATTTACCCGAATGGCGTTCTCGGCCACAGTGAGCGGTAAACCAGCTTGTTTTCGGCGTTGATTCACGTTTCGGTAGTCTTCAATGGGCCATACGAAACAACGGGAAGCTAATGACTCCCGAAGCTTCCGACAGGCAACTTGGGTGCCATACAGTTGCGGTTTTTGGGCGTACATCAACGATCGGTCGAGCATCAAGGCATACTGACGGAATGGCAATTCGCCCTCGTCAGCTGCTTTTTTGACAGCGGGCAAGTAATTATCCACCGTATGCGCGTGCTGGATGATATAAAAAACAACCTCGTTGGTTGGCAAACCAACTTTGGTTTTACCGGGATAACCGTGTTGCTTCAGAATCATATCAGCCCGCTTCAGATTACTGGAATCTATTTTTATCTGCTCGGTCCAAAGTACGCCCGCCAATTTGGTTCGATCAACTTTATAAAGAGTAGTTAAACTATCTGTCAATGGCTGATTATTACCCAGTTTAGTCAACCATATTCGATTACGCTGATCCAGTACATACATACTGTCTAACTCGCGTTTAAGCGAATTTCCTGACTGCGAAAAGGCATAGACGGGTAGTAAACTGATTGCGAATAGTAGGAATCTCATGATTAATTGTAAGTAATAGACAAATTAACGAAGATAGGGGTAGCACTGTTGGATTTTCAGTAATTTAGTTGGTCCTAACTTTTCTCTTTATATGACTCGCTTCATTCAACTCTTACTCTGTTTTTTACTTTCCTCTCCCCTATTTGCCCAAATTCAGAAGCGCGCACTTACCAGCGCTGATTACGACAAGTGGCAAAGCGTCCGCTCCGAAAAAATCTCGAACGATGGTCGCTGGATTGCCTACCAGATTGACCCTCAGGACGGCGACGGGCGACTGGAAGTAGCTGCCAGCGCTGCAGCTACGCGCTATGTTTTTCCACGGGGCTACATGGCCCAATTTACACCAGACAGTAAATTTCTGGTGATGCGCCTGAAAGTACCGGTAGCCGATGTTCGTAAGGCCAAGCTCAAAAAACGAAAGCCTGACGAGATGCCGAAAGATAGTCTCTTAGTGCTGAATTTATCGACGGGTAAATCAACTAAACTACCGAATATCAAATCATTCTCGTTTGGCAAGGAAGCCGGTTCGTGGCTGGCTGTGGTTCAGGAACGGAAGGAAGATAAAGAAAAACCCGCTCCTAAACCTGTAGCACAAGCGCAGAAAGATACGCTTAATCCAGCTCCTCCCGTTTCCACAACAACGGTAGCTACTCGGAAAGGCCCGGTGAAAAAGCCCAAAGGTGATGACTTGACGCTGTTCAACATGGCCGATGGTACCCGTAAAACCGTTCGCTACGTTTCTAATGCTGTTGTTTCTGATAATGGTCAGGCAGTATTTTATAGTAAAGAATCGGCCAGTGACTCACTAAAAACGGGCGAAGCAGGTATTCCAGGCGTTTTCCTGTTCAATACGACCGATGGCAAAACAATGCTTGTCGACACAAGCTCGAAGCGAAAAATTTACAAAGGTTTAGCCATTGATAAAGCAGGCAAACAATTGGCCTGGATGGCATCGGCCGATAGTGCGGGTTCTGATGTGAAAGTGTTTTCGCTCTACTATAAAAGTCTATTGCCGGCAAGCGTAGCTAAAGGCAAAAAGCCAAAAACACCCGTGGCTGAAGTGCCCTTTACCGTAATTGCCGATACGACGGTTAAAGCGCTGCCCAAAGGCTGGTCGGTGAATGAGTTCCGGGAGCCGAAGTTTGCCGATGATGGCAAGCGGCTGTATTTTTCAACATCGCCTATTGCGCCCAAACCAACCAAAGACACCCTAACGCCTGATGATGAAAAGGTGCGGATGGATATCTGGACCTGGACCGATACGCGCCTGCAACCGATGCAACAGAAACGGCTTAAGGAAGAAAAAGAACGTGGTTTTCTGACCGTCTATGATCTGGCCACTGGTAAAGTTATTCCCCTAGCCAACCGGGAGGTGCCAACGGTTGGCTTCGACCCAAAAACAAATCCTCGTTATCTATTGGGCTTAAGCGATTTGCCCTATCAGGTACAGTCGTCCTGGGACCCAGGACATACGGATTTATACCTGATTGATACGCAAACGGGCGAGAAAAAGCGGATTGCCAATGATATTATGGCATCGCAACCAAAGCTATCGCCAGAAGGGAAATATGCTTATTGGTTCGATGAGCGGGATTCGCTCTGGCGCGCCTGGTCGATAATGGATGGCAAACGGATTGATCTGACACGCGGCCTACCTAGTAAATTTTTCGATGAAGAGCACGATACGCCAAATCTGCCTGGTGCCTATGGGGCGGCTGGCTGGACAACTGGCGACCGTTATGTGTGGCTCTATGACCGCTACGATATCTGGCAGGTTGACCCAACTGGTCATGAGAAGCCGCTTAATTTGACTGCTGGCTGGGGTCGAAAAAATAATGTTCGTCTCCGTTATGCCGAAGTAGACAGCGATGATGACGACGCCCCTGGACGACGGGGAGGAGCTATCGAAAAAGCAATCGATCCTAAAAATGAAGTCTTCCTGACAGGTATATGGGAAAGCGATAAATCGACCGGGATTCTGAAAAGTAAGAATGGGCTTGCGGCTATGGACCCAGCCACGTTGAGCCGTAGTAATCACCGGTATTTTGGGTTGAACAAAGCGAAGAATGCGTCGACGATGACGTTTTACAAAGGCAACTATCAAGAGCCAATTAACATCTTTGTGACCGATACAACCTTGGCCACACCGAAACAATTGACCCGTGCCAACCCGCAGCAGGATAGCATTCGTTGGGGTAGTGTGGAAATTGTGAAGTGGGTAGGTACCAACGGTGTTAAACTTGAAGGGCTGCTCTTCAAACCCGAAGGCTTCGATCCGAAAAAGAAGTACCCGATGCTAACGTATTTCTACGAGCGAAATGCCGAAACGCTAAATGACTATCGTGCTCCAGCCCCAAGCCGCTCGACGATTAATATACCCTATTGTGTTTCAAACGGTTATCTGGTTTTCATCCCAGATATCGTTTATACTACTGGGCAGCCAGGCCCCAATGCCTATGACTGCATTGTGCCGGGCGTATTAAGTTTATTAGACAAAGGCTTCGTTGATCGCGACCGGTTAGGAATTCAGGGGCAAAGCTGGGGTGGTTATCAGACTGCGTACATTATTACCCGCACAAACCTGTTCCGGGCCGCCGAGGCTGGCGCTCCCGTAGCTAACATGACCTCGGCCTATGGGGGCATTCGTTGGGAAACGGGTATTGTCCGGCAATTCCAGTATGAAAAAACGCAAAGCCGGATTGGAGGTACGCTTTGGGATAAGCCAATGAACTACATTGAGAACTCGCCACTTTTCTTCGCAAATCGTATTCAAACTCCGCTGATGATGACCCACAATGACGCCGATGGAGCCGTTCCCTGGTATCAGGGTATTGAGATGTTCTCAGCGCTGCGTCGACTGAATAAGCCCGTTTGGATGCTGGTCTACAATGGCGAAGGACACAACCTGACCCAACGGCATAACGCGAAAGATTTGAGTATTCGCTTATACCAGTTCTTCGATTATTATCTTAAAGATGCGCCCATGCCAATCTGGATGAAAGAAGGACGATCGGCCGTTGAGAAGGACCGGGGTGAGATGAAATATTGATCTGAAATGGGCTTTTATGTAACTTTACAGAAACAACCCGCCGACATGTCAATTATCAAGCAGCCACTACTTTATGTAGGTTCTCAGGGAGAAAAACATTTGTACACATTGTTCGACAGTGGTGCGAATCTATCATGTATTAATCCAGAGCACGTTCCAGATTTAGCGCATCTAGAAAGTTTAGGAAGAATTCGGCGCGTAGCTACAGCTGCCGAAGGACATTTCATTGAAATCAAACATGTTGTTCGCTTAGACTTTTACCTACAAGATGTGCTTCTCTCCGATGAATTTCTTGTCGTACCAAATTTGAGTGAGGAAGCGATCATTGGCGCGGCTACGATGCAGAAATGGCGTATCAAGTTAGATTTCGAGCATGATACAGTCCACGTAGACCCTAAAGTGGCTAAAATGCAGTTGATTTAGCGATTCACATGTATCCACGGGCTTCAGTTCGTGGGTACATGTGAATTTCTTTTGAGTTGTCAATAGACCTATTCATTTACAGTAAAAGTGATCGTTTTCCCTTCTCCCAATTCCTGCCGTTTAGCGAATGAATGCTTTCCTGCATTCTGAATCTTAAACGTCCGAAGTCCTATTTTGCCACTTAGTACGGTTAAGGCAATGTTCGTTTTCGGGCCTGTCTGACTTACAGCGCAAGTTCCCCAGGCGGAGCCATTTGACCAGAAATAAGTGCCAGGTTTTGAGGTTATGGTCATCGTTTCTGCGACGCCCGAATATTGAAACTGGCTCCAGGCCAACACGGTATTCCAACTGGTCATCGATCGGGCATAATGATAGCCACATTCGGGTTCGTTAAACGGGTTTCGCTTTTGGCCGTCAAATCGATTCCGAATAGCCGAAAGACAGCTAAGGGCATTCTCGGTCTGGCCCTCATAGAGCATGCCTACCGCAGCACAATATTCAAAACCCGTCATCGACTCGGCAAAATAGGGGAATGGTACTTTTAAACGTCCTTTGGGCCAGCTTGCCATAAGCAATCCGGCTTCATCGCCCATGACATACGAACGCATGTTGTTGAAATGATCTGAGAAGTTGTCCAGATAATTGTATTTCATAATGCTTTTTAGCGTCGTCTGGATGTGTCCCTGATCGGCCAGATACCCTAGTCCTACTATGTGCGCCATCATCTGACCAACTAACTGATCTACAAGGCAGCCTTTTCCTAACTGATAATCCGGCACATTCACAGTAGAATCTCGTTCCCAATTAAGGAAAGCAAATGTTTTGGGGTCTGTAATTTTGTGCTCATAATACTCTCCATTAAACAGGTTCTTATCTATCCAAGCACTCCCTTTCTTCGCTAAATCATCGCACTTTTTAGCCAGCTCAGGATCGTTCATCGCGATGGCCATTTCACGACCTGCCTTCAACGCTCCCAGATACCAAAAACTCATCTGCGGATTGGGCCCGAAATAATCGACGTCCATCGTATTATGTTGGCGTCCTTCCATTACGCCATCCTGGTTGCCATCCCAACCGCCATTGACCCAGGCATAGCTCAGAGCCTTTTTCACCTGGGGCCAGTTCTTATTCAGAAACGCCTGATTACCGGACAGTTGCCAATCGCGGTAAAACTTCAGGATTGTTCCCAGTTGTCCATCGGCTGCGGCATTCTTCCACTCCTGCGCTTTTTCGAGCGGCAACATGACCCTAAAGCTCATCTTGCCAACTTCGTTCGTTGCATAATTAAACTCAATATCCCGCATCGACTGCGATAGATCGGAGAATAAAAAGGCCGTTGCCTGCTCATAATTCCAGACGTGGGTGCAGGAGCCAAAGCACGAGCCAAATTCATCGAAAACACCCTCCCAGCCCATTAAATGGCCACTTGGAATTCGGAAAACAGTTTGCGACCGTAGCGTGGCCAGGTTAAACAGCGCTGCTTCCTTAATCACGTCGGGATAATCACTTTGCAAAAAGGCGTTGACGAACTGGAGAGTTTTCTGCTCCAGGGTCGGCAATCGAGGCAAGGTTTTGACAATAACATCCCAGGCATCGGCATACTGAGCCGAATAGTAATTGCCAACAGCTGGTTGATCTGCCTTTGTTGAAAATGAGGCCCAGGCCGCTCTATTCGGAAAATTCCAGGTGATAAAAAATGTAAATGTCTGGGTCTGACCAGGTGCAATGACTTTCTGAACAGCCAGCGACGCCAATGGATCATCATCAACTAGTTGCTTCTTTTCGGTCAGGACACCATCTGCACTAAAATCATCCCAGAAATCAAGCATGGCATTTTCCCAATCGTTAGACCGCGAACTAGTCCGGTAGCTGACGCCTGTCTGGCTGTTGGTTGTCAGGGCTATGGTTCCCCAGGCGGCATCCCGCCGATTCACGCTATCCGAGTGCATAAATATCCCCTGTACATCGCCTTGCTGTTTGTAGGTATTCACATTTTTTTTTGCCCCGATTGGAACATAGTCGCCTTTCCAGTCTTTTATGGATTTGCTCCCATCCTTCCCGATAAAATTTCGCATCGACCCGCACACCGACACGGTTAATGGTGCCTGACTTGTATTGGTTACGTCATAGGCGAGCACCGCAATGGGAATTCCGCTGTTATCGGCATCGCCGGGAATAAACGGATTAAAGCCTTTCACGGTTACACGAACCGGCATTCGTTTATCCGACAGATTCACCTGCCCAAACGGATAAGCCGCATCGAACGAAGCATCCGTAAAACGGGGGAAACCATGCTGATTTACGGGCCGCCCTTCATAATGCTGAAATTCCGAAGGATCTAGTGGGCCAAGTAAAGCCTTCGTCATGGATTTACACTGGGTGGGTCGCACAGTAATGGCAAAAAACGGGGCGTTATTTCCAACAGTAACTGTGCTAAACCCTTTGGCGGGCTTATTCATAATTTCCCAGTCGCGCAATTCTCCTCTCCCACCGAGCGATACCGTTCCGGTGCCAATTCCGCCCAGCGGAAGGGCAATGTTCCGCAGGTGGTCTTTGTCATAATGTTTCAGAGTTGGCCAGTTGCTGGGTTTCCATTGGGCAATACAGATACGGGTTGTAAGCGACAGAAAACAAAGCAAATAGAGAAGTGATAGACGGAGCTGACAGGGAATTCGGTTCATAAAGGGCTCTGTTTTGCAAGTAAACAGATCGGTACGTCCCCAATGGGATCGTACCGATCTAGGCTACTAAAAGCGACGCCCTGGATAATTATTACTGTTGTAGAAAAAGGGATTAATTCAGCTCAAAAAGACTGATTACCAACTACCTCTCCTTTATTGAGCCATTGCGCCTTCTTTCACGACCTCGCCTTTGAAATAAAGGACTTGCGTTCCTCCTTCGGCATTCGACTCAACAGTGACCGATTTGTTAAACGCACCCAAAGCAGCAGCATTAAAGGTAGCCTTGATTACACCCGACTGACCTGGCAAAACAGGTGCTTTAGGATACTCGACTCCCGTGCAGCCACAAGACCCTTTGGCCTGATTGATCACAAGGGGTAATTCGCCTTTGTTCGTGAACGAAAATTCTGCTGTAACAGGCTTATTCTGAACAACACGTCCAAAATCATGGGTAGCGCTACGCCAGTTGAATAGAGCAGCAGGAACCGTCATGGCCATAGAAACGGCCAACACAACTAACGAACCGAAAAACAGGAAACGTTTCATAGAAAAATGGTTTGAGATGGTTTATCAACTTGCCCACTCAGGCAACGATACAAACCTACCGTCGTCCTGTCGATAGCCTTGTTAAGCACTTGCTAACGTTTGTTAATGAGTTGTTAACGTTAGAAAAATGAGCGAAAGAGTGCATGAGTGATTGAGCGAATTCACGTTACTTTACAGACAAGAATAGATTACGCCAGCCATTCGCACAATCACTCATTCACGCCGGCCGGCGCTCCGGTTTCGCTCATTAAAAAATGTCCCGTTTGCGTCTGTTAGTTGTTCTTTCGGTGCTATCCATCATCGGAATCCTGGCTGTACAGGCAGTTTGGGTTCGAAATGCCTATGCTCTGCGCGAACGGCAGTTCCGGCAGTCGGCGTTTATTGCTTTGCAGGATGTGGCCGACGACGTAGCCAAGCTCAACAACTTCACCTTGAATCGGTATGCCGTTACTCAACTCTCTGCCGATTATTTCATCGTCAATACCGACGCCCCTATCGACCCAGCTACACTCGAACTATACATTCAGCGATCCTTGCAGCAACATAATCTCATTACCGATTATGAGTATGGTATTTATAATTGCGAAACCGACCGTATGGTCTACGGTGCTTATGTAAGCACCAGTAGTTTGGCCGTAACGAAAGTACAAAACGGCAAAATGCTGCCGAAATTTCCACGATATACGTACTATTTTGGCATTCGCTTTCCCAATCAAACCGCCTTTGTAGCCGGTCAGTTAACGGGTTGGCTGTGGTCTACGATGGCTGTACTGCTGGTAGTTAGTTTCTTCGGCTATACGCTGAGTGTTGTGTTAAAACAGCGACGATTAACCGAAGTACAGCGCGACTTTATCAACAACATCACCCATGAATTACAGACCCCAGTTTCAACCATCCGCATTGCGGCCGATGTACTTCAGTCCGAAACCATTACCCAACAACCCGACCGATTGAAACAATACGCCCGTGTGTTGGGCGAAGAAAGTAGGCGATTGCAGAAGCAAATCAACAGCGTTCTACAACTGGCCCGCTCCGAACGCACAGGTTTCGGCCTTGAACTAACAGATGTTGATTTACATGAAGTTATGCGCACTGCTGCTGACTCCTTTACGCCAGTTATTACCCTTAACTTGACCGCAACGAACGCACATATACGTGCCGACCGATACCAACTCGAAACGGCCTTAAACAATCTGATTGACAACGCGATCAAATATTGCACACAAGAGCCATGTGTCGTACTGCGTACACAAAACGAGAATGGGCAACTAATCTGGTCGGTGAGCGACAACGGTATTGGTATTGCACCCCAGCATCAAAAAGCTGTTTTTCAACAGTTTTTCCGGGTCGCATCAGGCCATACGCACGATGTAAAAGGCTTTGGACTTGGATTATATTACGTTCAGCAAGTTATTCGTGCGCATGGTTGGCGACTGAAGCTTATTAGCGATGTAGCCAAAGGCAGTACATTTGAATTAAAGAGTGAATGCGTGAATGAGCGAAAGAGCGTTCTATAAAGGCATGCTCTACGACCAGTACCCTAATTTCGCTCATTCACTCTTTCGCTCTTGAAAATGGCTCACATTCTATTCGTTGAAGACGATGTCAACCTTGGGTTTGTGATTCGGGATACGCTCGAAAACGTCCCGTTTCGGGTTACGCATTGCACCAATGGGCCTGATGCCTGGACGGCGTTTCAGGCAGGTTCGTTCGATGTTTGTTTGCTGGATGTGATGCTGCCGCAAAGTGATGGCTTTACGCTGGCAAAGCAAATCCGCTCCATCAATACACAAGTTCCAATTTTATTCCTAAGTGCCCTGGCCAACCGCGATGACCGTCTGCAAGGGCTTCGTTTGGGTGCCGACGACTACCTAACCAAGCCTTTCAGTATCGAGGAATTAATCTTAAAAATCAACGTTTTCCTCCGGCGAACAACAACTGTTGCAGATCGACAACCAGTAAGCCATACCACCCTCGATCGGCAAAATCTAACGCTTACGGTGAAAGGGCAAACACAGACCCTCACCCATCGCGAAGCCGATGTAATCGCGTACCTCCTTGACCGGCCCAATACGCTTGTCCGGCGAGACGAATTATTGCGGGCTGTTTGGGGCGATGATGATTATTTCATGGGTCGGAGTCTCGATGTATTTATTTCCCGACTTCGAAAACGCCTTGCTCAGGACCCAACTATCCGAATCGAGAATGTGCATGGAGTCGGGTTCGTTTTACGACAATAGCCTCTGTGGGCGCTAGCATCATCTATTAGCCATATTATTTATCTTGCGCCTAACTTCGATAAGCTACTATGGTTTTTAAATACTGCACCATTTTCGTCACTGGGCTGGCCCTCGTTTTTGGCTGTAAAACAGCTAAAGTAGTCAGCAGCGCAACCACTACGCCTACCGCAAAAATTACCGAAGAAGGATTCCTGACCTGCTTTGCCGCTGGAACTTCGTTAAACGGGCAGGCGGTCTGGTGCGAAGCTTCGGCTGTTGTGTTCGACGGCAGAAATCTGATTTTCGCCAACGATAAAGATATGCCTGCCGGTCAGAGTCCGGTGTTTGTGAAAACACCCCAAACACTGGCCGATTCGAACCAGTCCCCAACGTACCTGACGCAACCTATATTCTCCAATACCCGCAAATACGAGGACTTTGCCCAAACGCCCGATCGGAAGTTTATCCTGCTCACTACCGCCTTCGACCGTGTAAAACCCGGTAGCCACGATTGGGACAGCTACAATACAATTCTATACTGGCGAAGTGGCGACGAACAGCATCCGCACGTACTAGCTCCCGATGATACCAGCCATAATTCGATGGCTTATCGGCATCGAATTGCGCAGGTTCTGGCCAACAGCGAGTTCCCTGGCGAAATTCCTTATTTCAAAATTGAGGGGCTGGCCGCTACCGACAACCAACTTTTGTTTGGTATTCGGGAGATGGGTAAATCGTATGAAAGTTTCACCTATCAGGCAAAAATCATTGGCGTATCGTACCAAATTGAGAAAAGCGGCAATACAGAACGAATTCGAGTGCTGGACGATTGGAAACTGATCAATGATTTCGACATCGCCAATGCTGATGCAACGTTGTCAAAACCACTCGCCCTATCGAGCCTGGAATATGATCCGTTTCAAAAGCGGTTCTGGATGCTCACCTCGCAGGAAGCCAACGGCAAACTGGATGCTTATCTGTGGACAGCTACTTCCGACGAACTATACGCCAACAAGCCGTTCACGCTCATCCGCGATGCAAAGGGGCAACCTGTACATACGCCGGGACACAAAGCCGAAGACCTGACACCCTTAGATACCAAGCGGCTCCTGCTCATCTGTGATGACGACCGCGCCCGAACAACCATTGGTTCACAAACGCGGCAGATTAACCAGGCGGCCTACATGATCCTTACTGTATCGAGCCAAAGAAATCGTACGTCCCCGTAATGAATCCTAAAACTCCGGTTCCGTGAGTGGCTCCTTTTAACGGAATCAGCGTAACATTTGTGGCACCCCGTTTTATCATGGCGTCGTAGGCATTCTGCGAATTCAGAAAAGATACAATCTCATCGGCATCACCATGATACAGGCGAGTTGGGGTGCGCGGTTTCCAGTCGTGAATGTCGTTGTCCTGAACAGCAGCCAGAAACGTTTTATCGGTACCCTCGTTGATACCCTGTTTAAAACTATCCGTAAACGTCTGATTCAGGCTCACATTAATGGAAGCATCTTTGCCCTGTGCTGCAATCTGTGTAGCATAGGGTTCTTTGAAGTAAGCCGACATAGGCCGATTGAGTCCATAAATGCGGTCATAGGTTTGTAATACCCAGATATAAAGTCGATTGATATAATCGACACCTGTCGTCTTTTCGTTGATGATTTGCTTCATGAAAGCCGGTTTATCATAAGCACCTGCCCCACAGCTCGAAGCAACCAGATTGAATTCATTGGTCGTCTCTTCCTCTATTTTCTTTTGTAGCGACAGAGTAGCATAGCCCCCTTCGGAGTACCCAGCAATGAATAATCGTTTGTCCCAGTTGATCCCCTGATCAGACAGAAAGTCGCGAGTAGCACGTATCATATCCAGCGAGGCTGTAGCGAGTCCGTTACGCTGCTCATAGGTATGCGGAAGGTCTTTGGAGGCCCCGTAGCCAATGTAATCTGGAGCCGCAATGATATAGCCCTGCGAGGCAAACACCGACCCAAATGAATACGCTTCACTACTCGGACCAAAATTCGAGGGGGCATCACTCTCACTCGTAATCGTCCCGTGTTGCATACTTAGCAGCGGCACGGCCGTTGGCACATTCGGAATAATAAGCGCTCCCGATGCTTTAATGGACTTTCCATCTGTGTTCGTCGTGATATATTCTAACCGATACACCTTAATTCCGTACCGGATAAAAAGCTGAAGAGCGGCATTTGTCCCCGTAAAGCGGCTACGTAACTGGGCGGTGGTATATTCTCCTAGTAACGTACTCGTCACTAATGTGCGGGGAAATGCCGCTACGACTGCATCTACCGATGTTTTGCAGCTTGTTGGTGCAACGAGTAGCAGAACCCCTGCAAGTAGCAGAGAAAAAAATGATTTAATAGTCGACATGTAGTTGGATAAAACAATAGACAGGCTACTTATTTAACGTTTGCAAAATCGTTTTCGTTTGCTAAAACAAATAAACAGACTGACACAAAAAAAATAGTTAAATTATTAATAATCATATAGTTGACTAAAAATTCAATAACTATACACACTACGTTCCTTTTTGTATTGGTTGCAACGAATCACAACAGCGCCCTATCTCTTGCCCAATTGTCCATTTATGTAGAGCGAACTCCACAACAATAGGCATCTAGCTTCCCGCTTACTCTATCAAATTAGTTGTCTTAAAAATTAATTAGCTAAAATACGACCCTACCCAATGAAAGATAAACCCCTAATTATCAAATACTTGAGCAGATATATAAAAACATCAATATGTGCCACGCCTTAAACTGGTACAGCGTTTGGATAGCTATGAAGCAATACCAATTATTCACAACGCTATGAACTATCAATGGAAATCAGTCGGAACGAAGTCAATTGCGCTTCTGATGGCTGTCAGCATCTTATCTAGTAATGTGTCTACTGCCCAGAGTGACAAAAAGAAATTAAACAAAACCCAGAAAGGGGCTATAGTTGGTGCCAGTGGAGGAGCCGTTCTTGGTGGGATGCTTGGCAAAACTAAAGGGAATACAGCTTTGGGCGCTATTCTGGGCGCAACCGTTGGGGGAGCCGCCGGGGCCGTAATTGGTCGTCGGATGGATAAACGAGCTGAAGAAATCAAGCGTCAGATGCCCGATGCGCAAGTAGAGCGGGTTGGCGAGGGAATCAAAGTGAGTCTGGGTTCAGATATTCTATTCGATACAGATTCTTATGCACTTAAATCAGCTACGCGCCAACAGCTGATCAACTTTGCACAAACACTCAACAAAGAAGAGGATACGAATATTTTGGTTGAGGGTCACGCCGATGCTACAGGTTCGGCAGAACACAATCTGGCTTTATCTAAAAAACGAGCCGATGCCGTTGCCAGCTTTCTGGAAGGACAGGGTGTAAAAACATCCCGTGTCGACGAGAAAGGGTATGGTGAAAGTCAGCCAATTGCCGACAATGCTACCGCAACTGGCCGTCAGAAAAATCGCCGGGTCGATATTGCTGTGTTTGCTAATAAACAAATGCAAAAAGATGCCAAAAATGGCAAGCTTGACGCTAGTGAATAAAGTTATTAGCCGGTTAAGAACTCTGTTCTTAACCGGCTGTTTTCTTCTCTACCCCGTTACCTAACTAAATGCCATGAATAATCCGAAAAAAGGCGACGAAGTAAGTTGGAACTATAGTAAGGGGAGAGCTACAGGCCAAATCGTAGAAGTTCATCCGGAAGATATCAAACGAACGGTTCAGGGAACAACCGTAAAACGGAAAGGCTCTACAGATGAACCGGCTTTAGTTATCAAACAAGGAAAGAAACGAATTGTAAAATCGGCTAGTGAAGTCACCAAACAATAAGACGATTATGACCACGGCTACACGCAACGATCAGGATAAGAAACAGACCCGAAAGGAGTTTGAGCAAGTCGTCAACATGTCGGCGTCTCAACTTGAAGGCTGGCTAAAAACCAACGAATCGAGGTCGGTTGGCCAAACAAAAGAGGGTGAAAACGAATCGATTGGCCACAAGTCAGGAAAGCGAATTATCGACATTCTTAACAAGAAAGCCAGCGATTTAACCGACGACGACTATTCTCACATGGGAAAAGTAGTCAGTTACGTAAAACGTCATACTGCTCAACGCCCTGAACATGTAGCTGACTCCAATTGGGAATATTCCCTAAAAAACTGGGGTCATAATCCTACTAAATCGTAATTACCGAATAATCAAATACAAGTGCCTTTCTGATTTGCTCAACTCGAAACGTTATGAATTTTTGCCGCCTAGTTAACACAACAAACCTAAAAACGTTATGAATGTAAAAGTAAGCCGGGTTGAAATCCTGGATCAATTAAGTCAGCTCCTAACCCTTAGTCATGATGCCGAAAAAGGATATCAGGAAGCCGCCGAAAATGTAGATGATAACGATTTAAAAATATTGCTTCAAACCCAGTCGCGTCAACGGGCTGAGTTTGCGCAGGAACTGGACCGTGAGATAAGGGCACTGGGTGGAGAACCCGACGAAGGCACCAGCTTAACAGCTGATTTACACCGTGCCTGGATTAATATCAAGTCAGCATTTTCCACCAATGATGATAAAGCTGTAGTGCAGGAGTGTCATAGAGGAGATCAGGAAGCTCTGAATACCTATAACGCCGTACTTCAGGAAACAGACTTAGCAGCCAGCACACGTGAATTGCTGCTTCAACAGAAGCATAGCATCGACTCAGCCAATTCAACAATGGCTCGTCTGGCCTTGGTAGTGTAGTGAATGGTGGGATTGGAAAGCCTACCTCCTTTGGAGGTAGGCTTTTTTGTGTCATTTACTCACCAAAACATTCATCTCATACAGGCGGTTATTCTTTGTATAAACACCTTTTATTACTACACAACTACGTTATGAGTAAACAATCTAATAGCAATTCATTATCCGAATCGATCCAATCCAAACCTGGTAAACCTTACCCATTGGGCGCTACCTATGATGGCGAGGGCGTTAACTTCACGCTTTTTAGTGAAAATGCTACTGCTGTTTCTTTATGTCTCTATGATGTCAATGACCCGAGTCGCGAAACGGCCCGAATCCCGCTTATGGAGCGCACCGACTTAGTTTGGCATATTTATCTCGATGGCCTGCAACCGGGGCAACTGTATGGATTCCGGGTAGATGGTCCCTATGACCCACAGGCAGGTCATTTTTTTAACCCCAATAAGCTGCTGCTCGACCCCTATGCCCGGGCCATTAATGCCCCCGTTAATCATAACGATGCCTGGCTAGCCTACGACCATACTAAACCAACCTCTAATGACGATGGCACGGACGAATACTTAGTTATGAGTCAGGAGGATAGTGGACCAACCATGCCTAAAAGCGTGGTTGTCGATCCAGCGTTCGATTGGGAAGATGATACACCACCAGCTACTCCTCTGCATCGTTCGGTTATTTACGAGATGCACGTCAAAGGATTTTCCCACTTACATCCAACGATTGATGAATCCATTCGAGGCACGTATGCGGGTTTGGGTACGCCCGAAGTAACGGATTACCTGAAAAAACTAGGGATTACGGCGGTTGAGTTGTTACCTGTCCATCAATTTACCGATGAGAGTTACTGGGGTTATAACAGCATCGGTTTCTTCGCTCCTCAGAATACCTATTCCTCGTCTGGAATGGCTGGGCAGCAGGTTGCGGAGTTTAAGCAAATGGTTAAAAACCTGCACAAGGCAGGTATCGAAGTTATTCTGGATGTGGTCTATAACCATACCGCCGAGGGTAATCAACTGGGGCCTTTACTTTCGTTTAAAGGAATTGACAACCGTGTTTACTACCATCAGGTTGGCGATAGTCCTGAGTATTATATGGATTATACGGGCACTGGCAATACGTTCAATCTAAGTCATCCACGCGTCTTGCAGCTGGTGATGGATAGCCTGCGCTATTGGGTAACCGATATGCATGTTGATGGTTTCCGGTTCGATTTAGCGTCTGCCCTGATCCGTACCGACGAAGAGTTCGGCAGCGTTTCGTCATTCCTGGACACGGTGGCTCAGGACCCAATTCTGGCTCAGGTAAAACTCATTGCTGAACCCTGGGATATTCAATCGTATCATGTCGGCGGTTTCCCTGTACGCTGGTCGGAGTGGAATGGCAAGTATCGCGATACCCTCCGGGCTTTCTGGAAAGGCGACGAAGGCAAAGCGGCCGAAACCGCCACTCGCCTATTAGGTAGCCCCGACCTCTATGCCAATGATGGTCGCTCACCTGCCAATAGCATTAACCTGATCACAGCACACGATGGCTTTACACTTAATGATCTGGTTAGCTATAATGACAAACACAACGAGGCTAATGGTGAAGATAACCGTGATGGCTCTAACGATAATATGAGCTGGAATTGCGGAGTTGAAGGGCCTACCGACGACCCTGCCATCAACGAATTGCGCGAACGTCAGAAGCGTAACTTCCTGACAACAATGTTACTTAGCCAGGGTACACCCATGATTGTGATGGGCGATGAATGCGGACGGACGCAGCATGGCAATAATAATGGCTACAATCAGGACAGTGAAATTAGCTGGATGGATTGGCACTGGAACGAGAAACAACAAGCTTTGTTCGAGTTTACTAGTCAATTGACAGCCCTTCGGCACGACATTCCCCTGCTAAGTCGACGTCGTTTCTTTGGCAACGAGCAAGTTGCCTACCTGCGCCCAGATGGCGAAGAAATGACCGGCGATGATCTTAGTAATCCACACACTCACTGCTTGGCCCTTTTCATTGATGGTTTACGGGTATCGGAGCAAACCGAAGACGGTCAGGACATTGGCGATGAGCAACTGATCTGGATTTTAAATGCTTACTGGGAAGACATTCCGTTTATGCTACCAAAAATTGGCCGCAAAAGCTCTTCCTGGGAAGTTATCGTGAATACCTTTACCGGGCAAGTGAATCCTCAGGTAGCTCCTACGGCGGGTGGGAAGCCGTTCACCGTACCAGGTCGTTCATCGATACTCTTGCGACTGAAATAGTTGATAGTTTTAGTTATAAACCGGAAAGGCCGCGCAAGTTGCGTGGCCTTTCCGGTTTCTGTTGTTAGTACTTTTCCGTGGTGTCGGTTATAAGTAGCTACTGTATAAACACATCTCGGGTGTAGTCTAATCAGCCCTGTAAGGGCGTCCTGTCAATAGTCATGGCAGTTTATTGTGCTCCCAAGCGCCGTAGGTGCGGCCTAATTCTATTTAAATAGGTCGCACCTACGGCGCTTGGGGTTATTTCCAATCCTCTGTTTTCTATTAACAGGTCACTCCTAGCGGAGTTTCAAGGATACTTAAAAGATATATAAATACACTAACTATCAGTAGCTGACACCACGGAGCCAGTTATTCTTCTAATTATACACTTTTTCGTTCTCTCCCATTTTGGGTGGATTACCTGTAATGACAGCAGTTGCCTGTTGAATTAATCGAATCATGCGACTATCGCTTGCATTCCAGTATTCTGCCATATCGATGTGAACTTTCAGTAATGTCAACTCTGGGTCGTCTTTTCCCTCAGGAAACCAGGCTTTGGCCTGCGGATTCCAGAGCTCGTTTACTTTAGCCTGGTCCTCAACCTCCTGCGCCTGACCCGATACCGACACATAACTGGCATCACTAACCGAAGCAAAGGCCAGGTTTACGCGGTGACCGGTCTGCTCAAGTTGATCAACTTTAGGCGACGATCGTTTCGTAAAAAACCAGATGGTCCCATCTTCATCTACCTGAAGCGCAGCCATTGGGCGACTTACTAAATTTCCCTGCTCGTCGAGGGTTGTCATCATGGCGATACGAATGTCTTCAATCATATCGCGCACTTTCTCCAGGGGTTTGTTAATTTGTTCTGTGGTTTCCATAACGTTGAAAAAAAACGTCAGTCGATAGTAAGTAGTCAATAGTATAGTTCTAAAACATACCTACTTTGACCGTTGACTATCGACTGACGACTATGTGTACTGTTGCCTATTAATTATAAAGTGTTTCCCGCAAGTCTATACCATAAAATAAGGAAGCTGGTGTAACAGCAGGTTTCTGAACTTCTATATCCGTTTGATAACCCATATCAATGATGTTCACACAACTGGCAATTGTTTGCTGACATATGGCATAAATCTGACGGCTACGATCAGTATCAAACTGGCTTACTTCCTGCGCACATTTTTCGCACACTTCAATACAGGCCTTAGCTAACAGACGAGCGTTTTCAGAACCCCGAACATACAACATGGCAAGATTACGGCACATATCGGCACAATCCAGATTCAGGAAAATGCTACGATAACGCATCTCAATGTCTTCTGCATTAGAACATTCGGTGGCGAACTCGTTGCACAGGGTAGCGCAGCTTGTCAACGAATCATAAATGTTTTTCTTCCAGATCATAGCCAATGGTAGATTTTGTATAGTGAATTTTGGTTAGGCGTAAGGTTGCATTACTCTACTTGACCACTCCCGATTGGCGCTTTCAACACGCGCCCACCGTCGAGCCTCTTCAACACTCATCATAATGATGTGCTGCTTCTCTAATTGCCCTTGTTCGAGCAATTGGTTCGCAATCTCAATTGCCTTTGCCCGAGTAGTTGGGTTTAATGACCGCATGGCCGCCGGAAAATGAGTGATAGACCACATAGTGTTAGGTAGTAGGTTATTTACTAGATAGCTTTTATTGTGCCATTTCCGTCATTAGGCGACTACCTTACTCAGTTCCCCTTGAGAAGTGATTCATTATCAGTCCATTAACTTTATAAATAGGAGCTTTTTTATTAATCCAGCATGTATTTTCCTACCATATCTGTAGAATTCATTAGTGAAGTGTGTATATTTTTACCCACTCAATTCCACAAAAAAAACCAGCTTTTCTACAAAGCTGGTTCTGGTAAATTTTGGTCTAAAGACAATATGCCAATTTCAGAGAAGGTGACTCTGCTATTTGGGAAATAGAAGTCGGAAGGTTGTCCCTTGCCCTACGTTACTTTCTACCTCAATGGAGCCTTTATGACTGTTGATAATATTCTGGGTAGCGGTCAACCCTAAGCCCATTCCCCCCGATTTCCCGGTGAAAAATGGATCGAAGAGTCGTTGACGGTCTGCTTCGCTAATACCACCGCCATTATCACTGACCTCGACACACACCCGATTAGTATCTGTGCAGCTCGTCCGGACAGATAATATGCCTTTCCCCTCTTCCATTGCTTCAACAGCGTTGACCAGAATATTAAGCAAGGCTGTTTTTACCTGATCACGATCCAGCAACGCCGTACAGTCTTCGGTCGTGAAGCTCGTTTCCAAACGCATTCGCTTAAGTTTGATACGGTCACTAACGAGCTGTAATGTTTCTTTAACAACAATATTAAAATCCTGTTTTTTCCGATCCAGATCACGCGGTTTCGACGAATTGAGCATTTCGGTAATGAGTTGCCCAATGCGGTCTACATTACGCCCGATAATATCGGTAAACATAGTCACGTATTCATTATCCGTATCTAGCTCATCTTTGAGCTGTTCTAAGGCCAGGCTGAGGTTAGTAAGCGGATTCCGAACTTCGTGCGCAATACTCCGGGCAATTTTTCCGGTCATTGTTAGCTTCTCGGCCAGAATCAGATCCTGTTGTGCACGTTTCTGATCGGTAATATCCCGCACAATACCCTGATACCACTCTGGATGCCCAATCACATCTTCAACGGCCCAAACCGAAATCAGGCAAATTCGCTTGCGCCCATTCCGATGAATGAGCATTGTTTCGAAGTCTTTAATCTGTCCATGTTCCCGCACATTGAATCGAAGATTACGCAGGTGATTCAGGTCAGCAAAAAGTCGGGCAGGATTCAGATACCGGAGTTCATCCCGGCTGTAGCCTAGCAGTTGCTCAACAGATGAATTCGCATCCTGAAAACGTAGCTCGTCGTTGGCCACAAAAATGGCATCGATCGATCGTTCGAACAGGCTACGGTATTTATTTTCTTTCTGGGCCACTTCGGCCAGCACACTGGCTTGCCGAAGGGCATACCGGATACTACGGCCAAGCAGTTGGGCATCAATACGCCCTTTTACTAAATAATCGGCAGCGCCCAGCTCAAGCGCTGATTGATCGACGGTTAGGTCATCCTGGCCAGTAAGCAGGATCATAGGTGCTCTACACCCCATCCGAAACGCTTCCTGGATCAGGTCGATGCCCGTGTAAGGTCCTAATCTATAGTCGACAAGGTAAACGTCATATTCTCCCTTGTCAATAGCCGCCAGACCACGATCGTAACTATCGACCCAGTCGAGCTTTATAGATGCATTCTCCCGAACTGAAACTAACGCTTTGGTGAGCAAATAATCGTCTTCGTCATCCTCAATGAGCAGGATGCGAATTGTCTCTTTTTTTTCGACAACATCAAGTGCAACAGGTATCATAAACCGTGAGTAGTTGGCAGAGAACAGTGAAAGACACAGTAATCAGCAGAAAAGTATAAAAATCACTGACCGAAAGCTGTTATGGCAGTTTAACGGTATCTATCCAGTATGTTTTCAAAGCACTGACCATTTCGACCAGCCGATTAAAATTAAAGGGCTTTGTCACAAATGAATTAACGCCAAGATTATAGGTTTTTAGTACATCTTCGTCGGCTGAGGATGTGGTCATAACAACCACCGGCAATCGACGCAGTTTAGGATCATCTTTTATTTCATTCAGAGCCTGAAAGCCATTTTTCCGGGGCATGTTCAGGTCTAAAATCAATAGATTAGGCCAGGGGGCATTTTCCTCATTATAACGCCCTTCCTGACGCAGATATTCCATCAACTCTTCGCCATCTTCAACAAACTGAACATTTTGCGTATAACCACTCTGACGAAGTGCCTTATCCATGAACAATCGATCATCTGTATCATCGTCGGCGATCAGAATGGTCATGGTTGTAAGTTTACGGTGCATACAGATCAGTAAAAATTACGGCTATTGAATACTAATTAATTTCTTACGTTTTAGTAGGCTATAATCAACTTAACGTCTCTAATCAATTAGCGCCATTATCTATTTTCAATTTTTTCAGGAGGTGTACCTCTTTTCCAAAATTACTTAAAAACATCAATTTATTAACGTATTATTTACCAGTATAAAACTCCAGATACCTGGCTCTGCTTAATTCCGGCTTGTTGTTTTCTACATTAGCTTACCCAAATGCCTGATTTCTAACTATAGACAGCTAAAGTATACTTTTGAGATAAAAGGAGGTTATCAATAAGTAAATATATTTTTAGGGTTATAAGGCCAGACTCAATAGATAGGCCCTATAAATTGCCTGCCAACTTACAACTTATCAAGTACCAACCGCTCTAGTAGTAAAACTGATTGAGCCGCTCTACAAATTGGGGAATTTCTTACTCATTGTTGCTAACTAGGTAAATAAACTCATACCCTTTCGAAAGTAACCTAACCCCAAGTAAACCAGGCATAAGCGTGTATTTACGCTAATTCTGCCCATTCTGGCACGGATTTGAAACAACCTCTACCAAGACAGATATAATTTATGTTCTGTTTTTAACCAATTAACGTTATGAACAATTCAGTAAAAACTTTGACGGTGGCTGCCTTCTTTAGCGTAGGTGCCCTATTGTTGAACTCATCTAGTGCGCTTGCACAAGGTAAAACCCGGGTCGGATTAAAAGGTGGTTTAAATGCAAGTTCGTTGTATTACGATAGTCAGGGAGCTACGAACAAAAACGAACGAATCGGATTTCATGCGGGTGTTTTTTCACAGATACCCGTCAGTGAGTTTTTTGCCATTCAGCCCGAGTTGCTTTACATGACAAAAGGTGCTTCGGCTACTTACAATGTTATTGGCTTCAGCGGCAAAAACACCTTCAAACTTAATTATGCTGAGCTACCTGTTTTGGCCACGTTTAAATTAGGACAGGCCGTTGAGTTGCAGGCTGGTCCTTATGTATCATACCTGCTGAACTCGAATATTAATTCGAATGGTGATTTTGGAAGCGGCTCTACTGCAGTCAACCGCGACAATTTCAATAAGGTCGATTATGGCATAGCGGGTGGGCTTAACCTCTACTTCGGCAAGGCATTTATTGGAGCCCGTTATGAGCAGGGCTTACAAAACATCGCTAACAGTGGAGCAGCCAATACGATACTGGGCAATGCTAAAAACGGCGTAGGCTTACTCTCAGTAGGCTTTAGTGTGAACTAGAAGAATAAAGAGTGAAAGTGCGAATGAGCGAAAGAGTGATTATCTAATGTAGGTTAATCACTCTTTCGCTCATTCGCACTTTCACTCTTTTATAAATGGATATCGTATGCTTTCAATTTATTGTAAAGCGTTTTACGGTCGATATTAAGAACCTCAGCGGCTTTGGTTTTGTTGTACCCCGTTTTCTCCAGCACCTTCAAAATAGCCGCACGTTCGGCATTTTCCGAAACCGACTTCAAGTTAGCTGCCGATTGGCTAAACACCGGAATACCTGGTCGAGCAGGATCGTAGTTAACCTGAACATGGCCAGCATTCGTCTCTTCGGGTGTAAAGTACTGGGGCGAAATAATTTCATGGGGCAACACATCGGCTTCTATATAATCGCCTTGTGTGAGCAACACGGCTCGTTTCACCACGTTTTGCAATTCTCGCAGATTACCGTGCCAGTAATACTCTTTCAATTTATCCTTCGCTTCTTCTTCGAAGCCCTGAATATCTTTCTCTAACTGCTGATTGGCCAATTCCAGAAAATGCTCCGCAAAGATCATAATATCGGATTTACGTTCACGCAAAGGCGATAGGTGCATTTCGAACTCAGCAATCCGATGGTAAATATCTTCCCGGAATTTTCCTTGCCGAACAGCTTCACGCAAGTCCTCATTGGTGGCGACAATAATCCGCACATCAACCGGAATATCCTGGTTACTACCTATTCGCCGAATTTTTCGCTCTTGTAGCACCCGTAGCAGCTTAATCTGATTGTCGTACGATAAGTTACCGATTTCATCCAGAAATATGGTCCCTCCATTCGCAAACTCAAAGCTTCCTGCCTTGTCCGACATGGCTCCCGTAAACGAGCCTTTCACATGACCAAATAACTCACTACCAGCTAGTTCTTTACCTAAAGCTCCACAGTCAATCGCCACAAATTGCTTATCTGCGCGTTTACTCTTGAGGTGAATAGCGTTGGCAACAAACTCTTTACCCGTACCAGTCTCGCCAGTAATAATTACCGACATATCCGTTGGGGCAATCAGATCAATATGTTTCTGAAGCTGTTCGGCGGCACGACTTCGGCCAAATATAAATCGTTTACCGTCGGGCGTTAAAGGCGTCTTACTAGGCGACGGCTTTGTGGTGCTTGCTTTTGTGGTACCTGATGCAGCGGTTACAGGTGCCCCTTTTGCCTGATTCAACGATTGCGCACGCCGTTCGAGGGCTGCTTTTATCGTGTATAGAATCTCGTCGGGATACAGGGGTTTCGTTACGTAATCGTATGCCCCATGCTTAACCGTTTGCACCGCCATTCGAACATCCGAATAGCCTGTAATAATAATAACAGCTGTAGTGGGGTGCATAACCTTAATACGCCGAAGCATTTCAAGGCCATCAATATCGGGAAGTTTAAAATCGCAGATGACTAACTCAAAAGCTTCTTTTCGTAACAAAACCAGCCCATCATCACCCCGCTGTACCGACGCCGTTTTATAGCCCTGCTTGCTCAAAAAACGCTCTAGAAGCAGGCATATATCATTGTTGTCGTCAATAATCAGAATTTTTTCCATGAAGCGGTATTGAACTTGTTCAGACAGACCATGTCCAGTAATGAACAACGAATGAATCTACCTTTGCTGTATGAACAAAGTTACTCAAACCTGAATGGTTTGCAAAGCCATCTCTACCGAACGTCGGGTAAAGGGCTTGCCTATAAAATAATCAGCACCTTGTTCAGTAGCTCGCCGACGTTCGGCTTGTCCATCAAACGCACTGATCATAATTATCTTAGCTTCTGTCTGGTCTTCTTTGATGAACGGCAACAGATCAAAGCCCAACCCATCTGGCAGATTTAAGTCTAGAAAAATAGCGTCGAATTTCTGTGTGTGGAGACATTGACGGCCTTCTTCAATAAAATGGGCACAGGTAGGCTGGTATCCCAAACGACGTAATAATCCTGATAACAGCAAACAGATGTCAGCTTCATCATCGACAATCAATACGCGCTTTGCCATAGGGGTCGCATTAATAGCGATTGGCCTGTATTGCTGCCCCATGTTAATCCCTGTTATTGTATTTACCACGGCACATCTCGTTTTTCAATTGTGTTCTTCTGACAATACACTGTATAAAATATGTGCCGAAAGTGCTTTTAGTGCTCAATTTTCGAGTATCAGCCTATATTAATGTCCATTGGATTAGCTGATTGCGGTTATAATGTCATAAATTTAGCCAGTCTCCAGATTAATTAGTGTGGAAACACTCAGCCGTTAATTGAGCCATTTTTCCACGCTTATTCTACAGTTGTGTAATAAATTCCACAGTTTTCATTTTTCGGCAGCTAACTCCCCAAAGGCCTATTTAAAGATTATACCCTAGTTACATGCTCATTTCCAAGCGTATAAGGCCTTCTAGTGCCTATAACTAGCTGTATCTACCAATATTGGCACAACTTTTTCTAATCAGTTTATCAATTGCGAGATAGTTTGTTCTGATTTACTCAATAAACGTCATGGGAAACCTTCTTTACACTATCGCTGTCATCCTGATTATTATCTGGCTCCTGGGTTTCCTAGGGGTGCTGGGTACAGGAATTGGTAGCAGTAGCTTAATCCACATTTTGCTGGTGATTGCAG
This sequence comes from Spirosoma litoris, assembly GCF_054776755.1. Taxonomy (NCBI): domain Bacteria; kingdom Pseudomonadati; phylum Bacteroidota; class Cytophagia; order Cytophagales; family Cytophagaceae; genus Spirosoma; species Spirosoma litoris. The sequence continues at coordinate 64,320 of NZ_BAAHBI010000065.1, read as the reverse complement.
TAATTGCGATTATCCTGCGTCTGATTCAAGGTCGTGGTGTGTGAAGAAGGGAGTACATTAAGTTATGAAATATCATCTGTGATATAGATAATTTTCTAACCAACTCGTTGTGTTAGGCCTGGGTTAATCCAAGGTAAATTATTTTAGGTTAAGTACAAGTTACGGTGGGTACGGAATCCCTGCGCCAAATTGAGCGCGGGGATTTTTTTTGTAGCCATTATCAAACTCGCTCTTTGGGCCAGGGTCTTTTAAAATAATAAGTATCAATCTCAGCCTAAAGATATTTATTGCGTAAAACGTGGACGTCCTTGTAGAAAAAAATCCTCAATGTACATAAATAAGGCTAATCACAAATAACTAATTTACAACCACTTAACGCATTTAGTCAATAGTGGTACAGTATTTTCTAGTAGATTGACCATCTTGGAACCATAAGTCATTCACCAAAGTTAGAAATCATGAAATCACTACCAGGTATTTTAGTAGGATTAGCAGTTGGCGCAGTTATCGGTGTTTTGCTTGCTCCCGAGAGCGGTAAAAAAACGCGGAAACGTATCACGTCTGAATCAGATTCGTTTTTCAAAGATTTGCAGGATCAATTGCAGTCAGGGCTGGATAATATTAAAAACCAGTACAATGACTATGTTGATTCGGCAACCGGGAAAACCCAGGATCTGGTTAATCAGGCTAAGAAAAAAGCTAAGCAGTAATCTGCGGATTCGCTAAAATCAACACTCACCTAAAACGCATAAAACGATGAGAAGTACAAGAGATTTTTTGACTGGTATTATTACCGGTGTTGTTATTGGTCTTCTAACAGCTCCCCGCAGTGGTAAAGAAACCCGTGAGAAATTAGCGGAAGAAGCAAACAAGCGCTCAGGCGATTTAAAGGACCAGTGGGAGAAAGGTGTATCGCAGGTAAAGGAAGGGTACGAGCAGGCGGTAAGCCAGGTAAATCAATACACTGACAAAGCCAAAGAGCAATTCAACCAGTATAAAGATCAGGCGCAGGCTGCCCTCAATAAAAATAAAGAGGAGGCCAAAGACGCCTATAACGACAAAGTCGAAGAACTAGCCGATAACGCAAAATCGGGAGTTGATGACGCTAAGTCTTCCTTAAAAGCTTAAGTAATAGTACTCTATTTACTCAACGTTCTTGAAAGCAACAGTGCCTGTTAGATCAATCTGACAGGCACTGTTGCTTTCCGGCTTTAATAACCTTTTAATTTGGGTTTAAGAAGCCTTTAATTAATAAAGTAGACTTTTGTAAAGGCTCCTTTTTGCTTATCAGCGACTAAAAAATATATCGTTGTAAGAGCCGTAACATCATGAAAAAATACCCATTTGCTTTCGTTTACTCTCTGGTCCATAACTGGCTGAAGCTTATAAACGATAAAGAAGTAACGAACCTGCAAAATCAAGTAGCGGTGTCCGTAGTACGTACAGATTCTGGCCGGGAAGTTCGATCTATACAGAGTGGGGCCTTTGTGATTGCTATTGGTCTGGCCGTTTTGGGTGGCTTAACTAGTTGCGATAGTACTGCTCAAAAATCAGAAGAAAATTCTACCTCCAAAGAGCGCCAAGAAACGAATCTGCTAGCCACGGCCGCCTTCGACACGGCCAAGTATGAGAATGCCCGTAATGAGCTGAATTTAACGGGCAAAATCACCTTCAACCAAGATCAGGTTGTCAAGGTGTTTCCGTTGGTAGGGGGCCACATCGAAACTCTCAAAGCAGATTTAGGTGATTATGTGAAAAAAGGCCAAACCTTGGCTGTAATCCGATCTGGCGATCTGGCCGATTTAGAACAGCAGAATGTCTCAGCAAAAGGCCAGTTGGCCGTTGCTCAGAAAAATTTACAGGTTGCCGAAGACATGACCAAAGCTGGCTTAAGCTCACAACGGGAATTGGTGGCAAGTCAGGAGCAATTGCTGGCAGCGAAAGGGGAAGTGAATCGGGTGAATGAACGACGCCGAATTGTGGGCGGAACAGGTGCCGTTTACATTGTAAAGGCTCCTGTAAGCGGTTTTATTGTCGAGAAATCTGCATCACAAGGAATGGAACTTCGTTCTGACGACCCAGAGAATTTGTTCACGATCTCTAACCTCGATCATGTGTGGGCGCTCGCGAACGTTTATGAGTCTGATTTAGCGAACATAAAAGAGGGCGATCAGGCAACGATTACTACCCTCTCCTACCCGGATAAAATCTTTCACGGCCGAATCGACAAAATCTTTAACGTACTCGACCCCGACAGCAAAACCCTGAAAGTTCGTGTTACACTCGATAATGCCGATTACCGACTCAAACCTGAGATGTTTGCTAACGTAAGCGTTACTTATGCGGGTCAAGATAAACGTGTGGCCATTCCGGCAAGCGCCGTTGTATTCGATAAGAACCGCAACTTCGTGGTTATGGTTAATCGTCAAAATCAGCCGCTGGTACGGGAAGTAGACGTCTATAAATCGATTGGACCAAAAACGTACCTATCAAGCGGATTAGCCCCCGGCGACCGCGTTGTGACGAACAATCAGTTACTGATTTACAACGCATTAGGAAATTAATAGTAAGTCCATTATGAAAACAGCTCGCTCTATTCTGAGAGCGAGCTGTTTTCATAATGGACTCAAGAAATAGTATAGTTCTTTCTATTTCTTTTAATTACATTTTTTTTACCAGCTAATTCAGCCTGTAATTCAAGAGCAAAGGCAATTGATACATCTGCTGTTTTTGCAATCTGCTAAACTGTCTTACTTGTATGTTGTTTAATGTATTCAGCTATACTATCCATTGTCTTGTCGGTTTGTGATTACAACTATTTATTACCTATCATCAAATTTCAGTAAAGTACTCCAGATCGTTTCAGTAGTTTGCTGAAGACACACTTCTGATAAATGGATACTCAAATCTGTTGGTTTATGGTAATGCTTAAAGATAGGTGCCTGTTGCATAATTTCCTGTAGCACAGACCTATCAACATCAAACTCCTGGGCTTTATAATAATGATAGGCGACATTCAAATCTTCTTCTGAAACGCAGGTTATTGTAAAAGCGTCATTCAGCCCTGCTTTTCTGAAACTTAGGTGATCTGCGGAATTAGTTACAATTTGATCAAATCTACGGGAATAAATATTGGCCCCACGGGCAGCTTCCTCAAAGGCTTCCAGTATTTTGCCTGAAGATGTTTCATTCAATGACCACAGTGCAAACCTATCCCCCTGCCCAACAAGTTCAAGATTTATTAGGGCTTCTATGTCATCAATACCGAACTGATTAACATAGGCTTTCGATCCTTTTAAGCCACGTTCTTCTTCATCGAAAAAGAAAACAGCGAGATCAAAATTAGTAAATCTATGTGTTTTGATTTTATACAGAATGGCGAAACAAACGGCTATTGCCGACGCATTATCGTTGGCTCCCGGGGATTCAGGAACCACATCAAAATGTGAACTTAACGCAACTACTGCTTTTCTATGGTTGGGTCGTACAATTAAGTTTGCTCCCGACTGGTACTGTTGCACAGAATAGTCGATACCATTCTGGCTAAGAAACCGTTTGATATAATTACTTCGTTCGTTGTTCGAACTTCCCTCTAAGTCTTGTATGATTTTTAATAGATGCATCGTCAATCATAAGTTTTCGCATTAAAAAAGGTCGATTCTGGTTGAAACCGACCTTTTTTAATAAACGAATTAAATTAATTCTGCAATTATTTCTTCGTCACCCGAACCGAAATCCGGCGGTTTTGCGCCCGGCCTTCTTCTGTATCGTTTGAAGCAACAGGATGCTCTTGTCCGTAGCCTTCAGCTTCAAGGCGATCTTTGGCAATGCCCATTTTCTCTAATTCGACCCGTACCGAATTGGCCCGATCCTGCGAAAGTTTGAGGTTGCTAGCAGCATTGCCTGTGTTATCGGTATAGCCCCCTAGTTTGATATTCACGGCTGGATAGGCTTTCAAGATTTCGGCAATATTCTTCAACTGTTCCTGCGATTGAGGTTCCAGCGTGGCGCTACCTGTCTGGAATAGCAAGCGGTCGAAGTCAAACCAGGTTGTTTTGTCAACAGGCTTATCGCCTTTGATAAAAGCCAGTAGTTTGCTTTCAATACCAAACTCAGGAATGTTCAGTTCGACACCACTCGTTAATTTTTCAGGGCGGAACTCCCCGAGGCCTGTGTTTGGTGTGCTCACTTTATCGTTATCGGCCGCGGTAGATTCTTCCAGAGGCAACTCTGTGCCAGCAGCTTCTTTGCCTTCTTTGTTATAACCCGGCGTTTCGGCAGAAGGAACAGCGATGTAAGGGGCAATAACGAGCGACACGATCGACATCAGTTTAATCAGGATGTTCATCGATGGACCCGACGTGTCTTTGAAAGGGTCACCAACGGTATCGCCGGTAACTGATGCTTTGTGCGGTTCCGATTTCTTGTAGTAGGTCTGACCATTGATTAGCACTCCTTTTTCAAACGACTTTTTGGCGTTGTCCCAAGCACCACCGGCATTGTTCATGAAAATACCCATCAGAACGCCCGATACAGTAACACCCGCCAGCAAACCGCCCAATACTTCGGGCCCGAAAATGAAGCCAACCACTACGGGTACCGTCAGGGCAATAGCACCCGGCAACACCATTTCACGGATAGACGCCTGCGTTGAAATAGCGACGCATTTTTCGTATTCGGGCTTACCTGTCCCTTCCATGATACCCGGTATTTCGCGAAACTGACGGCGAACTTCTTCCACCATCGACATAGCTGCACGACCCACAGCCGCAATCGCCAGCGACGAGAAAATATATGGAATCATACCGCCTACAAACAGGCCAGCTAATACGTCGGCTTTGTAAATGTCAATGGCCGAAATACCCGAAATACCCACAAAAGCAGCAAACAGAGCGAGTGCGGTTAAGGCAGCCGAAGCAATAGCAAAACCTTTACCGGTAGCCGCAGTTGTGTTTCCAACGGCATCCAGAATATCGGTGCGACCACGTACTTCTTCAGGCAGGTAGCTCATTTCGGCAATACCACCGGCATTATCGGCAATCGGGCCGAATGCATCAATGGCTAATTGCATAGCCGTGGTAGCCATCATACCAGCCGCCGAAATAGCCACACCGTATAAGCCAGCAAAATGATAGGATGTATAAATACCAGCCGCCAGTACCAAAATGGGTATCACAGTTGATTCCATACCCACCGACAGACCGCCGATGATGTTGGTAGCTGCACCCGTAGCCGATTGCCGGATAATCGATAATACTGGACGACGGCCCATCGCCGTATAATATTCGGTGACGGTACTCATCAGTGCACCAACGACAAGTCCCGTGACAATCGCGTAGAATACATCCATCCGGGTAAATTCCACACCCCGGATTTCCATGGTACCCGTAGGCAACATGGCATTAACCAGAAAATAAGAAGCCACCAGCGTAATTGCAATCGATGCCCAGTTACCCAGGTTTAAGGCTCCCTGTACGTTTCCATTATCGTCTTTAACCCTAACAAGGTAAGTTGCAATGATGGAGAAAATCAAACCCAAACCCGCAATAACCATCGGTAAGACGATAGGAGCATGACCCATAATTGGATCGTTCGGGATAACGATTTCACGGCCTAACACCATCGTAGCCAGAATGGTAGCCACGTACGAACCGAACAAATCGGCACCCATACCGGCTACGTCACCCACGTTGTCGCCTACGTTATCGGCAATCGTAGCCGGGTTACGCGGGTCATCTTCAGGTATACCCGCTTCTACTTTACCCACCAGGTCGGCCCCAACGTCGGCAGCTTTGGTGTAAATACCCCCACCTACACGAGCAAACAACGCAATCGATTCAGCACCGAGAGAGAAACCGGCCAGTACTTCGAGCGCTTTCTCCATCGGCAGGCCATTCACATCGCCCGATGGCTCAACGTATAATTTGTAGAGAATAATGAACAGACTCCCCAGACCCAGTACGGCAATACCGGCAACCCCGATTCCCATAACCGATCCGCCTGTAAACGACACTTCAAGGGCTTTCGTCAGGCTTGTACGCGCAGCATGCGCGGTACGAACGTTGGCCTTCGTGGCAATGTTCATACCGATATAGCCAGCCAGCGCCGACAGGAATGCACCCAAGATAAAAGAAAGCCCAATAATTGAGCTGGAATTTGGAACCAGGCTGCCCATATAGGCTAGCAGAAGGGCGACTATAATCCCAAAATACGTCAGCACACGCCATTCAGCTTTAAGAAAAGCAATGGCCCCATCAGCAATATAGCCTGAAATCTCCTGCATTCGGGCGTCGCCAGCATCCTGCTTGGAGACCCACATAAATTTGGTAAACATCACTAGCAGGCCAACAATGCCGAGGATGGGAACCAGATAAACACTGTAATTCATAGAAATAGGTAAAGGTTAAATAAGTGATTCTCGCAAAGATAGAATTTGCCATTGCATAACGGCCATGCTACGCGCAAAATCATTGACTTTTTTTAAGGTTTTTTTCGGTTATTCTAGGAGTTCATTAATTATCTCTCTAGAAATCAAGGCTATGTTTGGAAGTGGGCGCTCGACTGCGTAGGTTCAAAAGAAAAAACACAAAACCAACTCTTCATCAAAATAATAATTACCTCTTTTTGCTTTATGCGACATATTTATTCTTTTATTTTTACAATAATAGTCATATCGTTCTGCCTACCCTCTTTTCTAAAGAGTACTGCTCAGGCGGCTTCCATTGACTCGTTGCGCGTAACAGTCACGGAGGGAACAAATATGGCAGCAGACCTCTCGCCCGATAAAAAATCTATAGCCATTGATTTGCAGGGAACGATCTGGGTTTTACCCGCTTTGGGCGGAACCGCGCGTCCTGTAACCGACCCACTCGGTGATTGTCGGCAGCCGAGTTGGTCGCCCGATGGCAAGCAGATTGCGTTTCATGCCTTTTGGGATGGTCGCTATCACATCTGGGTAGTTTCTAAGGAAGGTGGTAAGCCCAAACAGCTGACTACGGGCATTTATGACGACCGGGAACCTCACTGGTCGCCCGATGGCAAGCAACTGGTTTTTGCTTCTGACCGTAGCGGCAATTACGACATCTGGCAGCTCAATTTGGCCGATGGAAAACTTACTCAGCTTACTAACGATTCGGGCAATGATTTCAGCCCAGCGTTTTCGCCAGATGGGAAACAAATCGCGTTCGTTTCTGACCGGACAAATGCGCCGGGTATTTATGTAATCAACCCTGGACAACCTGAAAAACTGGTTTCGTCGACGAAAGGGAAACTGGTCGGGCCAGCCTGGCAGCCCGATCGATCGCACCTGTTCTATAATGTGCTGAATAATTCACAAAGTGGCTTAGAAGTCGTTTCACTGGCCGACGGCAAAACCCAGATGCTAACCGAAGCGTCGGAAGATGTATTCCCGTTTCGGGCAAGCTGGTTCTCGTCCGATGAATATTTATATACCAGCAGTGGTTCCTTGAAACGACGAAAAATTGGTAGCTCAACTGCGCAGATCATTCCATTCCAGGCGTTAATTAACCTACCCAAAACGACCTACAAACGAAAAACTTACGACTTCGATAGTCGGAAGCCACAACCCGTTCTTGGCATTAAAGGCCCCGCCATTTCGCCCGATGGAAAACAGATTGCGTTTGCGGCTCTAGGTGATTTGTGGCTCTTGGCAAAAGGGACAAAAAAACCTGAACGTCTAACTCAGGGGCAATCGATGGAATTGGAACCAAGCTGGTCACCAGATGGAACCAAACTGGCTTATACGTCGGACAGAAATGGCAACATGGATGTCTGGATTCGGGATCTAAAAACAGGACAGGATCGGGTTTTGGTGGATATGGGAGACGATTTACACTTTCCGAGCTGGTCGCCCGACGGTAGTAAAGTTGCTTTTTATCAGAGTGACCCTCGCAATGCCTGGGGCCGCAGTACGCTCTACACCGCTGACGTTACTTACACCGCTGATGTAACAGTGCCCAAAACCCAAAAACTGCACGAATCGGTGTTTGTACCCAGTCAGGCAAGCTGGTCGGCAGATGGGAAAACGATTGCTATATCGGCCCTTCACCCCTACTCGTCGCGCTATCGCGAGGGGGTGAGTGAAGTACTACTGCTTTCGTTCGATGGCAAAAACGACCGATACGTATCACCCGCACCAGGTCATAGTCTGGCAACACGGAGCCAGAACGGTCCCATCTGGTCGCCCGATGGCACAAAGATGGCCTATGTTCTGGATGGTCTGTTGTGGATTACAGACGTGCAACCTGACGGAACGATTATAGGAAAACCCCGCCAATTAACCACAGAACAAACTGATACGCCCACCTGGACGGGCGACTCGAAGAGCCTGTTATTTCTGGCAACCGACGTATTAAAGCAGGTTTACCTGGCCGACGGACACATTGAAACGCACCCGATGGACCTGACCTGGCAAATTAATCAGCCAGCTGGTCAAGTAGTAGTTCACGCGGGGCGGTTATTCGACGGCAAAGCGAACACCTACCGTACCAATGTCGATATTCTGATTGAAGGTCATCGAATCAAGTCCATTTTACCTCATCAGGCTGGTCGCCCGGGAACGCTAGTTGATGCATCAACGAAGACGGTTATTCCCGGTCTGTTCGAGATGCACACGCACCAGCACTCGATGGTTGGCGAAAAAATAGGCCGCTTGTGGTTATCCTTTGGCATTACCTCCATTCGGGAACCTGGTGCCGATCCATACGACGCCCTCGAACGAAAAGAATCGTGGGCGAGTGGTGTTCGACCTGGTCCGCGCCAATTTTTCACAGGTGGCTTAACCGACGGAACCCGAATTTATTACGGCGCAGCCACCAGCATCAACTCCGACGAGCAACTTGATCGAGAACTGAATCGCTCAGTTAAATTGGGTTACGATCTCATTAAAACCTACGTTCGAATGCCTGATGCAATGCAGCAACGCATCACAACCTTTGCGCATGCGCATGGGATGCCCGTATCGTCGCACGAAATTTTCCCGGCCATGCGCTACGATGTCGATGCGGTTGAGCACATTGGTGGTACCAGCCGACGTGGCTATTCGCCCAAGATTACGGCCATGAACCGGAGTTATCAGGATGTTATTCAACTGCTCGCCAAATCGGGCATGAATATTACGCCAACAGCTTCCTTGCAAGGCGGTTTTGCCGTATTGACGACCAAAGACCCAAGTTTGCTGGAGAATCGGCAGTATAAGGCGTTTTATTCCGAAGAGTTCACGAATGCCTTACAGGCTGGGTCGGCTCAATATGCCAAAATAAGCCCCGGCTATTTAAGTAATTTCGGGAATCTTCAGAAAGGCGTAAAAGCGTTGGTTGATGCGGGTGCCCACGTTACTACCGGAACCGATAGTCCATTTGTCCCCTACGGCATGAGCCTGCATACCGAACTTCAGGTATTTGTCGATGCAGGGTTGACTCCGTATCAGGCGCTCCGGTCTGCCACGCTTTGGGCTGCCGAGACAGTAGGTGTTAGTAAAGATCTAGGTTCCATCGAGCCGGGCAAGCTAGCCGATTTAGTCATCGTCAACGGCGATCCACTCACCAATGTGCGCGACGCCCTGAATGTGGAACAGGTAATCAAAAATGGCGAGGTTTTGCCAATTGATCGCCTGCTCACGCGCCCTTAAGCATAAACAGTGTCTAAAACCAGTCGTCATAAAGCAGATAGATACCTAGCAAACAAAAGTCCCCTCGTTCGACCATGAGCGAGGGGACTTTTGTTTGCTAAGACCTCCGTCAAACAGCGCCAAAGAAGCTTATTCAAAATTTACTCATACTGGTAAAATCTTCAAGTATGGTATAACTACAAAAATGGCAATCAATTAGAGTAATTATACCATTTATAAAGATGAGCATTAACACATATATACTACTGATTACCAGTAATTTTATAGAGATACGCGCAACCTACTAAGATTAAAATTCGATAAAAAGAAGGTTAAAATACCTAGTATTTATACCTAAATAATAAATAATTCTAAATAAAATCATATACCTAAAATATAGTTTCTATATAATCATATTTATTAGAATAAAATTTCGTAAATAGTCAATTGAATACTATTTCATAGAACAAAAACCGCATTTGTTAACTTAAACTAAAACTATGATGAAATCACTACTCATGAGCCTATTGCTGGTGGGCTTAAGTTGTTCATGTGTGTGGGCGCAGGGCCGTAAGATAAGTGGTACTGTTGCTGCCGAAGAAGGCGCAGGGGGGTTTGCCGGTGCTACGGTCGTTATTAAAGGGACAACCATTGGCACAGTCACCGATGTAAAGGGTGAGTATAGCCTAAATGTCCCACCATCGGGCACCACACTGGTTTTTTCCGCAGTAGGTATGCAAACGGTTGAAGAAGTCATTGGCGGACGGGCGGTCATTAATGTTCAGCTGAAGACCGATACCAAACAATTATCGGAGGTTATCATCACCGCGCTTGGCGTTAAAGAAGAGCGCGACAAATTTGCGTCATCCGTTTCGACGGTGGAAGGGAAAAGCATCGCCAAATCAGGTGAAACGAGCCTTCTGACTGGTTTAAGCGGGAAAGCCTCGGGGGTAATTATCACCCGAAATGGTGGTGACCCAGGCGCAGGCGCTTACATTCAGATTCGTGGCCAGAATACAATCAACGGTAACGCCCAACCACTCTTTATTGTCGATGGAATTCCTGTCAGTAACTCCAGCGACAATACCGGGTCGGCAGCAGGGAACTCTATCGTTCAGCAGTCGCGCATTAACGATATCAACCCCGAAGACATCGAAAGCATGGAAGTACTGAAAGGTGCTTCGGCAGCGGCTTTATGGGGCACACGGGCGGCTAACGGGGTAGTTGTTATCACGACTAAAAAAGGGAAAGACAGTAAAGGGAAAGTGAATATCACCTTCAAGTCGACCGTTTCGTTCGACCGGGTGAATAAAATGCACCCCCTCCAGACAACCTATGGCCAGGGTACCAATGGCCGATACAGCCAGGGAAACAAAGTTAGCTTTGGCGACCTGATTTCCAGTCGGGCGGGTGGGGCCGATACGTACATAACAGACCCGACAGCAGCTGGTTATCAGGGATTTGTAACGTTCCCGGATGGAACCAAACGCTACGCCATTGCAGCCGGAACAGCCGCTAATCCGCATGGTGGCAAAAACTCAAGAGACGTTTTTGATCACGTCAACGACGTGTATCAAACCGGTCATTTTACGGATAACAGCATCAACCTGAGTGGAGGAAATAACCGGTCTAATTTCATGATCAGTTATTCCAACCTCAACCAGGAAGGTATTGTAAAAGCCTTCAGTAATTACCAGCGCAACACCGCTCGGGTCAATGTAGCCAGCCAATTCACCGAATGGTTTCGGGCTTCGGCCAACGTGGCTTACTCGAAAGTATTTTCATCGCGTAACCAACAGGGTGACAACCTCGACGGTATTCTGTTAGGCGGAACCCGTACTGCTCCTGATTTCGACAACTCGTATTATACCGGCACGTATACCGATGTAAATGGTCAGGTTTTCGCCAACGAGCACGTTTCGTACCGAAACCCGCTGGGTAAAGATCAGAACTCGATTTACTCGAACCCGGTCTGGAATATTAACAACAACAAAAATACCACCGACGTTGACCGGATTACGGGTAACATTGAATTAGGAATTACGCCAACTTCCTGGTTAAGCATTACAGGCCGGACCGGTATCGATAACTTCACCGACGCTCGTCTGGAACGTTTTGCCCGTAACTCATCGACCTACCTTGGCGGTTATTTGTCGAAAAACTGGATTACCGAGAAGCAATTCAACACTGACGTGTTTGCCAACGCCAACAAAACATTCAGCAATAACTTTAGTGGTTCGCTGTTAGTTGGTGTTAACTACAACAGCCGCCGGAAGGCTATCCTGACTGATGCGATCACGAATCTGATTGTGCCCACAGCTCCTGATATTCTGACCAATGCCTTAAACTCGAACCTGTCGGCATCTAACTACAACTCCCTGATCCGCACGTATGCCTACTACGCACAGGCCGAAGTACAGGCATATAACATGCTGTTTTTGACCCTGACAGGCCGGAGTGAAAGTGCTTCGACATTTGGCTCTAAAACAAACAGTAGCTTCTTTTTCCCATCGGCGGCCCTTGCCTGGCAATTCAGCAAGTTAAAAGGGCTGGAAACGAGCTCGGTGCTGAGCTTTGGTAAACTACGCCTGACCTGGGGGCAAGTGGGTATTCAGCCACAACCTTACCAAAACTTCACGACCTTCTCGCCAGCCTCTTATGGCGACTCCTTTGCGGGTGGTTTATCATCGGCCAGTTCGCTCTATGGTGGCGGTTATGTTCGGAGTACAACGGCTGGTAACGACTTCCTGCGTCCAGAACGCAAAACGGAATCGGAAGTTGGGGTCGACCTCCGTTTCCTCAACAACCGCATCAATTTCTCGGCAACAGCTTACAGCAACAACACGAAAGACGTAATTCTATCGCTGAACGTTCCGAACGAAACAGGGTACACCGTCCGGAACATCAACGCGGCCGAATTATCGAACAAAGGACTTGAACTCGAAGCTGGTGCCGATGTAATGACCCTGGGCAATTTCAAATGGAATCTGTCGGCCAACTTCTCCCTGAACCGTAACAAGGTTATTTCATTGGCGGGAGCCAGTGTGTATATATTACCTGACAGCTATCAGGAAAATGCATCGCTCATTCCGGGACAACCGTTTGGCGTTTTCTATTCGACTGACTTCCTGAAAGATGAATCGGGCAAGTACAAGCTCGATGCCAACGGTTTCCCACAAGGTGGTACTGATAACGAAATCATCGGCAATCCGAACCCGAAATGGCGGGGTGGCTTAGGAAGCACCTTCTCGTACAAAGGATTGTCACTTTATGTATTGTTTGACCGGGTTGCGGGTAATGATTTTTACAATGGCACACGCGGTGCGCTGTACAACATTGGCACTCATGGCGATCAGGGACATACGGTGGTAGCGCCAACAGGTGGCTTAAAAGATGTGACCGGTGCTACGATAGCTGCAGGTACTTCGTTCCAGGGTGAAATCAAAGATTTCGGCGCAGGGCCAGTAGCCATCAACCAGGCTTGGTGGCAAGGGCGGGGAACGGCTTTCAACTCAGCTTCTTATAAGCAATTTATTGAAGATGGTAGTGCTACCCGCATGCGCGAAATAACGCTTAGCTACAGCCTCCGCAGCGCAGGGTTCCGCCGGTTCACGCACCTATCGAACGTCGATTTCAGCTTAACGGGCCGTAACCTTGTTTTATGGACCAACTATACCGGCACCGATCCTGAAGTAAACATTACGGGAGCTGGCTTATCGCGCGGTCAGGACTGGTTTACTAACCCCAACACAAAGTCACTGCTGTTCTCCCTGAAAATCACGTACTAACCCTGGTTAAGGTTTTCAGCGATTCGTCGCTCTGGTTCATGGCACGTTCGCCAATGAATCACCTGAACTAGTAAACTCATTTAGAACCATGAAAAAATCATTTTCTCATAAAGTTGTCATGGCAATGCTGGGCGTTTCGCTCTTAAGCAGTTGCAGTGATTTGTTTAATGAACAGAATATTAAAAGCAACCCGAATGCGGTTACGGATGTAGACGTAGCTACCCTTTTGTCGGGAACGCTTCTGGGTGTTTCCATGCTGCATGAGGATACCGACGTGCGGATTTCGGCCATCTGGGCAGGCGAGTTGAACGGACTGGCCCGGCAGCATCAGGGCTATGCCGAATACATTGTTTCCTCCCAGAATTTCTCCTGGAATCCACTTTACCCGGCTGCCAGTCAGGCACGGCTGATTCAAACAAAGGCGGATGCTCTCGGCGATAAATGGACCAAAGGCGTTGGGCAGGTATTGGAAGCCCTGCTGATTGCCAAAGCGACGGATCTTTACGGCGATGTTCCTTATAGCCAGGCGTTTGACGATGTCAAATACCCAACCCCCGTATTCGATAAGCAAGCGGACGTTTATACGGCGCTCCATACGACGCTCGACAACGCGATTCAGAATCTGTCGGCATCGGCGGGTTTAGCCTTTGCCACGCAGGATTTCATTTATGGCGGTAATGTTTCCAAATGGAAAGCGGCTGCCTATACCCTGAAAGCCCGGCTTTATCTGCACACCGGCGATTATGCCAAAGCCGTTACCAATGCAGCTTCAGGAATCAGCAGTACGGCAGGCGATGCGCTGGTTCCGCATGGTACCAGCCAAGGGGTCGATTATAACCAGAACTATGATTTCTTCCGGGTAAACCGGGCGGGCGATACGGGCTTCGATGGCGCTTATCTGCCAACTCTGATAAACTCCCGAATTAACTCAGCCAATACCAAAACGGACGAAACGGCGCTCTATAATTTCTATTTCAAGACGGGCATAACGGCAACGGGTAGTCTAGATCCAAACGTTGTTGATGGGGCATTTAAGTCAACCGCTCCGCATCCTATTCTCACGTACTATGAGAATCAGCTGATTATAGCAGAAGCACAGGCTCGTTTGGGCGACACCGATAAGGCATTAGCGGCCCTCAATCTGGTCAGAAGTGGACTTGCCAAAGGGTATCTCAACGGGCAGACTATGTCGACCACGGGCCTTAAATACGACGCTTACGTAGCATCCGACTTCGCTCCTACCGGTCTGGCCAATCCAACGAAACTGGCAACAGTGCAAACAGCTATGCTCTATGAAATTGTTACGCAGCGCTACATTATTTTCCTGATGCAGTACGAGGCTTTCAATGATGTGCGCCGAATGGCAAAGGCAACCCCAGTTGTTCAATTACCGATTCCGCTCTATGCGGGTACGCAGAAGCCGCAACGGTTCATTTATCCACAAGGTGAGGTTAACACCAATCCAAACGTGCCGAAACCACTTCCCGATCAATTTACCAAAGTGTCAATCTTCCAATAAATACGTTTAGTTGTTAGGCAACACTAGTTAAAAGGCTACCTTTTTAGGGTAGCCTTTTCTATGCTTTCGTTGTAAATTTGTCCAATCCATCAATAATCTATTTTCAGCCTGTGTCGCTCAGAAAACGCCTGCCTGCCTTACTACTTGGTCTTTCGCTTAGTTCAGCTTTAGTTGCTCAGGTTCCTTATGGACCAATTAAGCCAACTCCTTCCAGTGAAATCCTCTCGAATCTGAAGAAACTGAACGTTCTCGGCACGGTGCTCTATGTAGCCGCCCACCCCGACGACGAAAATACGCTACTCCTTGCTTACCTGGCCAAAGATCGACTCGTTCGAACGGGTTATCTTTCCTTAACACGGGGCGATGGCGGTCAAAATCTGATTGGGCCAGAGCAGGGTGAAAATATTGGTGTTATCCGTACCCAGGAACTTCTGGCGGCACGTCGGGTCGATGGGCCTGATCAGTTTTTCAGTCGGGCGTATGACTTTGGGTTCTCCAAATCGACCAATGAAGCCGTGCGGACCTGGGGACAGGATAAAGTTCTGGCCGATGTGGTCTGGATGATTCGCAAGTACCAGCCTGATGTGATTATCACCCGATTTCCACCCGATGCCCGCGCGGGTCATGGTCACCACAGCGCATCGGGTTTTCTGGCCGAAGAAGCGTTTAAAATCTCAAATGATCCGACCAAATTCCCGGAGCAGTTGGCCTTCGTGAAGCCCTGGCAGGCCAAGCGAATTTTCTGGAATATGTTCATTCCGGGCGCTTTCCTGAGCAATAAAAAACCCGACGAAGCGGGCAATCTGGTTGGTGTTGAAACGGGACTATATAACCCACTGTTGGGTAAGTCGTATGGCGAGATTGCCTCCGAAAGCCGCAGTCAGCACAAAAGCCAGGGATTTGGCGTAGCGCCAAATCGGGGTGAAAAAGTTGATTACTTTCTGCTAAAAGGCGGTGACCCTGTTCAAAAAGATCCGCTCGAAGGCATCGATATAAGTTGGAAACGGGTTAAAAATAGCGACGCTGTGCAATCGCTCGTCACCCAAACAATTGCCAGCTTCCGACCCGACCAACCTGCCGCTTCAGTTCCGGCATTGGTGCAGCTTTATGGCGCGATCAGCAAGCTAGACACGACCAATATCTATGTAAAAGCCAAACGTCAGGAAGTACAAACGCTCCTTCAGCAATGTCTGGGCCTTTGGTTCGAAACGAATCCTGCCGACTATGCAGCTACGCCCGGTGAAACCATCAAAATTTCGACTAACGTTGTCAACCGGGTCAATGCGCCCGTTAAGCTGGTTAGTATTCACTATTCAACTGGTAAAGACACTACGCTCAATCTGGCGCTTAAACCCAATGACGTTATCCTTTTCCCAACTACACTGGCGATTCCTAAAACGCAACCAATTTCGCAACCTTACTGGCTTGAGAAACCAATCGATAAAGGCTTGTTTCAGGTCGATAACCAGCAGTTAATTGGCCTTCCAGAAAACCCGGCAGCGGTAACGGCCAGTTATACTTTCGAGATTGGTGGTCAATCGTTTACGTATAGCCGTCCCGTTGTTTACAAATCCACCGACCCGGTTGATGGGGAAATTTATCGTCCGTTCATCATTCAGCCTGCCGTAACAGCCAACCTCACCGAACGGGTGTATGTGTTTGCTGACAATACAGCCAAAACGGCTGAAATTGTGGTAAAAGCTGGGCAAGCGAATCAAGTAGGAACGCTTAAGCTCGACGTTCCAACAGGCTGGCGCGTAGAACCAGCATCTGCTCCTTTTTCACTAACGAACAAGGGCGATGAGCAACGGATAACCTTTAGTCTGTCGCCAACGGCACAGGCCAAAGATGGCAAATTACAGGCCATTATGACGACGGCTAGCGGCACTTTTACAACCGGTCTGCGCCTGGTTGCTTACAAGCATATTCCAACGCAAACGCTGTTTCCGCCTGCTTCGGCCAAATTGGTTAAGCTCGATGTAAAAGTAACCGCGAAAAACATTGGCTACATAGTTGGTGCGGGCGATGAAGTGCCTGCCGCGTTACAGCAAATGGGTTGCCGTGTTACGTTGCTTGGCCCCAATGATTTAATTGGTAACCTTTCGGGTTATGACGCCATTGTCGTAGGCGTTCGGGCTTACAACACCAATAGCTGGATGGCTCGGGCTCAACCCCAATTGATGGATTACGTCAAAAACGGCGGAACGATGATCGTGCAATATGTTACGCCCGTTAACTCGTTCTTCCGGAATGAAGCCCCCCTACCCCAACTTGGCCCCTACCCATTTAAAGTCGTAAATGAGCGTGTTACGGAAGAGGATGCACCGATGAACTTCATCAATCCGCAGCACCCGCTACTCAATTATCCGAATAAAATTACAGCCGCTGATTTTTCGGGCTGGATTCAGGAACGCGGCATTTATTTCGCGCAGGATTGGGACAAAGCCTACGAACCCATTTTCTCGGCCAACGATCAGAACGAAGCGCCCAAACAAGGAAGTTTGATTTATGCCAAATACGGCAAAGGCCACTTCATGTACACAGGTCTAGTCTTCTTCCGCGAATTACCCGCTGGTGTACCGGGCGCTTACCGTCTGTTCGCCAACATGATCTCAGCGGCAAGTGATTCTGCGGCTTCGGTGTCGGGTTCTTCGAGCAAGAAGTAGAGACATATGTATGGCCTTCGTGGCGTCGATGACTCTCGTGGTGTCGGGTTCTCAAACCCGACGCTGTGAGGTTTCTTAAAACCGAATGACATCTATTCTCGAGGTTTTGAGAAACCTTGCCGTGTCAGGTTCTTCAACCTGATACCACAGCAACCACAGCAAAACATTTCCGAGACGTGACGTCGGGTTCTTCAACCCGACATCATACATTTTGCCATCAGTTCTGGTTTAGCTGCTGTAAACGCAAATACTGTAACAGCATGATCGTCTTACCGTCCATGATATCACCGTTTTTAATCATGGCCATCGCCTGACTAACAGACAGTTCCAATATGTCAATTTCTTCTTCGTCGATGCCGCCCCCTGCATTTCGCTCGGTGTCGGCGGTGTAGTGAGCGAGATAGAAGAATAGCTTTTCGGTCACAGAACCTGGGCTCATATAGGCTTCCATGATTTTCTGGACCGATTGAATCCGGTAGCCGGTTTCTTCCTCCATTTCCCGTCGGATGGCATCGTCCGGATGCTCATCGTCGAGCAGACCTGCGCAGGCTTCAATCAGCATACCCGACTGGTTACCATTCACGAAGGTTGGTAATCTGAACTGGCGGGTCAGAATCACCGTATCGGTTTGCGGATTGTGTAACAAAATAGTAGCCCCATTGCCCCGGTCATAAGCCTCGCGTTGTTGCGTAGTCCATTTTCCATTCTTACCCAGATAATTGAATGTAAACCGTTTAAGAATGTACCAGTTGTCAGAAAGCAATTTCTCCTCCGTTATTTGCACACGTTCAGTAGCCATTTGTTTAAAATTGTTCAATTTTGTTTATTTTTGAACAAAAGAAGTAAATCGGGTATGAATTTCCAACAGCGAAAGCAACTTATTGTACAAACGGTCGAGGAACGTGGCTCGGCGGATGTGGGTGAATTGGCCGAATTGGTACAAACGTCGGAGATGACTATCCGGCGGGATTTGGTTCAATTGGCGGCTTCAGGTCTGGTTTACCGAACAAGAGGTGGCGCCATGAAAGTAAGCCTGGCCACCGATAAACACCGATTTTCGAACAAAACCGCTGTCAATTCCGAACGGAAAGATTATATCTGCCAGTTGGCCGCCCAGGAAATTCAGGAAGGCGATGTGATTTTCATGGATTGTGGCAGCACTGTGTTTCGACTTTGTCCATTCATTCGCAATAAACGTATCACAGTAATCACAAATTCGCTACCCGTCGTAGCAGAATTGATGGAGTCAGAAGTCTCTGTCAATCTGGTAGGTGGTGAAGTCGACAAAGAGCGGCAGGCGGTTCATGGGTTAATTGCCGAAGAACACATGGCCCGCTATAGAGCTAACCGGGCGTTTATGGGCGTCGATGGTATCTCGTTGGCGCATGGGCTGAGCGCGAACAGTGAGAAGGAAGCGAGCATAGCAACGGCCATGGCCCGGCAAACCGAAAAAGTTTATCTCCTCTGCGATTCCTCGAAATTAGAAACCAACAAATACCTCTATTTTGCGCCATTAAGCCTATTCGATGTGTTGATTACAGACAAGGAAGCGAACCCAGAACTTGTAACAGCTTATCGACAGGCGGGAATTACGCTGATCAATTAACCCATGTACCAAATCTGGATTGATACGGGCGGCACCTTTACCGACGGCCTCGCTCTTGACCCCAACGGGAATTTACACCGAACCAAAGTGCTGAGCAGTAGCCGCCTGCGCGGTCAGTTGATCGACGGTAAACTTGTAGCGCCCTGGTTAACGGCACCTATTTTTGATGGGTATCAGCTACGGGTTATTGAAACCGATGAGCTGTTTACGATAGAGTCATTAGCCGTTGATGGGACAGTGAGGTGTAACGCGGACAGGATGTCCGCGTTACACCTCAGCACGTTACAAACAGTCGAACTCTTCACAGGCGAAGAAGCCCCTGTTTTGGCAGCTCGTTTATTGACACAAACGCCCATCAGTCAACCGTTTCCACCTTTGGAAATGCGCCTGGGAACGACCAAAGGAACCAACGCCCTACTCGAACGGAAAGGCGGACGCGTGGCGCTTCTTGTTACAAAAGGTTTTAAAGACCTCCTTAAAATTGGCACGCAACAACGCCCCGACTTATTTCAACTTACCATCCCACCCGCCGAAGTCCTATATGACTCCGTACTGGAAGTGGACGAACGTATAACCGCTGATGGCCAAGTGCTGACGCCTTTATCCAGCCAGACGATTGACGTGCTTGTTTCACAAATTCAGGAAACGCAACCGGATGCCATTGCGATTTCCCTATTGAACGCCTATAAAAACCCGATTCACGAACAACAACTCCATACAGCTATAACCGAAGCTGGTTTTACTTACATAACCCACTCCACCAACGTTTCGGTGACTCCGCAATACGTATCCCGCACACAGACAACCGTGGTCGATGCTTACCTGACTCCGGTAATGCGGTCTTATCTGGATAACGTTCAGTTGCAACTCGGTGGTGCTAACGTGCGAATTATGACCAGTTCGGGTGGACTGGTCCGAGCGGATTTGTTTCAGCCAAAAGACAGCTTATTAAGTGGGCCAGCCGGTGGTGTTATTGGGGCAGCTTCCATTGCGAATAGTCAGCCGGTATTAACCCTCGACATGGGCGGCACGAGTACTGATGTCGCCCGGATTCAGGGAGGAGCCGATTATCGGTTTACGACCAAAATTGGGCCGTTCGACTTGCAACTGCCTTCGCTGGCTATTGAAACGGTAGCGGCTGGCGGTGGTTCCGTTTGCTGGTTCGAGAGTCACGGAGCCACGTCTGGTCAATTGCGTGTAGGGCCTCAGAGTGCCGGAGCGAATCCCGGCCCGGCCTGTTATGGTGCTTCGGCTAGCGGCAAACCACTGCTGTTGACTATTACCGATGTCAATCTACTCTTAGGAAAACTTCATCCAAAACAGTTTGGTATTCCTGTGTTTCCTGAAAAAGCTCAGGAAGCCTTAGCAGAAGTCATCCAGCAAATTGAAACCCAAACGGGTAGCCGACCTGACAAATTAACAGTCCTGCGCGGTTTCGAGCGGATTGCCAACGAAACGATGGCTGGAGCCATTCGCAAGATTTCAGTAGCACGCGGTTTCGATCCAAAGGACTATAGTTTGCTGGTCTTTGGTGGAGCTGGTGGATTACACGGTTGCGCCATTGCCCGATTGCTAGGCATGGAGCAGTTGATTTTGCCGTTCGATGGCGGTCTGCTAAGTGCTTATGGGATTGGTCAGGCCCAAATCGAGCGCATGGCAACACGGTCGGTGTTACAGCCCTTATCGGTTGTAGAAGCTGATCTACCAACCCTGATCGACGGATTAATTCAGAGCGCAACCGAGGCTTTGCGGGAAGACGTTGGGGCCGATGTTCCTATTAACACAAAGGCCATCTCCTTGTTTCTGCGTTTGTCAGGTCAGGAAGCGACTGTTGATATTCCATTTAGTACGAATCTGAAAGACGATTTCCGTGAAAAGTATCAACGCTTATACGGCCATTTCCCTGAGAATCGACCAATCGAACTGGAAAGTATCCGCGTCATTGTCAGCACGGTGAGCCCCGAAAATCCAGTAAGTAGTTCGCCCGTGAGCCATCATCACGCTGCACCAACTTTCCAGACAGAGGCTTACCCGGCCTACGACTGGACGAAACTACAGGAAGGTGATACGTTTCGCGGACCAGCGTTGCTCCTTAACACAACCTCATCGGCTTTCATTGAACCCGGTTGGCGATTGGTTGTTCAGGAAAACAGGAATGTATCTGTTGACTACATTGCGGATAATGCCGACGAAACCATTGTCGAATCGAACGAGGTCATCCAGCTAGAATTATTCACCCAGCGGTTCCGGGCAATTGCCGAAGAAATGGGCGCACAATTACAGCGTACGGCCTTCTCCGTCAACGTCAAAGAGCGACTTGATTTTTCCTGTGCCCTGCTCGATGCTACTGCTGAACTGGTGGCTAATGCGCCACACATTCCGGTCCACCTGGGTAGTTTGGGCGTTTGCGCCCGCCTGAGTTTGGCAGCCATGCCTACACTAGAACCGGGCGACGTTATCATCACAAACCACCCGAAATACGGTGGTTCGCACCTTCCCGATGTAACATTACTTAGTGGTGTTTTTACCGATGAGAATGAGTTAATTGGCTACGTCATAAACCGGGCGCACCACGCCGAAATTGGCGGTAAAGTGCCGGGTTCAATGCCACCCGACGCGGTGTCGCTTATTGAAGAAGGAGTTGTTCTGGAACCCATGTATGTTGTGAAGAACGGGCAGTTTTTGTGGGAAGATACGCTTGCCCAACGCTTTACAAATGTCCCCTACCCAACCCGTGCTCTGGCTGAAAACAGAGCCGACATTGAAGCCGCGCTGGCCTCGCTAAAAGCAGGCGAAACCGCCCTTCAACAGCTCGTTCGGCAGTATGGCCTATCAACGGTGAAACAGTATATGAAGCGGTTGCAGCAATCGGCCACGGGTGCTATTTCGGCAGTTCTGAAGCCCTTAGCAGGAAACGTCTACGAAGCCGAAGAAGGGTTGGATGATGGACACAGTATCCGCTTGAAAATCCAGATTTCGGAAGAAAGCATGGTCGATTCTACGCCACGCATTCAGTTCGATTTTACCGGAACCTCAGGCGTGCACCCGCATAATCTCAACGCCAACATTTCCATTCTATACAGTGCCGTATTGTATGTGCTGCGCTTATGGTGCGGACGCGATATTCCGCTAAATGAAGGCTTAATGGTTCCCGTCGATCTGGTTTTACCCGAGTCTTCCTTCTTGAATCCGATTTTTCCCACAGATTCATCGCTTTGCCCGGCCGTGGTAGGTGGTAATACAGAAGTCAGCCAACGACTGGTCGACACTTTGCTGAAAGCTCTTGGACTAGCTGCCTGTAGTCAGGGAACGATGAACAATTTCCTGTTTGGGAAGTCGGGAGCAGGTTCGGGCAACTTCGGCTATTACGAAACCATTGGCGGTGGTGCAGGGGCTACCGACGGTTCAGATGGTCGCTCGGCGGTACACCAGCACATGACCAACACCAAACTCACTGACCCCGAAGAATTCGAACGACGCTATCCGGTACGCCTGCATCAGTTCGCCATTCGAAAAGGTTCTGGGGGCGGTGGACAATGGCACGGGGGCGACGGAATTATCCGCGAAATTGAGTTTCTGGAACCTGTACAAGCAACCCTTTTGAGTCAGCATCGGGTGGTGGCGCCCTATGGGTTAAATGGTGGAGAATCGGGAGCCACAGGCTCTCAAACGTTGATTTTAGCTAACGGTCAAACAGAAAGTCTGCCAGGCATTTTCACCCGCGCTATGCAGCCTGGAGAACGTATCCGAATTGAAACGCCAGGGGGCGGAGGGGCTAACGCTAAATGATTAAACTATGGAGGATCAAATAAAAGGGGCTTTTTTCGGAGCGGCTGTTGGTGATGCCCTGGGAGTTCCCGTTGAATTCAATTCGCGGAGTTCATTGAGAAATAACCCCGTTCAGGATTACATTGGGTATGGAACCTGGAATCAGCCTCCGGGTACATTCTCCGATGATAGTTCGATGTTATTCTGTACGGCTGAAAGTCTTTGTCATGGATTTAACCTGACCGATATGGCAAATCGATTCGTTCGCTGGTATCGTTTTGGTTATTGGAGCGCTCATGGGACCGTGTTTGATATTGGAAATGCAACTAGTGGGGCGATTGATCGACTCATGAATGGCACTTCTCCCTTAGTATCAGGAGGTATGTCGGAAACAAATAATGGTAACGGGTCACTCATGCGTATTCTGCCAATGGCTTTCTACACACAGTCAGAACCAGATATAACCATTCGTTACGATTTGATTAAGCAAGTATCTGGCATTACTCATTATCATTTACGTTCGATTTTGGCATGCTTTATTTATACAGAATTCGCCATAGGGCTGTTAAAACAGTTAGATAAATCTGCTGCTTATGAACGAATGCAAGAGCTTGTTAATCAATTCATAGAGCACCAGTCATTTTCTAATCGTGAAGTAAGTCTCTTTGACCGTATCCTTCATGATGATATTAGCCAGTTAGATGAAAATAATATTCGGAGCTCGGGCTATGTTTTGGATACCCTGGAAAGCAGTTTATGGTGTTTTATGGCTTCCTCTTCTTACTCTGAATGTGTCCTAAAAGCAGTTAACTTAGGGGAAGACACCGATACAACAGCGACTGTTGCCGGTGGTCTGGCCGGACTATTTTACGGTTATCAAGACATTCCAGCCCACTGGATACAGGGAGTAGCAAAACGGGAGGAGATCGCAGACTTAGCACAGCGATTCGCTCTTCGTTGCTCGTAACTAACCAAGATAGTGACTATGCGCTGAGACACAAGATATTGACCAGACAGACAAATTAGCTGGTCATTCACGTTAGTCTAGTTGTTGCCCATCACCTATCTATCTGCAAATCAGCTTATGAATCGTTCTCTGCTAGTTGTCCTACTTTGTTTCATTTGCCTTATTGAAACCTCTCTCTATGCCCAATCGACAGAGGAAGACAAGGCAACGTATAAAGATTTTATTCTTGACGGTGAGAATGTCTGGCTGCTCACAACAAACGGCATTCTAAAACAAGTCAATTTAAACTCTGGGCAGTTAGTAAAGTCAACGACTACTATTGATTCAATGGTGGTGGCGATAACCAAAGACCGAAAGGGTGCTATCGTTATAGGCGATACAGCTCATCACCTGAAACAATACGACAAACCAACGAATCAGTGGCGTGACGTAGGCACGTATTCTGGTAAGCTAACTGGTATTCTTTTCGACAGCAAAAACCGCTGTTTATTAGTAACCAAAGGTGGGCTTGTTGATCCAGATAAACGGCAGACGTATTTCCCCGATAACAATTATTCTGGCAACAAAAGCATTCGGTTTATTAAAAAAGGATGGGTTGCCACACCCGCTTACTTCATAGATAGCCATGATCGTATTTGGCTAGGATTCAATTACGGTGAATGGGGTGGTGATGTTTTTGCCTTCGATGCTATCAAGAGAAATTATATTCCGCTTAAAAAAGATAGTATCCAACTGGGTTTGAATCCCGTTCTTGGCTTTTGTGAAGACCCAGCCAATGTCTATATCTCTGGTGGAGTCAGTCATATGTTCCTGACTCATGGCAGTATTTTGAAAGTTAACCACCAAACAATCGGCCCTATGCTCCTATCTAAAGACCGCGAAACACCAGTCAAAGTTACGGCTATGCAGCCTGATGGGACGCAAAAAGAGGGAATCATGACTACCTGGAGAGGAGGCCATCGCATTGGCCCGGTTGCTTACAATCCTGTAGACAAATGCCTTTATTTTTACTCACAATTAGGGATTCATAAGGGCGAACTAACTGCTGATTTGTCAGATATAAAGCAGTGGCAGACTATACTCCAGCCGAAACTTCAGGGAAGTGGAGGCCAACAATTTGCTGCTGGACCAGGAATGAATGTACAGAAGATGACCATTATCGCTGATGGTACTTTATTTTTTCTGGCAGATCATGAAGGACTGGGTATTTACCAAAACAATGAATTGCGTTTTGTAAAATAGACTTTACTGGAAATTGGGGTGACATCTAATTAATAGATGTTAAATCTAACTTACTTCTGACCAGAATAAATCATAAACTCCTTTACAATCACCTAAGTAATTCAATTAAAGAGTTTTCTTTGAACAAGAGAAGCAACGAATACTTCCTTTTTTAACTCTTTTTGAATAATATCCTTATACCTAATGAATGCTAGCGTAACACTTGATGAAGAATGGCCTGGTCAACAGTCTGTTGTTGATTACAAAAAGAAGCAAAAACAACGGGATGTACTGGCCCATTTATACACAGAGGGCACTTGCACGCTAGCCCATTTAACAAAAGCATTACATAGTAGTGTCCCATCAGTTACCAATTTGGTAGAGGAGCTAATCGACAACAAATGGGTAACAACGCTGGGCATGGCCACTGGTAGCAACGGTCGAAGACCCGTGCTGTTTGGCCTGAATACCAAGCATAACTATGTTGCCGTGCTGGATGTCAGTACGCACGACACCAAGATCTTGTTCATGAATACGCAACGTGAAGTAGTGTTCCGTGGCGACTATGATCTTCGATTAGTGGACAATCCTACCTTTCTGGCTTCATTGGCCACTTATTTTGCCAATGCTCTGACCGATTCGGGTTTATCTGCCAATACGATTATTGCCGTTGGCGTGTCAATGCCGGGTTTAATTGATACCCGGCGTGGCCTCAATATGACCTATAAGCATTTAAGCCCGGCCAATGAATCAATAACCGACTGGCTGTCAAGGCAAATTGGGTATCCCGTTTATCTGATCAATGACACTAAAGCGACGGTGCTGGGCGAGAGCCGATTTGGCGGAGCGAAGGGAAAGAAACAGGTGTTAGCCATCAATATCGACTGGGGCGTGGGCTTGGGAATTATTGTCAATGGCGAAGTTTTTCAGGGCGGGAACGGATTCGCGGGTGAGCTGGGACACATTCAGATTGACCCCGATGGTGAACTGTGTTATTGCGGCAAGATTGGTTGTCTAAACACCGTAACCTCCGCATCAGCCCTGGTGAAACGGGTCCAACGCGACATTCTGGCTGGCCAGGTTTCTAAATTAGCCACCTTCTATGACCGAGTCGAAGAAATTGATATCGACGAAATCATTAATGCAGCCTATAAGGGCGATTCATACGCTATCGATATACTTCATGAAACAGGCCTTCAATTAGGAAAAGGCCTTGCTATTGCCATCAGCCTGTTCAACCCCGAAATCATTATTGTTGATGGTGTGCTCGCCAAAGCCGCAACCTTCATTCTAAATACCATCGAACAGGCTATCAGCAAATATTGCCTGAGCGATTTTCGAACTGACCTAACCATCGAACTCACCAAGCTAGATAATACGGCCAAGTGGTTAGGCACCCACGCCTATATGATGGAGGCTATTTTTGCTAATTATTAATGAGGAGTTTACCTCACCCCCAGCCCCTCTCCTAATTATAGGAAAGTGGAGAAAAATGGGCTAGTTCTACTCCCCTCTCCTTATTTCAAGGAGAGGGGTCGGGGGTGAGGTAAACTCCCTACTTCGCCTTCAGATACGCAAATGGGATAATCATTTCTTCCAGCGATACGCCCCCGTGCTGGAACGTATTCCGGTAATGGTTTACGTAGTAATTATAGTTGTTTGGATACGCAAAGAAGTAATCTTCCAGCGTAAAGACGTAAGCTGTTGATACGTTCGGTTTGGGCAGGAACAATCGCTCGGGCTTACGGCCTACAAATAGATGGTTGTCGTCGAAACCGAGGTTCTTGCCTTGTTTGTAACGCAGGTTCGTATTGGTTTCGCGATAGCCAACAATCTTGGCTGGCTTCTGCACCCGAATCATGCCGTGATCAGTTGTGATAATCAGACGCCCCCCTTTGGCAGCAATTTTCTGTACGAATTCCAGCAACGGCGAGTGAAGGAACCAAGACCGTGTGATCGAACGATAAGCCGACTCATCCGGAGCCAGTTCTTTAATCATGGCCATGTCCGTTCGGGCGTGCGAAAGCATATCCACGAAGTTGTACACAACCACATTCAACTGATTCTGCAACAGATTATTGAAGTTATCAACCAGCGATTTCCCCTGGTTAACGTTCAGAATCTTATGATAGGATGTTTTGATATTCAGTCGACTCTGATCGAGTTGCCGACGCAGGAACTCATCTTCATGGTTATTCAATCCTTCATCTTCGCTATCATCATTAACCCACAAATCAGGGTGTTTGCGTTCCATCTCGCTCGGCATCATCCCCGAGAAAATAGCGTTACGGGCAAAGCCAGTCGTGGTTGGCAGAATAGAGTAATACGACGATTCTTCTTCAACTGTAAAGTACTCAGCCAAGAGAGGTTCAATAACCTTCCACTGGTCGTAACGAAGATTATCGATCAAAATAAAGAATAAGGGAGCCGCGCTACCAGCTTGTTCCACCAGTGGGAATACCTTCTTCCGCATTAATTGGTGCGACATGACCGGGCTGCTCATTTTAGGATCATTCAGCCAGTCTTCATAGTTGTCGATCACGAATTTGCAGAACTCCGAATTGGCTTCGCTTTTCTGCATATTCATAACTTCTACCATGCTCTTATCCTGCGAATTATCTAATTCTAACTCCCAGTAAATAAGCTTTTTATAGACATCAGCCCATTCTTCGAAATTCATGCGGTCATTATACTGCATGGAGATATTCCGGAAATCCTGCTGATACCCAATGTTTGTCCGTTCGGTTACGAGTCGTTTGTTATCCAGAATTTTCTTGACCGAAAGTAGAATCTGATTAGGATTGAGCGGCTTAATGAGGTAATCGGCGATTTTGGAGCCGATAGCTTCTTCCATGATGTGCTCCTCCTCGCTCTTGGTAATCATGACGACAGGTAGGTTAGGACGCATCTGCTTAATTTGCGCGAGCGTCTCCAGTCCCGTCATACCGGGCATCATTTCATCTAGAAAAACGACGTCATAGTTAGTCTGTTCAACATGATCGAGTGCATCAGCGCCACTGTTGACAGAGGTAACATCGTATCCTTTATTCTTCAAAAACAGAATATGGGGCTTCAGGAGATCAATTTCATCGTCGGCCCAGAGTATCGAATAATTTTGCATGCGTTCGTGGGGTGTTTGGTAGTGTAGGCAGTACAGTATCGAGTTACAGCATACTACCTTAAAAACAAAAACTCTTCTTTGTTTAACTTTAAACGTCCGGTTCTGTTCGGGCGGTTCGGCATTAAGCTTTTTTAACAGCACAAATATATTGCCAGGGACTCTGGCAACTAAAGGCTTTTGACGCCTACTTAGTTACTTTGTTTCTTAGCTTTTGTAAATCAGTGAAATCACGCTCGCCGAATGGTCGACAAGTATAGTCGGCTAATCCGGAGGGCAGGATAGTATTTCTGCCTTACTTTACGTTATTTTTACGAACAACGCCGTTTATAGCTAACAGTCGAACACCCGGTCGTATCTCGACTGATAATAATCCATGAACAGAATCCACTTCACATACGCCTTTTTTCTACTGGGCGGTATTTCCTTCACGCATACTATCCAAGCCAAGCCAACTGCCTTTGTTCACCCGCCAATTATCGACTCGGTCGGTGTCGAAAAAAGAGACGGCAAACGGTTCATTCTGCACCGCGTCGACGAAGGGCAGACGCTTTATGCCATAGCTCGGCGATACAAACGCTCGGTTGCCGAGATCAAAGCCGCCAACCCCGACATGAAAGATGCGGTTCGGTACGACCAGCTTGTTCGCGTTCCGATTCCTGATGGTGCCCTAAGCCGGAAAGAAGAAAAAGCCATCGACAAAGCCGTTAAGAAGAAGGAAAAGGAAGAAAAACGGGAAGCCAGAGCCGCCGAGAAAGAGAAGGAATTGATGGCTAAACCCGTAGCGAAAGCCGAAAAAGAACCGGAGAAAGAGCAGAAAAAAACCGATGATCCGGCACGATCAGGTATACACGTAGTTGAAACCGGCCAGACACTCTACAGTTTGGCGGGTCGGTACGGCGTACAACAGTCCGATTTACGCAAGTGGAATAATCTGTCGGGCAACAACGTACTGATTGGTCAGGCACTGATCGTTTCCGAAAAAGCGTATTTAGCCCGAACGCCTTCGGCACCAACTCCGAAAACAACCGAAACACCTACCAAGGAAACGCCTACAAAACCAGCAACTACTTCGCCCGAACCCCGTTCTAACGAGCCACGAGCAACTACGCCCACTGAACCAAAACCAGAGCGTCATCCAGAGCGGGAAACCACAACTTCGCCAACGAAGCCATCAGCAACCGACACAAAACCAGCTGAGGCCGAAGTAGAACCTCCACGGCCAGGGAACGACGCTCCCATGCCTACGCGTGGACGGCGTATTTCGGCCAGTGGTATAGCCGAAATGATTGAGGCTGATGGCTCCGGGAAATACCTGGCATTGCATCGCACGGCACCGATTGGTACGCTGGTACAAGTCAGAAATGAGTTTAATAATCAGAGTCTTTGGGTAAAAGTCATTGGCCGATTACCCAACACAGGCGTCAATGATAAGATTCTCATTAAATTATCGGCACAGGCTTTCGCGAAACTTTCGCCCGATGATCGGCGTTTTCGAGCTGAGGTAAGTTACATTGCCCGTTAGCCTGACTAAGTTATGGAAAAAGAAACGAAAGAGGAACGCATCGCCCGGCGCCATCGCGAACGCGATGAGCAAATGAAAGCCTCACCGGGTTATGTAACATTCAGCATTATGTTTACGCTGGCCTATCCGTTCATTGCGGTCTTTACGTTTGTTATGTCTACCTTACTCGCTATTTTCTCGGGTATATCGCGAGCATTTGCCTGGGTTGTTAGCGGGGGAAGTAGTAAGTGAAATGAATGATGCTACATACACGAAGTTATTCTTCTTTAAAAGATTTTTTAGATGCGAAGGCCGATCAATACAATCGGCCTTCATTTATTGAACGCGACCCCATCAGCATTCCACATCGGTTTAGCAAGAAGCAGGACATCGAGATTATGGGTTTTTGGGCGGCTGTGCTGGCCTGGGGACAACGACCCACTATTTTAAAGAAAACCAATGAGCTGGTGGAGCTGATGGATGGTGTTCCTTACGATTTCATTCGGAATCATCAGGAAAGTGACCTGAAGCGGTTTCTGGCCTTTAAACACCGGACGTTTAACGCCACCGACGCGCTGTATTTCCTTCATTTCTTCCGTCAGTATTATCAGGAAAACGATTCGTTGGAGAACGCTTTTCTACTGACTAACACCGGACTAAAGTCCGGCGCAAATGATTCAACATTAACTGCACCGGACTTTAGTCCGGTGGAACAATCACTCATCGCCTTTCACGATCGGTTTTGCGGCCTCACCGATTTCTTTCCCGAACGAACCCGAAAACACATTGCCACACCTGCTCGAAACTCAGCCTGCAAACGACTACTAATGTTTCTGCGATGGATGGTGCGAGACGACGACCGAGGTGTTGACTTTGGTATCTGGAAGCAACTACGCCCTGATCAGTTAGTTATGCCCATCGATGTTCACGTCAATCGTGTAGCACGTCAGTTAGGATTGCTCAACCGGCCTCAAACAGACTGGAAAGCAGCTCTTGAGCTAACCGAAGCACTCCGTCAGTTTGACCCAGCTGACCCAGTTCGTTACGACTTTGCCCTATTTGGGCTGGGCGTCGAGGGCGAAATGTGAGCACCTCTTCCTTACACACATTAATAAACCTTAATAAACAATCATTGGCCGGAATAGATTACTTACATACCGACCTACGAACTGTATACTATGCCATTTCAGATTACCACTCAGCCTTTTGGCCCATTGCCAACGGGTGCCACTCCGCTAACAGAGTACCTACTCGAACACACAGAAACCGGCGAATTCATCACGGTTATCCCTGAATTTGGGGCTGTCCTCCGCCGATTAGTGTTACGCAAGGGCAAGCATGTGTTCGCCTTGATTGAAGGCCCTGATTCGCCCCAGGCTTTGATGGCCGACGAGAGTTATGCCAGTGCGCTACTTTATCCATTTCCAAGCCGTATTCGCCACGGCATTTATCATTTCGAAGGGCAGGATTACGCCCTAAAAATGAACGACACGCACCGCGACAATGCCATGCATGGGTTCGTACATGGTCGGGTCTTTTCGGTAGTAAGTCAGGAAGCAACAGACACGCACGCGCAATTGGTATTACGCTATGACTATACGGGTGATACATTCGGGTACCCATTCCCGTTTTCGTTGACAGTCACCTACGAGTTAGTTCAGGCGAACTTGCTTCGGCATGGAAGCAACCCCGATAAAGATCACATGTGTGCGCTGCGGATTAGCTACGAGGCTAAAAATACAGGCGTAACAAGCAGTCCGGCAGCGTTCGGCTGGCATCCGTATTTCAGGTTTTCTGAAGACATTGAACTCGCCAAAGAACCTATTGGCAAAATGCTGTTGACATTGCCAAGCCGCATTCCGATTTCACTTGACGAGTACATGATTCCTAATGGTCAATTACCTGCCGAAATGGCTGGTACAATCGAATTACATGATCAACACCTGGATACCGCTTTTCTGATTGAACCTACAAGCGGCCCAACTGATACTGAGTCGTTTGCCGAAACCATCTTAACATCACTCGTTACCGGTGCCCGACTGATTGTAGGGCAGCAAACTGGCGAAGGAAAGTTAAACTATCTGGTATGCTACACCCCAACCCGGCGCGACCGAATCGCCATTGAACCGCTCACAGCCAATGTCGATGCCTTTAATAATGGGCAGGGCTTAACCATATTGAAACCGGGCGAAGCACTCACAGGTACGATGTGGGTAAGACTTGATTAAGTGACGTGGTGGGGTGAGTGCTATTGCGTTTGTCCCACCACTCTACAATTGGCGAAGTTTAATATTGCGGTACCAGACGGTGCAACCCCAGTCTTGCAGACCGATACGGCCAGCAAAAATTCCTTTGCTGATCGGCGCATTTTTCAATTTGCTGGTAGCAATACGCTGTTTCCAATCCGCGCTGGTTATATCATGCTCCTGAATGCAAGCGCCATTCAGTGAAACAGTTAGCTTATTTTTCTTTAGAACAAAATGAATCTTGTTCCAGCCCCCAACCGGCTGAAGCTCCCGAGTACCGGCAGTGGCGATGCCGAACAAATCGCCCGAGCGATGACGGTGCTTTGTATCATCCGCTCCTTCATAAATGGCATCATCAATAACCTGAACTTCCAGCCCAGTATCAAAAATGTTTTTATACTGAGAATCTTCCTCAACAAAGAAGAAAATCCCGCTATTGGTGAACCGCTCGATTTTCCACTCGGCCTTGAACTCAAAATCGCCCGTTATGACGGCGTCGGTTACTAAGTCTCCCCCGTTAGACGTTTTTTTTCCAATCCGATTAGTAACGTTTAACTGCAACGCTCCCTGATCAATTTGCCAGGCCGATCCTACGACTTTAGTGCCGTAGCTATGCCATCCCGACACGTTTTTTCCATTAAACAGGAGTTTCCAGCCCTCTTTTTTTTCCTTATGAGTTAGTGTATTGAGTTCCTGTGCCCGTAAACTGACAAGTGAAAGGCTGACTAGAAAACCAATGGAAAAGATCTTTACAAACATAAGAGTTGAGAGTAGTTTGATTAGATAGGCAAAGTCATAATTCCTTGCTCATCGACAGTGTCAATTCATGCTAATAGAAATTTACCTGGTTCTCCTGGAGTAGCGCTTTGTTAGTGAATTGAGTAGAATTGCGATGGTCAAGTGCCGACGCATTGCAAAAAATATTTTTTGCATAAAACGCACTCATTTCCTTACTCTCGGTATCGGCAACCCAAATACCCTTTGCCCTCTGCTCATCATACATGATGGGAGGAGCCAACGAGTTTGGTAAAATCGTGAAATTATTGGTCCTCGCTATAACAGGTAAGGTAGCCGCATTACTGGCTTTATTGGCCCATCCTCTACTGATGCCAGAGACAATGACTGTGGCATCGTAAATATGGGGCTTGTTTACGGTGGTAGTTAAAGTAGGCATAAGGGAAAAAATAATGGCTGTCAGTTAAACTGACAGCCACGAATATAACCCAATTCTGGGTCATTAGTATGTTTCTCTTTTACCAGCTTTCGCCACAAAACCGAACGGTTAGTTTAACGTTTCCACTTCTTTGAGTAATTTCCCTCAGACCTGGATTTGCCAGCATTTCCTTGCTTGGGATTACCCAATAACCGATCGGCTAAATCAGGGCGTTTGAGTTTATTCAGGCGATTCCGAATCCAGTCTTTGTATTCAGGTTTGTACCAGAAGAAGTAACGATTCTGCGCCTGTTTTTCGTCGCGTGTTTTAGCCGTTTTGACGGGTTTCAACGTGTAGGGATGAACGCCCGAGTAATAGATCACCTCGGCTACGGTCATCGGTGTGGGCGTAAAGTCCTGTACCTGTTCGAGTTGAAAACCCAAGTCTTTGGTTTCGGCAGCCAGGTTGGCCATGTCCTGCTCTTCGCAACCGGGGTGCGACGAAATAAAGTATGGAATCAGTGGCTGTTTCAGGTTATGCTTCTCCTGAATCTTGTCGTACTTCTGTTTAAATAACTTAAAGTACTTGAACGACGGCTTCCGCATCACCCGCAATGTATCATCGGATGTATGCTCCGGGGCAACTTTTAAGCGACCCGACACATGGCGCGTAACAAGCTGCTCCATATACTCATCGTGGTTGCCATCGGCATTGTTCTTGTTAAAATCATCGACCAGCAAATCGTAGCGTACGCCCGAGCCCACAAACGCTTTTTTGATGTTCGGATTGGCGTCGACCTTGCGGTACAATTCCGTCATGGGTTTGTGCGACGTATCGAGGTTCGAGCAAATGACAGGGTGAATACAACTTGGGCTTTGGCAACGGGCGCAAATAGCCTCGTCTTTACCCTTCATTTTGTACATATTGGCCGAAGGGCCGCCCAAGTCCGAGATATATCCCTTGAATTCGGGGTGCTTCGTAATTTCATCCACTTCTTTCAGCACCGACTGCTCACTACGAGACGCTACGAACTTACCTTGGTGGGCCGAAATGGTACAGAAGCTACAGCCGCCAAAACAGCCCCGGTGCATATTGACCGAAAACTTAATCATGTCGTAAGCCGGAATCGGACCCCGTTTCTTGTATTTCGGGTGCGGAAGTCGCGTGTATGGCAAATCAAACGACTTGTCGATTTCGGCTTCTTCCATCGTTTTGAACGGCGGATTAATCACCAGAATCTGATCGCCCACCTGTTGAAGAATCCGATTGGCCTGCCACTTATTCGACTCTACCTCAACAATTTTGAAGTTGGCTGCATATTTGATTTTATCCTCCAGACATTGCTCATGGCTCGCCAGTTCAACTGAATTCCAGTTGTTATACTCACGCAGTTCGGCGCTGGCGTCATGCATGTAAGCAACCTGGTTTATGTTCCGCATCGACGAAAACGGAACGCCTTTCCGGGCCAATTGCAGGATTTCGCGAAGGGGTTGTTCGCCCATACCATACACCAGCATATCAGCACCCGCATCAACTAGAATGGAAGGCATAAGCCTATCCTGCCAGTAATCGTAGTGCGTAACCCGACGTAAGGAAGCCTCAATACCACCGAGCAAGACTGGCACATCGGGGTACAATTCTTTCAGAATCTTGGTATATACAATGGTGGCATAATCGGGTCGGAAACCTGCTTCGCCACCGGGTGTATAGGAGTCATTGGAGCGTAAGCGTTTGTTGGCGGTATAGTGATTCACCATTGAGTCCATACAACCCGCCGTTACGCCAAAAAAATACTTTGGTCTACCGAATTTCTTAAAATCGCGCAGATCGTCTTTCCAGTTGGGCTGGGCAATAATAGCCACCCGAAACCCTTCGCTCTCCATGATCCGACCAATCACAGCCGTGCCAAATGCTGGATGGTCAACATATGCATCCCCCGATACAAGCACAATATCAACTTCATCCCAGCCTCTTTTTTCGACTTCTTTCATTGTCAGAGGCAACCAGTCTGTAAGGGGTCTTTCAATCATGAGTACATGGTATTATATACCTGAAAACGTCTTATCTCGGAAATAATTCAATGAATGCGAGCCAATTGTGTAACCGCCTATGCTATTCAGCAACAAAGGTACGGGATTTACGTCCTGGTAAACCATCTGAAAAGACACAAAAAGCCGCCCCTCAATCTGGAGACGGCTTGCACGTTTTCTTAATTACCAGCTAAACAGTTATGGTTCTTCAATAATTGTCTGCTCCAACTCAAAACCGCTTTCGGCCGGAATAATCGTTAAGGTTTCCGTCAGTAGTTTAAATGTCCGTATTTCTGGCTTTGTCTGATATACCCATACCTCACGAACAACAGGTTCGCGTTCATCATTACCTGTTGTAGGAAGTGGTTTCACTTCGTAGGCAACCTCTAAAGGAATATCCCGGTTGAGATAGGCTGTTCTTATTGCCGCTCGTAGGGCCTGATTAGCCTGTTCAATGGCCGAAGATGGAGTATTGGGAAGTGAATGTTGCTCTTCCATGTTGTATGTGTGGTTTCTAGTAACGCTCAACGATAAGAAAGTAATAGTGTTGTATAACGATTTGTAACCGCTTTAGGTATATCTAAGACGATACTGCCTAAATTTGGTCACCCACGTCCTAGATAGTCAACTTAGTAAAACTAGCCTATCCATAGGATTCGTTTCGTGCTTTGCGTCACTCAAACCGGATCCTATACGGTTCGTAGCCAAAAAGTTGCAAGGTATAACTGAAGCTCAAAGATTTAAGGTAGATTTCCTGGCCAAACCTCCCTCCTATGAATGCGCTCATTATTGAAGACGAAAAATTGGTTGCACTTGAGCTAACAGCCAGCATTGCGGAAGTTGATCCGGGCATTAAAATTGTCGGTACTGTTGGGAGCGTAAAAACGGCACTTCGGTGGTTTGCCGAAAACGCCGAGCCAGACGTAATTTTTGCTGACATTCAACTGGCCGATGGCATCAGCTTTACCATCTTCGATAAGTTTAAAATTTCCTGCCCTATCATTTTCACGACGGCTTATAATGAATATGCCATCCAGGCTTTCAAGGTAAACGGCATTGATTATCTGCTCAAACCCGTCGATTGGGATGAACTAAAGCAAGCCATTGCAAAAGTTCGTGCCTTAGGAAAAATCCAGAGCCAAACAGCCATTGATGTCCAGAAATTACTAGATGCGTTAAACATACCAGCGGCCATTAAACCTGCTTACAAGGAGCATTTTCTGGGTAACGCCCGCAATAGCTGGGTACCTGTTCGGACGGTTGACATAGCTTACATTGTGCGGGATGAGCTTAATTTTATGGTAACAAACAGCGGAGAACGCTACATTCTGGACTATGATACACTCGATGAAATTGAGTCGCTACTGAATCCGAACCAATTTTACCGGGCCAGTCGTCATTGCATTGTCAACATAAATGCGGTACAGAGCGTGAAGGGGCTCGCTAATCTTAAACTGGTACTTGCGCTCAAAACGCCTAATCATCAGTTCAGTATCGACATCAGCCGCGACAAGGCCCCTTCCTTTAAAAAATGGCTGGAACAATGAGTTTTAAAACTCACCTTGGCTGGCTCGCGGCAAGCTGTTGGCTTTATTTCGGGATGCTGAGATCAGTAGCAGCCCAGACGAGTAACCTGCCCCTTGAGTTTCAGCATATTCAGGAAACGCAGGGACTTTCGTATAATATGATTAATTGCCTCTTTGAGGACCGCGATGGCTACCTCTGGATTGGCACCTATAGTGGCTTGAATCGCTTTGATGGTAGTCACTTTACGATTTTTAAAGCCGACCGGGATCGAGCAACCAGTTTAGGAAATAATATTGTTCAGGACATCTGCGAAGATAAAGAAGGGAATCTGTGGCTGGCAACAGACGACGGTATCAGCCAATATAGCCGTCGCACCGGTCAGTTTCGCAATATCCGTACCGTTGGTGCTCAGATTCTGGGGCAGTGTCTGAATATTCTCTGCGATCGCACAGGGCAAATCTGGTTTTCAACCGCCCGTACCGGCTTGTTCCGGTTAGACCCTAAAACCAATCAGTTTTGGCATCTTAGCTATCAACAAGCTAAAGTGACTTCGCTTTCCAGCAATGATATTACCAAGAACGGCTTGCTGGAAGACCCTTCCCATAATGGCCTCTGGATAACCACCGAAGAAGGGGGACTTAATTACCTGAACATACCCTCTGGAGAGTTTATCAATTACCGAAACAATCCCAATCAACTCCCTATCTTTCAAAACAATAACACCTCAGCATTGGCCATCGACGGAAGCGATCGGCTGATTTTTGCCGACAATACAGATCAACGTATTCAGTTCTATGATCTTGTCAAGAAAACAATAACCAAACAACTTTCATTAACAAGTCAGACGGGGCGCTCTACCTTCCCGATGGGTACCATCGTTGTCGATCATCGGCATCATTTGTGGGTCTCCTCCTGGACGTACACGATGTTTACTATCGAGCCAGAACAAGATAAAGTCCAGGAGTTTTTTCATGATGTAGCCAATAAAACCTCGATTTCGGGAGATTTTTTCTGGACAGCCTGGCCCCAAAAAGACGGAACAATCTGGATTGGAACGGTTAACGGCATTTCATACACCAATCCAGAAAAAACGTTTTATCAGATTCATAATCTGGCTCAGAAGCACCCAACGTTGGCTAAAGAATGGGGATTGTCTTCGTTTCTGGAAGATGAAAATGGGAGCTGGTGGCTGGTGTCGACCGATAATGAACTGTTTAATTATGAGCCTTCTTCGGGCAAGTTAACCGTTCACAAAATGGCGCCTACTCCCTGGAGTGATTACCGATTTGGCCTGCCCCAGTTAGTCTCGGGTTTGAATCAGAACGAATTCTTCATCTGTCGAACGCGATCTGTACTTGTATTCAATAAGCGAAGCCGACGATTTTCTTCACTAGCCCTTCCTCCCATGCTCTTCAGCCACGCCGACGATTTTAGGGCGTTAGTCCGGCAGGGCGATCTGCTCTGGTTATTCGGTGCCAGCGATGCGATTTTCAGTTATCATCTGCCATCGGGTCGCTGGCGCACGTATGGCCTGCCCTTTGGAAAAGCAAAACTTAACATCTGGTCGGCGGGTTTGGACCGAAAAGGGCGCTTGTGGGCCGATGTAGCCGATAAAGGATTTATCTGGTTTTCGGCTAAAGAGCAGCGATTTGTGAGTGTTCCACCTCAACCGGCAGCTACGGCCTTCTCTGATCACTTCGCGTTTACAACTGATCGGCAAAACCGAATCTGGACACCCATATCAGGCAAAGGTCTGGTTGAATTTGATCCGCAACTCAACACCTACCGCACCTGGACCGAACAGGATGGCCTATACACCAATGAATGCAAAGCTGCTTATGCCGATCCGTATGGCCAGATCTGGATGGCTGCCTTTAATAAATTTTCGATTATCAATCCGGCTCGCAGGTCGGTTCAGAACATTTCTCTGCAACTCAACGAGTCCAATATTGGGTACGTCGATTATATGTTTCCTTTGCGGAATGGCAACATTCTAACCACATTAAAAAATTATGTGGTTGAGTTCATGCCTCGCCGGGTCCAAAATCAGTCCACGCATGCCAACGTACTGATTAGTTCGCTTATCTTACCCGATACGTCGATTGTGGTGCATGCCAACAGTCCGTCGCTGGCGCTGGATGTTTTCAGGAATAATTTTAGCATTAATTACTC
Source organism: Spirosoma litoris (assembly GCF_054776755.1). Lineage (NCBI taxonomy): Bacteria > Pseudomonadati > Bacteroidota > Cytophagia > Cytophagales > Cytophagaceae > Spirosoma > Spirosoma litoris. The sequence goes on along the minus strand of NZ_BAAHBI010000065.1, from coordinate 25,407 downwards.
GATCTTAAACCGGAGCTACCAACCTTACACGTACTTATACACGCTGGAGGGATATGACGATCATTGGGTAAAAGCAGATGCGCGTACGGTGGCCAACTACACCAAAATACCGGGTGGAGATTACCTGTTTCGGGTAAAGGCCCTGGTGGGTGCAACAGAAACCCGCGAAGCCACCCTAGCCATTCACGTTGACACAGCCTTTTATAATACCCATTGGTTTCGCGTTGGCCTGGTTGGTCTGGTGTTGGCGCTGCTGTACCTGTTTTATCGAAATCACGTCCGGGAAACGGCACAGTTGCATCATTTCCAGATTCAGACAACTCGGCTGGAGCGCGACAAAGCCCAGATTCAGTATCAAAATCTCATTAACCATCTCAATCCCCATTTTTTGTTCAATAGCTTAACCTCGCTCAATAGCCTGATCATTACGAAACCGAAAGAGGCATCGGTATTTCTACGAAAATTATCTGTGATTTACCGATACATTCTGCAAAATAAAGACAAAGAACTTGTCAGTCTTCAGGATGAACTAGCCTTCGCCCAGAACTATATCGATCTTCAAAAGGCCCGCTTTGGCGATGAACTACAAATTAGTATCAACATAGAGGCTGCCTGTCTGAGCCGGATGATTGTGCCTGTCACCATCCAGAATCTGATCGAAAACGCGATCAAACACAACATTCTTGATGAGGAAACGCCGCTGTATATTCAGATTTATACCGAAGAGAATACCTTGTTTGTCCGAAATTACCTGCAACGAAAAGACTTTGTCGAAACGTCGAATAAACAAGGGTTAGCCAGTCTTAAGTCGTTATATAACTACTTAAGTGGGCGCGAGCTCAACGTGAATGAAACCAGCACTCACTTTCAGGTAGCCATACCGCTTCTTTAACGTGAATTAGACAAACGGTTTATGCCTGATTGATGACAGTTCAACCGACAAATCGAGGCCACTCATGATGAAACTTTTGCAAGATGGGCACGTTGCAATTAACATTTGTATCGTCAAGCACACAGGAAATGATTTATCCTGATGGCGCTCATAGCAATCATACACTCATCGCATTTATCATGAAAAAACTACTTGTCTGCCAAACCGCTACGACTCTGTTTGGAGTGCTTGCCGTTGTCGTCTACGTCAGACCGGAATTGATTGTTGAGAACCTACATAATCACAAATTGATTGCAGAAGCATTCGGGCTGCTCAGTGCCATATTTGCAACCCAATGGATAGAGTACCAGAAACGACTCGATAAGCACTCCGTTCGGGAGCATCTACCCAAGCTAGATATATCAACTGTTGTTTAGAAGCCATTCAGGGACCTATTTATATCATGAAACTCCTCCAGATTTTACTCTCTGTTTTAGGGCTCGGGATTCTTCTATCGTGTAAAAAATCTGGTTATCAGACCAAAAATGGCTCGGTCTATTACAAAGACTACCTAATGCGTTCGGCGGATTACGATTCATTTCAGGAATTGAACGCCGTATTTGCCAAAGACAAGGTCGTGGGTTATTACCGGGGAATTACACTTACCGGATCAACAGGGTTGAGTTTCATGGCACTTGACGAACGCTACGCGAAGGATAATGCTACCGTTTTTTACTGCGACAATTACATCGACTTCAAGCTGTTCGAAACAAGCCGAAAGGACAAAATCAGTCGGGTTTCGGGGACCGATGCAAACTCGTTTCAGGTAATCGGCTACGACTATGCAAAAGACAAGTTTCGAGCTTATTACAAAGAGACAGGCTTTACCGTGAACGATGTGGCTACGTTCAAACCGCTCGATTACATGTTTGGTCAGGATAAGGAAGTTGGTTATTTCTATCTCAAACCAATCTCGGGGAGTAACGGCAGCTCATTTGGCGTGTTAAGCAGAAATTTTGCCAAAGACGATAAGGCCGTTTATTACGCCTGGTCCATTCTGGACACCAGCGAGCCGCCCGGTACCCGCGTGATTAAGGGAGCCCAGCCCAGCTCATTTACCGTTGTTGGGCTGTATTACGCAACCGATGCCATTCATGCCTTTTATAAAGACAATGTATTGACTGCGGCCGATCCATCTTCCTTTAAACAATGGGGTGATGTATACACGGATTATGCCCACGACAGTACTCATGTTTATTTTCAACATCGCCTGATTACGGCTGCCGACAAAGCAACCTTTTCGATCTTATCTGACCAGTATGCGCACGACAGTAGAACGGTGTTCTATGAAGCGAACCCAATAAAGGATGCCGATTTAGCCTCGTTCCACATGCTGGAACACGGCTATGCCAAAGACGCCAACCGAGTTTATTATGAAGGTAAGGTACTGCGCGGAGCAGACCCGATTTCATTTGCGATGGTTAGTAACGAAGCCAATCGGGATGCGGCCGATAAAGTGCATTCTTACGCCGGAGGCCAACGGGTGAAGCTAGCGAACTAGTGCTTTGGCAAACTAGATTCTAAGGGATTCTATCGATTCTCGGGGCCGCCCGCGCGGTTGATTCTATTGTACTGATAATCAAAGACGATAGAATCCAAAGAATCGATAGAAACTCAATTGGACGAGTACTAGCTGTATTGTTAAAGTCTTCGGCGAAATCCTTAAAGAGAGCTTACTCCTTCTAAAATAATACTCCAGATGACCTGATCGGGCATCGCCTGCGCCTGTGGCGCATAAATCGTGATAGGTCTATACGACAGCCTGGCAGCAGTCAGACTGGCTTGATCGCAGCTAACGAAAAAGTCGCCGTTTGCCTGACGAATAATTATAAACTGAAGGCGTTTGCCAGGGTGGGCTTCCACCCACTTGTACCCAACGATAGACAAACCATTGCTATCTGGTTGGGAAGGAATAGAAGCTTCGTACCAATGTGATTCGATTTCTTTCATACGACTTGTGGAGTGGTAGCCCGATCGCTCAGGAGATGTAAACAAATGATTTCGCACTTTCCAGCATGGATTGGGTTATTTCATCATAACACGCCACCCAGGCCTGTTTCACGGCGTCGTTCCAGTCATTGCCAAGCCCTCGTTCCAGGGTCCATAGTAAAGCTTCTTTAACGGCTTCATAATGTTCAGGTTTTACGCCATATTCTTTATGGCTCCGGGCTACCTGGCTAATTTCCTGCGCTACAGCAGTAGGTCGGTCAAGTCGGGCCACGATGATGGTGAGCATATCAATAAACTTTTTGTATTGGCTTTCCATAGAACTGGCAAACATTGCTCGTGAGGCCGGGTAGGTTCGGAATAATTGTCCATAGAAGACATCCCCCAGCACGGTCGGATCGACATCGCGCAGGAGTTTCCAGCTTTGTTGAACAAGTTGAAGTTGTTGATTCGTCATGGTAAGTACCGTTCAATAGGTCGGTTAATCGTTATCGTGTAAATGACCGAATAAATGTGTATGGCATCAACTTTTCTTCTACCACTCGTCGGTATTGGCTGCTCAGTCGCACGAAAATGGACACGGTTAGTTATGATGCATACGAGACAATTGGCATGCCCGGCGGCTGGCCAACCAAAAGCCAACAGTTATTCCTAAAGTTCGATAATAGGATTTGTTGGTGGCACTACCCAAATCAACCAAACCATAATTATAATTAGCCCAATTACGAGCCGATTGACTTCGATACCAGCCGCTACGCTGGCTCCATACTCAAAATGGCTAAAACTATTACTCTCCACATTTCCCGAACCAAAAACTGCCTCACACTCGGCCAGGGAGTGTATGAAGAGGTCAGCCCGCCCCCCAGTCACGTATCGCCTACTACCTAAATCACATTTGCCGTTTACTCAAAGACTAACTCTATGCATTAACTGGGTGATTAATTTGCAGCATGACAATGTCATTAGTACGCTTTAGTTCAAACGCATTTAATCCAACCACCTTCGTCATGAATGCGTTACGTCTGCCTGGAATTATACGAACTGTTATTCGCCTGATTTGAACAACTACTGACCATTATGCATCGATATCATCTGTTACTCATTGGCCTGCTTCTACGCGTTTCGACTACGCTGGCACAACCAGTTGTTGCCTTGAACACGCGGAACAATTCTGACAAACCCACAAGGACGGAGATAGCACCCCGCAACACGAAGGCCAGCGAGGCACTCTTTTTTCTAAAGATGTATGGATTTTATAGCCTGTTGACACCCGGAACGGAGATTAATTATAGCTCATCACAAAGCCAGATCACGGCGCCTACTATTTACAAGCCGATCAATACACATCTGGGAGCGGGGCCACGAGCAGGTATCGGCGCGGGTCTTATTGTCAGCGATTTTATTAATATTGGAGTTGATGCCGAGTTATTATTTGGAACAGCCTTAAAAGCGGATTATAATGTGTTCGTTGGCAGCAGTAGTAGTAATGCCAGTTTTTATGCCATTACCTCCAATACAACCCTAAAGGTCCTCTCGGTTATACCCAATATTACCTTCAAAGCCCTTTCGCGACCTAGCTTCTACATCTACAATCGGCTTGGTCTGGTGGGCGGAGTCGTGCTCGATTACAAGATGGTTAGTAATACGCTTCAGACCCCACCCAAAGGAGCAACCACTACCTCAGTAAACACGACTGATTATACAAAAAACTCTTTGGCGTTGGGGTATCAGGCAGCCCTGGGGATTCAGTTTCGGTTGAGTCAGGCCATTCGGGGCTTTGTTGAGGTAGTGGCTTATAATCAATCGTTTAAACCCAAAGAACTACAGACCTCTACGACCAGCACAACAAATGGAACTACTTCTGTTCAGAGTTCTTCTACTGTCTTTAAAGATTTGGGCGATTATAATAAAGAGAACCCCTACGAGCAACCAAGCTTTAATGTCGCCATGAACAGTGTTGGCGTAGGGGCTGGACTGGTTTTTCGGTTCTAGTTGCGCTACGACTCCTTACTCCATTGCGATCGGATAGCCCCTATCGGGCTGTAACATTTAGCTTAAATCGTCAACCTGCTACCATGAATCGATTCATCACGCTTCTCATTAGCCTGATCCTATACACTGTATTAGGAAAAGCCCAATCTACTCTTTCGTCAAATGCCCTAAGTCAGTCGGCTGGCACCGTTTCACAAGAGGCTATACCTACCAAGACTGCCGCTGCCGAGTCTCCTGTTTATGTAAAGCTTTATGGGGTATATGGCCTCTTAACACCGGGAGTGCAGATCCAGTATAGTCAATCACAAAGTCAGACGGGCATTGCCTTCCCGTTCAAAACAACCAATAAAGGACTGGGAGCGGGTCCTCGCGCTGGCGTCGGCATTGGTCTGATTGCTAGCGATTTTATTAACATTGGTATTGATGCCGATATGCTGTTTGGATCAGCGGTAAACATTACGAATAGTTATGATGATGGTACTTATACGTACACAAACTCATCATCCACAACCTTAAAGGTCGTTTCGGTTATACCCAATATCACCTTCAAAGCGCTCTCGCAGCCGAGTTACTACATCTACAATCGGCTTGGTTTGGTAGGCGGAGTCGTACTGGATTACAAGACTGTCTCCAATGGCGTTAGTGTGGCTAAGAACGGAACCAGTAATACCTTTAATTCCACCAACAGTTATACCAGTAATTCGCTGGCACTAGGATATCAGGCAGCTCTGGGGATTCAATTTCGGTTGAGTCAGGCTATACGAGGTTTTGCCGAAGTCGTGTTCTACAATCAATCGTTCAAACCCAAACGGCTCGAAGTGACAACCGCCAATGTTATTGGCGGAAAACCCACTACGAGTGTCGTCGTTACAGACTACATTGATGAGGGTAGTATCGTAAATTCAACTACCCAACCGAACAAAGCCTTAAGCTATAACGTAGCCATGAACAGTGTGGGTGTCGGGGCAGGACTGGTCTTTCGGTTTTGATAGGCCTGTGTTAGCGATGTATGAATAAGAATTATCCCTTTACTTTGATGAGTATAAACTAAACTCATCAAGGTATGTATTTGGCTATAGGGGAATTAAAGGAGTTACTATTGGTGACACAGGCCCATTTACGGGTACTTGAACAGCTTGAAGCTGAGCGGATTGCTAAAGAAACGGGACAACCCTTACGCGTTATTGAGCAGCGGATTCAAACGCTGGCCGAAGAAATACTTGATATTGTTCGAGAAGAGAATCCTTAAGGTCTGTGAACGTGAACGTAGGAGAATCAGGTATTTAGTTACTATTGCTCCTTTAAAAGCGTTAGTACATGTTTATCGATTGGAAATGCTAAGTCATCCAAAGTCAGTGCACTAATCGTTTCCCAGCGAAAGGATTGTTGACTGTCCAGAGATGGGTCAAAATCGAAGGGCTTTGTTTTTATCGCACAGCGAAGCTCTTCGAGCAATCTGACCAAATAGTAAACACTAACAATTTGCTTATCATCAAAGGAAGACTTAACGAACATTTCTGTTGTATAAAAGTGACGAATTACCTCAACGGCAGTGTTACACTCTTCTATAAATTCCCGCTTTAGCGCATCCAATAAGCCTTCTCCAAATTCAACCCCACCGCCTGGAAACTTCGTATAGACGAGTCCATCCAGCATCTCGTCCGAAATTAAAATCTCTTGTCGCTCATTGATGAGTAAGCCATACACGCGAACACTGAAATCCATATAAATAGTCTGCCTGATTTCTTACTTTTCCTCTTTAAAATTAATAGCGGCAACATAGGCAGCAATCATAGCAACTGCTCCAAACACCCTGAATGCCTGATTCAGTCCAATAGTTACAATCAAGCTAAACACCAGACTGCCAAAACCATAGCCCATAAATAGAAAGAAGGCAAACAAACCCGTTGCCGCCCCTTTTTTGGCGGAGAGCGTTGTAATAATTGCCGCAAATAAAGGGTGGGTCAATTCGAAGCCGAACGATAATGTCATGATAAAGAAGCAAGAGGCAACCAGCGAATAATTCATACTCAGTAAAATCGCGGATAGCGCACCAATTAGAATACCGATCGGGATAATTCTAGAGCGGCCATACTTATCGGCAAGTTTCCCTAGCAGCGGTCCGAGTAACAGCCCCGGTATGCCGTATCCGAGAAGGGCCAGACCCACACCCTGTTCATCGAGCTGATAATTTTTGTAAAAGAATAACCCAGCCCAGGCGAAAACACCGCTGTGAAACATGCCATTGAACAGAACGAATAAATAAGTTCTCCAGCCACGGGGCAAGAAAAAAACCTCTTTAACCGACTGATATAGGGCGATAAAGCTACCAGAAGGCTCACTGTTTTTCTGAAGAAAATTCTTACGGTAACCAATCAGCAGAACTAGAATGAACACACCAATTCCTGCAACCGTCCAAAACAGTACTGGCCAGCCCACCTTAGCGGTAACCAAAGCGCCAACACTAGACCCAAAGGCAGTCCCTGCTGCCATGAACCCAAAAAAAATACCCAGTGCATGACCACGCCGTTCATAGGGAAATTTATCCCCAATCCACCCAATGGTGTTTGGTGCCACACCGGCAGCACCTATACCCGTTAGTAATCGCAGTATAATCATCTGCGTAATAGACTGGCAAAATCCGGTGTAGGCAGTCAACACAATAAAGCAGGTTAACGAACATAAGATGACCGGAAACCGGCCATACTTATCCGATAACGGTCCATAAATTAAGGTGGCCGAACCATAGCCCAACAAATAAGCAGGTTCAATAAAACTCACATGCCGGACAGATACGTGGAAAACCCTGGACAGACCCGGCAAAATAGGGGCAACCATAAACCCCTGAAAGAAGATAATGAATGTTCCTAGCGACAAGACAACTACCAGAAACATAGGAGGGGCAACATCACTCGTAAGTGGATGAACTAAAACGTTTTGTTGGTGAGTTGATTTCATGTTAAAAGTCTCTTTTCAGGACTATAGCGGGCCGCCTAGGCGACTAAACATACTGATGCCAGTGGTAGCTCATCGAGATGATCAATTTCCTGTTGCCGGGAGAAGCCTTTGCTTTCAAAAAATTCAATCAGCGGATTTTCGATATACTCATTTATCCATATCCCGATCCCTTCGTAGGACTTGCAAATGGTGAGGCACTTGTCGAGCAGAGAATCTCTGATAGCGGGCTCCGAATAGCTGCTTAGTACGCCAAAGTCTGCGATTCGGATAGCTCGTTTATTATCTAGCACCTGAGGCTTTTGCCCCTTTGTCGTAATTCGCGCATAGCCAACGGGCTTGTTATCCGCATAAACTACCAGCCACTGATTAGACCAATTGTTGAGTTCCTCAATCAGCGTCTGTTCATTGAAATTGTCCTCGATGTACTTTTTAAGTACTTGCTGACTGAGCAGGGATGAAAATTTCTGTGTTGCCAGTTCTTTGGTCAGCATTAAGAGAGCATCCAATCCCTGCTCTGTTGCTACCGTAAATTTTGTGATAATACGCATACCCATTACCTATGTTATAGGCAAATGTATGCGTATCAGGATATGAGTACACAGTACAAAATTTGTAAGAATAACCAGTACAGATGCTATGAATACTGAGCGGCAAGTTTAATCGCGTCTATTCTTTTCTGAGAAAATTTATCAGCAAACACTACCCGAAAATACTTATCGAAAGTCGATGAAAAGGAAAATGTGTAGCCGGGTGTGAATCTGACTCCGACTTTTTCACATCGATTATAGAAGCGGGTTATATCTGTATCGTCCGGCATTTTCACCCAGATATTGTATCCGCCCGCTGGGGTTGTCATGGAGGTTCCTTGCGGAAAATTATCAGCTAATAGATTAATGGTCAAGTAGGCATTCTTTGCCAGCTGCATCCTGAAAGCACGAATATGGCGATCATAGCTACTCCCGCTTAACAATCGACCGACGGTTTCCTGGTATACAGGCGAGACTGTACTACCCAAGGCAAATTTGACCTGTTCTGCGCGTTGCATATATTTCCCGGCCGCTAACCAACCCAGTCGTATTCCAGGGGCCAATGTTTTTGCACAAGATGAGTAAGATAGCACCAGGCCACTGTCATCGAATCGTTTTAGCGGAGAAGGTCTTGGTCCCTGAAAGTTCAAATCGCCATAGATATCATTCTCGATGAGGGCTACATTGTATTGATAGGCAATCGATAGCAGCGCCAGCTTTTGTTCATTTGTCAGTAATAATCCCGTAGGGTTGTGGAAGTTGGGCGTTACAATTGCCGCTTTAACGATGTTGTTCTGGCAGGCCTTTCTCAAAAAGTCAACATCGAAACCGGTTTGTGGATCAACCGGAATTTCTATGACTTTCAGATTGAGTACCCTGATCACCTCCAACACTGAAAATACACATGGGCTCTCGACCGCTATTACATCGCCTGCCTGACAAACAGACAGTAACGCAATAAAAAGTGCCTGTAATGCACCATCTGTAATCAGGAGTTCGTCTGGGTCAATAATGGTTTGATGGGTAGCAGCTCGTTTAATAATAGTTTCCTTCAGTTCCAGAGAGCCATTTGACGGGTAATACCGTAACAAGCCAGCGCCTTGTTCTCTAATTACCTGCTGCATAGTTCGTAGCAGTAGTTTTTGGGGAATCAACAGATCGCCCGGAGCCGCTACATTAAATTCGGACAGTTTACGCCCGGCCCGTAGCGAGGTAGTAAGCCCGAGATGGTGTTTGAAAATGGCATCTCGGACCACCGGTCGCTGGTTGGCCTTCTGGGGTGGATTTAATACCTCCACCTTATTACTGACATAGTATCCCGATTTGGGGACACTTTCGACCAGTCCACGGGCCATCAGATATTCATAGCCATTTTGTATCGTACTGATGCTTGTTTGATACTGCTCTTTTAACTCGCGAACGGAGGGTAACTTATGGCCTGGCTTAAAAACGCCTTCTTTAATATTTTTTTCAATGGCATTGGTAAAAACCTCAAATTTATAGGCCTTCATAACTATACCGGCAGTTTTTATAGATTTCCTATCTGTACTACTAATCTAAGCCATTTTCTTCCGGTAGAAAGTTGGGTTAAGGTGTATGATATAGGATGTATGAAGTACTACTGTGGCGCCAGCTATATCATATACCCTACATCATACATCCTATATCAATTTATAAATTTTGCCGTTTCAGTTCGCTTACGGCAAAATTGGCCGCTCGGGCAGTTAGCGCCATAAACGTGAGCGATGGGTTTTGACAAGCCACCGAAGCAAACGAAGCCCCGTCGGTAACGAAGATGTTCTTAGACGCCCAAAGCTGATTGTGCGCGTTGAGCATCGATGTCTTGGGGTCGCGGCCCATTCGAACGCCACCCGTTTCATGAACAGCATTGCCGGGTATTGAGTGATTATCGTACGTAGTGATATTTTTCAGTCCAGATGCTTCGAGCATTTCGGCGGCATCGTTCATCATGTCCTGACGCATACGCTCCTCATTTTCCTGGAATTTCACGTCGAATGTAACAGTCGGTAAACCCCACTTGTCAAGCCGATTATGATTAAGCGTAATTGTGTTGTTTTCATAAGGCAAACATTCACCGAAACCCATGATACCCATCGTCCACGGCCCCGGCTGTTCCGCTCGTTCCTTCAGAGCCGCCCCAAACGCAGCCTCACCCGTAGCGGTTTCCGCAATAAGTCGCTGCCAGCCGGATCGGGAAGCACCGCCCTGATAGCCAAAGCCACGCAGGTACGAACGTTTATCGGTTCCGATATTCCGATAGCGGGGAATATAAATGCCATTCGCCCGACGCCCGTAATAGTATTTATCATCGAATCCCATGCCATCGGCTTGTGCGTTGGCACCTATCTGAAAATGGTGGTCCATGATGTATTTACCTAAGGTGCCACTATCATTGCCAAACCCATTCGGAAAACGGCTTGAAACCGAGTTGAGCAGAATGAAATTCGTGGCCATAGCCGACGCATTCAGAAAGATAATCCGGGCGTAATACTCGGTTGTCTGATTCGTTTTTGAGTCGATAACCCGAACCCCAACCGCTTTCCCTTTTTTCTCGTCAAACAACACTTCCGACACAATACTATCGGTCCGAACTGTGAGTCGATTGGTTTTGCGGGCGGCTGGTAATGTAGCCGAAAGCGAACTGAAGTAGCCACCATACGGGCAACCTCTGACACACTGGTTCCGGTACTGGCATGGAGCGCGGCCAACCGAGGTGTGTATCGGATTGGCTTTCGACAGATTGGCGGTTCGGCCAATAGTCATCACACGATTCATTTTGGTTTTCAGTTTCCCCCGAACGTGCTCCTCTACACAGTTCAAATCCATTGGCGGTAAAAATTCACCGTCGGGTAATTGAGCCAACCCCTCCTTATTGCCTGAAATACCGGCGAATGATTCGACATAACTATACCAGGGAGCCAGGTCCTTATACCGAATGGGCCAGTCGGTGCCGAAGCCATCGCGGGCGTTTGCCTCAAAATCCATCTCACTAAATCGATAACTCTGCCGCCCCCACATAATCGACTTACCACCCAATATATCAGGGCGATACCAGAGAAATGGGTGTATTTCTTTGTAGGGTGCGTTTCGATTATCGAATACAAAATGGCCACTTTGTTCATTATAGCCCATAACCCGGAAATCAGGAGCTGGGTCATCTTTGGGTAGAATCGTACGATCGCGATGGGCAAACTCCCAGGGGGCCTTTGTTGCGGTTTCGTAACCTGTAACGTGCTGAAGATCACGCCCTCGTTCGAGCATCAGCACCTGCAATCCTTTCTGGGTGAGTTCTTTAGCGGCCCATCCGCCACTAACGCCCGAACCAACCACAATGGCATCGAACGTATTGTTGAGTTGTGCTTTAAGATTAAGGTTCATAAGGGGTTCGGAAATCCCTAATCGTGCTAACGAGTTGGCACAGCTAAGGCTTGTCTTTAGAGGAACGATTTACGTTCTAAAAAGACGAGGTTGGCTGATTATACCTACTCGATAAAAATGCAATGCTGTTTTACCATTTCTACAAATCTCCTTGTATCATCACTATGGTTTTGTTTCGGTATGACTCCACAGAAATTCTTGCTCATAGGGAAGTAAAACATATTCATGAATCAGGCTAACAAGCAATCGGTCCTTACATTAACGTGAATAATGGAGGATTTACGAATAGAATTATGGGCGTTTTTTGTCATCCCTCCTGCGTCGGGATGACAAAAAACAATACTATAAATAACTGATAATCAGTCAATAATTTCAGACTTTATCCATTATTCACGTTACATTAATCTCAAAAAATACTCCTTTGTGACATAAAAGCCTTTATATGCTTCAAAAAACAAGTGTTATAAGAAAAAAATTTTGTGTTCATTGCCAGTAAACTACGCTCCATAACACGTTTTCCTTTCTGTTGTTACTAGTACTTGTCCAATTTAGATTCTAAAGATTCTTTTGATTCTAATTGATGGTTTAGACATTGATTATCAGCACAATATCGACAATATAATCCGATAGAATCAACCGCAAGGACGCACCCGAGAATCTACTTTGGCAAAGCGCTAGTATAATTCTTGAACTCTTACTATTCAATAACAAGCAGGCATGCATAGGATCGATTCGTTACCGGAAGATTTTAGCCAAAATAGTCAATTGCCCATCCGAATTGTTTCTCCGGATTTTGGTCATTTATCTCCCCAAACTACAGATAAGTATGGGCTGACGCGTCGTTTATCGTACTACTACTTTATTTTTATCCTGGAGGGTTCTGCTCAGTATGCCGTTGACATGGAAAAGGTCGACCTCAGTAAGCATGAGCTACTTTTCGCGTTGCCTCACCAGATTCAACAGTTGCCCGTCAATGTACATGGGAAGGATTATTATAAACTGGGCTTTGATGAAGAATGCCTCTCCCGATTGCCGAAGCAATACCCTTTTCTGCTAAATCCCCTCAATCAGCAAAAAATAAGTTTTTCACCTACGGCTGCCAGTAGGCTTCAGGCGATTTTTGAACTACTTCTGGGTTTGTTAACTACTTCAGATACGGAGCCTGAGCTTATATTGGCCCATCTGAATAGTCTGATGACGGAAATTAATCTGGCTTATTTTGCCGGTGACAGAAAACCCTCGGACGACAAACTCGCCAAATACATCGGATTCAAGGTATTTGTAGAGAACAACCTCACTGATCACCTGCCTATCAAGGATATTGCCGAAAAACTTGCCCTAAGTACTGATAGCTTATACCACCTAGTGAAACATTACTCGGGACGATCACCAAAAGAATTTATTACGAACCGTCTTATCCTGGAAGCTAGACGCCGGATGTATTACGGAGAGCGATCTTCCGTTAAGGAATTGGCTTTTGAGCTTGGTTTCAATGACCCTGACTACTTTTCCCGCCTGTTTAAAAAGGAAACTGGCAAAACGGTTGCCGAGTTTTTTCAGGATTTGTCCTGAACTTGTCGGCTTTCGTCCGGCTCTGTTTACTGTACTCTCCCGAGCTTTGTTCCTACCATAAAACATGTAGGATCATGAACAGACAAGTAGGAAAAATACTGATAACCGGTGTAACGGGCCTGGTAGGCGAGCGACTGCTCCGGCGTCTTGCGGATGCGGGTATAGACTGCCGCGCGCTAGTGCGAGGAGGAAAGCGTGTTCTGGCCAGCGTAACGGCCATAGAAGGCGATTTATTCGATTCCGCATCGCTCAAAGAGGCAGTGACGGATGTATCAGCCATTATTCATCTGGCAGCCGTGTTCCGCACGCAAGACACGGATCTGATCTGGAAAAGCAATCTCGACGGGACGCGCAATCTGATTGAGGCAGCAAAGGCCTATGCACCTGACGCACGTTTCATTCTGGCCAGTACCACGAACGTTTATAACGCCAACAATTCGCATCCTGGTCGCGAAGATGACGAAGTAGGTCCCCAACAGGCCTACCCAGCCAGCAAGGTTGCAGCTGAGAAAGAGCTACGCGAAAGTGGTCTCAACTGGGTGGTACTACGTTTCCCATTTGTTTATGGTGATGGAGATGGGCATCTGGAATCATTACCCAAGTATGCGATTGCAGGCAAATGGCATCCGGCTATGCGGATGAGCACAATCCACCACCGCGACATCGCCACGGCGATGAACCTGGCCTTAGCTGGCGTAATGGACGGGCGCATCGTCAATATATCCGATGAGGCACCGACATCGATTTACGAATTAGCCCAACTGGTTGGTGGTTCACTGGAATCATCCTCCGAGCCGCTTGTGAACCCGTGGTACCTGCTTAGTGATAGTTCGCTTGCTCGTAGTCTGGGTTTCCAGCCTACAATCAGGACGGTCTATCAGGCTGTGCAGGAAAATATAATGTGATACCGCTTTAGAAGTAAGCTCCCCCTTCTTCTACGTTTTCCTAAAGCCGCCAGGTAGCTTCAGCCAATAGTAGCCTTCGATTAACATTCGGCAGCTAAGCTTACTTAATGTACAAAAACCTTGGTGTTAAGTAAAATAGTACACTATTCTTCCTTGTATTGCGGTAAAAAGGCTATTCAGATTAATTATGAAAACCCGCTTAACAATCATCTTGCTGATTTCGGCGTCTTTTGCTGCTTTCGGACAGGCTGCCTCAACCCCTAAGGCAAGGAAAATAGCTAACGAATGGAAATTTGGAGTAGCATTATGGACGTTCCATACCGTTAATTTCCAGGATGCGTTAGCGAAAGTAGACAGTGCCGGAATCACGTATATTGAACCGAATACATTTCACAAAACAGGACCTGCCTTAAAGGATTCGGCTATGAATCAACTCTCGCCGGGTGGTATTGCCAAACTCAGAAAAATGATTGATCAGCGACGCCTACAGGCCGGATCAGTCTATATTGCTGGCGATAAAACGGTTAATTCCTGGAAGAAACAATTTGAGATTGCGAAACAGCTTGGCGCCAAATTTGTCACTGCGGAGCCTCCCATAAACCTGTGGGACGAAATCGATAGCCTGGCTGGAATCTATAAGATGAAAGTAGCCATTCATGAACACTGGAAAGGAGTAAGTCAATATTGGCACCCTGATTCGGTATTGGCTGCCCTAAAAAATCATCCCAACTTTGGCGCTTGTGCCGATTTAGGGCACTGGCCCAAAAGCGGTATCAATCCTGTTGACGCTGTTAAAAAACTAAAGGGGCATATCATTGGCATACACTTAAAAGACATTGCGGCCTATAATGATCCTACCTTAAAAGATGTGCCGGTTGGCACAGGTGTGGTTGACTTTCCTGCCGTTTTCCAAGAATTGAAAAAGCAGAATTTTAGTGGTCCAATCTACATTGAGCGCGACGCAGAGGATAAGCCGAGTAATCTACCATCGGTACTTCAAACCAAAAAATACTATTACGAGCAGCTTAAACAACTGAACTAACCTACTACGCCCGGTCTAATTTGAAGGAACAAAATGTACGTATGAAAAGGGCCCAGTGCAGTACGCCTGCTGGGCCTTTTTTAGTTAGTTTTTATCCGATTTATGAGCCTTTTTTTAAACGTTCCACTATTTATTTTCGTTATATAAGTAAAAAATATCTCTAAATATTACTATCATGAACATCGAGGCTCACAACCCCATTCCTACACTCAGCCGAGAGGACGTACTACACTATGTGGCCACGCATGAGTTTAACGAGATTGGTGACCGGGAGTGGTTTCGCCTTACTCCCTACGGCAGCGATCTGTTTCGAACACCCGAATACGGTTTATTTTCGGGTATCGAGTTAACGGTAGGTGATATATTGTGGATAGCAGTCGGGCTTAGTACTGGTTTCCAGGCAAGGCTCTTTGTGGATGACCCTATCTCAGTTCCATCCCTAGCCGCAATACACTAGTAACTGATAAACCATTGGTTGATGCGATATATAAACAGGCCCGCTAAATCTAGCGGGCCTGTTTGTTTAACTTGAAGTATTTATAAAAGTATAAAACCAAGGTTAACTAAAAGGTAGATTTATCGATTGGTGTGAATAGAGCCCCCGGCGAGGAATTATGCTATCGATAGTATGGATTACCTACTGAATCCATGGCTGCCCAGGGGTAATGCCATGTATCCATGTACACGTTACCAGCTAAAAAGCGGTCATTAGCCTCCTGTAATTTCCGGGTTAATATAACCTCCAGTTGCCGCTGGGTTTGGGCTATATCAGGTCGATTCACCACGTTGGTCAACTGGAAGGGATCTTTCATATTATCGTATAAAAGCCAGGGACCTTTCAAGTCGCGCACGTATGTATAGCGTGCCGTGCGTACACCCCGATATTCGCGACCTCCCCGACCATATCCCCATTGATGAAAGGGTACAATACAGGCAATCAGCGCAGCATCGTTGGGCTGGGGCGCGCGGGGGTGCCGAATCAGGGCGGCATAATCGCGCCCCTGAACACTAGCCGGAATCGTCTGCTGACTCATCGATAAAACCGTTGGCATTACGTCCGTCAGGGTCATTGGTACGTCCAGTGTTCGGCCTTTTCGTCCGAGCCTGGCGGGGTATTTGAGCAGAAACGGAATCCGGATGGATTCATCCCACGGCTTCTGTTTATTCAGCTCCCCCTGCGAATACAACATATCCCCGTGGTCGGACGTGAAAATAAAGATGGTATTTTCATCCAGATTAGCCCCTTTCAGAGCGGCTTGCAAGCGACCAATACAATCGTCCAGCGCATTTATATGGGCGTAATACCCACGTAGCGCCCGACGGGCATTGGTCGTATCGCTGGCTGGGACATTAGGACGTAACGCAATAGCTTTGTCAGCATATTTTTGTCGGTATTCTTTAGGAGCAGTCTGGTAAGGATCATGCGGTGGTCCCCAGGCCAGCACCAGTAGAAAAGGCGATTTGCGCTGTTGGGTCATAAAGGCAATAGCCGAATCCGTCTGGCTAATAGCGTCATACTGCTGCCAGACAAAACGCGTGTTGACTTCATTATAGTAAGGCGAATCATTGTAATTGTGCGTGCATTCCAATGCTCGCCAGTAATCAAATCCTTGCCGACGTTCGGCCGGAATAGGTGCTATCCTCCCTGCCTCATAATTCTTGGTCAGGCTTCCATTAATGTGCCATTTACCAATAAAGCCCGTCTGATAGCCATTCTGCTTGCAGACCTCAGCCAGGGTAATGGCTTCATTCCGGAGTGGACGATCGTTGTAAAACACACCATGCGTATGCGCATGTTGGCCCGTCAGCATACTAGCCCGACTAGGTGAACAGACCGGGACTGACGCTACGCAAAAACGAGCGTTGGTTGACTCGCCAGCCAGCTTGTTCAGGTTGGGCGTAATGACGTCGCGATTCCCAGCATAGCCAAACGCATCGGCCCGCCACTGATCAGCCATGACAATAACGATATTGGGTTTACGGGTTGTCGTTGTAACTGACGTACTGGATTGAGTTGGTGGTGCTGAATGCCAAAGCAACCAGCCCGTCAAAAGGGCACTTGCCGCACCGAAGGTGAAATAATTCATTCGTAAACCGTTGATTGATAATAGAAAATGACAGCTCTATGACTATTAAAAGTGGTAATCGGAAGTCAACCCTGGTTTTCTACTTCGACGTCCAAAGCTGCTGTACAACAGCCTGGGCTTTACTGTTTTCTTCAGGCAAACCAATGGTTATCCGAACCCAGGTGTTATAGGGCGCAAAAGCCCGACCAATCTGTATCCCCTGTTGGGTAAACCGGGCGGCTACTTCCTCATAGGGCTTCTGTAAGTCGATGTAAACAAAATTGGCCTGCGAACTCGTATGAGGGATGTTCAACTTGTCAAGGATTATGTTCCACTTTGCCCGTTCAGTGATGATGGCCCGGTTAACCCTGGGAATAAATGCACTATCCTTCAGGGCGGCCAGTGTCGCTACAACTGACAGTCGATTTAAATCATGCACATTGCCCAAGCCCTGCGTACGTAGGTAGGTGGCTAGTTGTTTGGGAGCTACAGCGTATCCGATAGAAAGACCTGCCAGCCCATAGGCTTTAGCGAACGTTCGAAAAACCATCACATTATCGCCCTGCTTAAGATTAGTGATGGCCGTCCGCCCACTAAAATCGTCGGTAAATTCAAGATAAGCCTCGTCGATAATGACCAACGCTCGCTTAGACGCTTCGTGCAAAAACGCATGAAAAGCCTGTTGGTCGCTGACGGTGCCCGATGGATTGTGCGGATTGACCAGAAAGATAGCCTGCGTCCGATCATTGATTCGGCTAGAAATAGCTACCAGATCATTTTCTTTCCGATCTGTGAGTGGAACTTCCACAATGCGCCCTCCTACCCTGGCAGCAGCATTTACCAAAACCGGATAGCCCGGAACAGAATAAATAAATTCCCCACCTTGTCCGCCCTTCAAGCCAAGATAAAGGCCCAGCTGGTCAAGAATTTCTCCCGGAATAATCTGATCGGGATCAACACCTTCGCGTTTGGCGATAGCTGCTACCAACTCCGTCCCCTCATTACCTGTATACCGTGCCAACTGCTTTAACTCCTTTTCAATCGCCTGATTCACACCCGCTGGTGGGCCGTATGGGTTTTCGTTCAGGGATAGTTGAACGATCGGCTTTTGTCCAGGCTTAACCGATGGCTGTGCCCTTAATTCCGAAGCAAGGCTGAAGATTACCAGAAAAGCGAAGAATTTGTTCATACGACTAACAAGTTGGACTGGGTGAATCGTTACAAGTTGACCTATCTGGCTACTTTACAGGAATGATGGCATCGAGCAGGGGCGGCACCGGTTTAACACCAGCCTTGTGTTTTTCATAGGCCTTCTTTAAGTCGTCAATGACCTCCGGATGATCTTTTCCGACCTCAAATTTTTCAGAAGGGTCTACCTCTACATTATACAACAAAGGGGGATCGTGCGGTACTGGAGCTTCGGCCGAGTAAGACGGATGGGTAATAAAATGCGCCTTCCAGGGCCCTTTGCGAATGGCGTGTAACCGGTCTGAATCGTAGAAATAAACGACATCCGTTATGCTTGCCTTCTTGCCACTCAGTAACTCTCGAATGTCGGCTCCGTCGAGGGTTCGATCTGTCGGCAATTCAGCGTTAGCTAAGTGTAGAATCGTTGGATATAGATCCATCGAGGTAGCAAGAGCCGAGGATACCGTTTTGGGTTGAACAAGCCCGGGTCCCCAGGCAATAGCTGGCACACGCATGCCGCCTTCGTAGGTAGACCCTTTGGCCTCATAAAGCAACCCGGCCGAGCCACCCGTTCCCGGAGCGAGTGCTTTCATCTGCCAGGGACCGTTATCACTGAGGAAAATGACGAGCGTATTTTTGTCTAGTTTCTGCTCCCGAAGCGTCGTTAATACCTGACCCACGCTCCAGTCCAGCTCTTCGACGACATCGCCATACAAACCGCGCTTGCTCTTCCCAGCAAAATCGCTCGATGCATACAAGGGTACGTGCGGAAATGGGCTGGCATAATATAAAAAGAAGGGTCTGGCTTTGTTCTTTTTAATAAACGAAACCACCTCGTTGGTGTAACGCTTGGTCAGCAATCGTTGGTCGGGTTCGGTTTCAATGACTTCGTTATTTTTGTATAAAGGCAAAGGGGGATTCTGGTTGGTCGTATTAGGTACAGAACCAACCTTTCCCATGTCATTCGAATAGGGTAGGCCGAAATAATAGTCAAACCCATGTTGCAGGGGCAGATATTCAGGCTGGGAGCCCAGATGCCATTTGCCCACGAGTGCCGTCTGATACCCTTTAGTTTTCAGAGCTTCGGCAATGGTAATCTCACTATGCGGCAAACCATTTGCTGAATTGGTAAAGAAAACGCCACGCTTCCCAAAAATCCCATTTCGAATGGGTAGCCGTCCTGTCAGCAAAGCGGCCCGGCTGGGTGTACAAACGTTGGCCGCTACATAAAACTGGGTGAACCGGGTGCCTTCCTGCGCCATTTTGTCGAGGTTGGGCGTTCGTATTGTTGGGTGCCCATAGCAGCCTAGATCGCCATAGCCTAAATCATCCGCCAGAATGATAATGACATTCGGCGTTCGGTTCGTCTGCGCATTCGCAAACGAGGTCAATAAACTAAAAAGTAGGTTAAAGCAAGCGAGTTTCTTTGCGTAGTGAATCATGGATTAATTACAGTTTACTGTCCAGAAGTTGGAGGGCTCATTGTCTTTGTAGGCCTGAATCTGTACCCGAAGCTTTGCTTTCAGATCGGCAGTCAGGGATTTATAACCCGTCTGGCCGTACAGATTATGCATCTCGTTCGGGTCTTTTTTAAGGTCATACAGTTCCCAGAAGTCTTCGGGACCATAGACCAGCCATTGTTTTAATCGTCATATAACTTTAGGGTTTATCTTGAGAAAGTATATCGGCTGGCCACCGACCTTGTTGACCTGTTTTTTTGAACGTCGGCATCTGTGCGTCCCATTTTCGGTAAATCCAAAAAACAGAATTAGCATCAAACTATCTATCAGCCAATCAATTACAATACCAGCGTTACTCATGTCCGTCATTTTAGTTCAGATTGGGGCTCTGGTCGTTTTCACCTTATTACAGTAAAAAGCACCTCCTAGATTAACGCTATTTTTCATAGACTTTGTCATCATTGGAGAATATAGCAATATATTCTATAGATTTTATAGGAATTAAAAAGACATTCATCGTAGAACTGGTTGCTTAAACATAGGCGGCAAATAAATACTATATCGTCTAAGAAATCAACAGAATCTATAGAATAGACAAAATAGTACTATTTAAGTCAGGGTAAATGCAACGTAAATCAGCTAGTAATCGATAGACTACTACTGTTTTCGGTGAATTTTGATAGCCTTTTCAGTAGTTAATTTTATTTTCCTACTGAATCGATGAATATTATTTGTGCTTCGAAAAAACACGCCCCACTCCGTAAGCCCTGTGAATCTCTGTATATAGAGTTATCTTACTCACACCCGATTTGAACTACAGGCAACTAATTACAATTGACAGTCATTAAAATCTCGCGTTTTAAATTTGATACATTTCTACATATCGGGAAAAGTCGATATATTTGCAACATGGAGCAGGTTGATATATTTAAAGCACTGGCCAATCAGACACGGCTGCAAATGCTGGAATGGCTCAAAGAGCCCGAAATTAATTTTCCGGGCCAGAAAGAATATGGCTATGACCAGGGCATATGTGTCGGACAGCTACAGGCGAAGGCCAACCTAACCCAGTCAACGGTTTCCGAATATCTCTCAATCCTGCAACGGGCGGGGCTTGTTAAGGCAACCCGCAAGGGCCAATGGACCTATTACAAACGCGACGAAGCGGCCTTTGAGCGGTTAAGTAAACTTATTTCTACTACGTTATAATACACCTGAAAAGATGAGTACCCAAAGTTTGTTCAGACCGTTTCAGTTAAAATCACTGAACTTAAGGAATCGCATTGTTATGGCGCCGATGACGCGCTCATTTTCACCTAATGGCATACCCACTGAACAGGTAGCTGCTTATTATCAGAAACGAGCCGAAGGAGAAGTAGGCCTGATTTTATCGGAAGGCACCGTCATTGACCGTCCTTCTGCCTCAAATGATGCTAATGTGCCGCATTTCTATGGTCAGCAAGCGCTGGCTGGCTGGCAACACGTTATTGACGCAGTCCATGCTAAAGGGGGACAAATGGGCCCCCAAATCTGGCATATGGGCATTATGGCTAACCACCGCTCCGGATGGGTGCCGCCTGTACCTTTTGAAGGGCCGTCGGGGCTCAACCGACCCGGTTTCTCGAATGGTACCACGATGACCCAAAAAGATATTGACGATACGATTCTGGCCTTTGGTAAAGCCGCTGCTGATGCCAAAGCCGCCGGTTTTGACTGTGTTGAACTTCACGGGGCGCATGGCTATCTGATCGACCAGTTCTTTTGGGAGGCCACCAACTTACGTACTGACGTTTATGGCGGCAAAACCCTGGCAGAACGCACGCGTTTTGCTACGGATGTGATTAAAGAAGTAAGAAAACAGGTAGGCGAGGATTTTGCCGTGATCATCCGACTGTCTCAGTTTAAACCCGCCGACTATACCTATAAACTGGCCAATACACCCCAGGAAATGGAGGCCTGGCTTGAGCCTCTGGTGGATGCAGGGATTGATGTACTTCACTGTTCACAACGTCGTTTCTGGGAACCTGAATTCGATGGGTCTGATCTCAACTTTGCTGGCTGGGCAAAAAAACTGACCGGCAAAACCACGATTACCGTAGGTTCGGTGGGGCTTTCGGGTGAATTTTTCGCGGCTTTCGCAGGTGAAAGCTCAGAACCTGCTTCGCTGGATGAACTGAACAGACGGCTAGATCGGGGTGATTTCGACCTGGTTGCCGTCGGCAGGCCTATCCTGGCTGATCCCAATTGGGTAACCAAAATTAAAACAGATCAGACCAGTGCACTGAGAGGTTTTAGTAAGGAGGCTCTTGCCGAACTTATACTGGAATAGATTTTTGATAGATCACAATTAGTTTATTCGCAAGCTGTATATAAGGCATCCGAGATGCCTTATATACAGCTTAAGTGCTGAAATAAATCAATCTTCGTGATCTGTGTTGTTTTTTGTTCCTCATCTGTATTTTCATTTTAAGAGCACTCAAAACTCACTCCATAAATACCTGGTTATCAAGCAACAAAAAAGCCGCCCCTCAATCCGGGGACGGCTTTCACGTTTTCTTAACCTAAACTAAGTCCGTTGTTGTTATGTATGATATATGATGTAGGAAGTATGATATGACCTGCCGGTGAAAACAATACACCCTATAGCATACATCATAAATCTCTTTAATTCTGTCCGCCTACCCGGTTTTGCTCGGCCGAAGTAGCTGAATTGCGTTGACGGGCACCTTTTACGTTCTGATTACCAAATCGGTAGGTGAATGTCAGGCGGAACTGGCGACTCTCCCATCGCGACTGTACCCGGAAATCAATGTCCTGAACTGCTGCCCGACCGTTGAAGTGGTTCAGCCAAAAGGGGTCGTTTGCATTCAGTTTCAATGTACCCTTACCATCCAGCACTTTCTTCTGGACACCGATGCTGAAACCACCCATTGGCTGCGCCCGATAGAAGCCATATTGTGAAGCGGAATTATACCAGCCCGATATTTCTGCCGACAGCGTTTTGCTCATCGTGAAATTGTTCGACATGTATAAGTTATAGGCGACTAATTTCACTTCGTAAGGTGTACCCGAGTATATGGTTTGGTAGTGCTGATAGTAGGTATTGATGTTGTTCTGCATCCGCCACCATTTAGCAACCATTACAGGAAAGCTCAGATTCAAACTCACATTATCCATAGAACCCAGGTTTTCGGGAGTTACGTAGGTAATGTTTTCCGAGGCAATCTGACGGGGTGTTTCCTGGTTAATGAAATCCGTAGTGCGGCTGTAATTCAGGGTTGTTGTAAAGGCATTTTTGAATACGTGGGTCAACTCAATCGAATTGGTATACTGAGGCCGCAGAAATGGATTCCCTTTCTGATAAGTGTATGGGTCCAGGTAGAACACGAAGGGGTTCAAATTCTGGTAATCAGGGCGGTCGATCCGGCGACTATACGACAGATTCAACACGTTGTTCGTATCCAATTGACGCGACAGGAACACAGTAGGGAATAGGTTCAGGTAGTTCCGATCAACGGTCTGGTCCAGCGTAATTGAATGACCAATCGAATGCGTATGTTCGGCCCGTAGTCCTGCCTGAACTTTCAGCTTACCGAATTTACCAGCGTAGTTAAGGTAACCCGCGTTGATATTTTCATTGTACTGAAACTGATTGGAACGACTAGCATCTGGCAACCACTGCCGATTTTCCTGTTGCAGCGTATCGTAAATCGTGTTGTTGTCGGCACTAACGTAGCTACTTTTCAGCCCTGCTTCTACTTTGCTTCCATTTTTTAACGGATGCACATAATCGGTTTTAAAGGCCCAGATATTGATGGTCGATGGCATGTTACTTCGCACATCCTGATTAGGCCGATAAATGACGTTTTCAGAATTAAAATACTGAGTAGCCAGGTTGTTGCTATTCTTGCCACCATAGTGTACGAAATCTCCATCTACAGTCCATTCGCGACCTTTACCCCAGTCAAATTTGTAGTTAACATTACCTGTCAGGTTCGACAAAAGGTTACCCTGATTTGTCTGCGTAATGGCTTTACTGGTCAACTGATGGTTATCGTCGCTGATGAGCGTATTGTTCTGACCCGATGACCGCCAGTCGTTCGAGAAACCATTTACCAATACCCCAATCGTACTTTTCTCGTTGATGAAGTAATCCATACCCGCTTTATACGAATGGCCGGTAAACTGGTTAGGCCGAAACGAATTCTGATCGAAGTAGGTCGTATGGCCATTGTATGGAATGTTCCGGATAATCTGATTGCTCTGGGAGCTCTGCCGATTTACGTAGCTATAGTTTCCAAACAAATTGATCTTACCCTCACGGTGGTTAATATTCAGCGACGAGTTGAATTTAGGCAGATCATCACGTGCCCCGCTAAGATTTTTCACCCAGCCGTAGCCAGTTCCCAAAATGAAGGTTCCGTTGGTACCGAAATTCTTGTTTTTCTTCATTTTGATGTTGATAATCCCCGAGTTACCAGCGGCATCATATTTAGAGCCAGGATTCGTAATAATCTCGATGGATGCAATGTTATCGCTCGGCGTATTTTTGAGCAGATTCGATACTTCCTGTTGCGAAAGGTAGGTCTGCTTGCCATCGATGTAAACGATTACACCCGCTTTACCTTTTAGCTGAATCTGATCGTTCTGACGATCGATGGTTACACCGGGAGCTTTTTCCAGTACTTCTAACGCGGTGTTGCCACTAGCCACAATGCTATTTTCGACGTTCATTACCGTTCGGTCAACCTGTTGCTCAATGAACGGCTTCTGCGCAACGACTTTCACTTCGGTCAGACTTTTCGTCTCATCGGCCATTGCCAATGCGGGCAATTCACGAGTTGGATGCGCTTCATCAATCGCGAACGGTGCACTATACGTTTTGCGGAAACCAATTTGTTGAGCAGCTACCAGATATTGACCTGCGCCCACATTTTCGAAAGCGTATTTCCCGTCGACATCGCTAATAGCGCCTTTAACGAGGGTTGAATCTTTAGCTTTGAGGAGCATCATGGTAGTAAACTCGAGGGGCTTGCCGGCAACAGTGCCCACCTGCCCATTGACAGTTCCCCGTGTCAGAACCTGCGAAAACGCGGTGGTGAGCGTCAGCAGGCTAAGGATTGAAAAGGAGAATATTGTCTTCATATGTATTGCTGTTTTCAGAAGGTTGCTTTGTTTTTGTATCAAGTACATGGCAAAGGTAGGTAGTATGCATCACAAAGTACCTGTTCTTACACAAGCGGTCTGAACGGCAGGATGAGTGGATTTTACGAGGGGGTTGGCACTTTGAGGGGAAACTTCAAGCTAAAGACACAAGCCGGAAAGCAAACGTTGCATGTCTGAACCAGGATTTTAACAAGGAAGCTGTTTAAACTTTCCGTTTTCGATTGATTTTTCGCAGGAAAATGACCGAGAATGCA
>NZ_BAAHBI010000064.1:0-2944 GCF_054776755.1 Spirosoma litoris | reverse complement strand
CCCCGTTATTACGGTCGTTGGCGGTACCCAGCTCTGCTCCGGGGATTCGGTGATCCTGAAAGCCCCTGCCGGCTATGCAGGCTACAACTGGAGCAACGGAGCCACTACGCAGACCATCGTGGTGAAACAGAGTGGGGTCTATAGCGTACAGGTCATCAGCGACAAAGGCTGCACCTCGGTGAAATCGGCTGATGTACCGGTGAACGTGGCTAACCCCGTGTTGCCACCACTGGTCCACAATCTGCGCAATACCTGCCCGTCGAAAATTGTCGATCTGACCCAGGCGCTGTCATCGACAACGGCGGGTAGCACCTACACCTATCGGATTTGCGAGTGCAACACGTCCAACATCGTGATTCGCCCAGACTCCGTCTGTGAAGGTACGTACTGGATTGTCGAACGAAACGCACAGGGATGCGTAAGCCATCCGTCGAAAGTGGTGGTGCGCGTCTTCAACTGTGCCACCGATACGCTGGATACGGATGTGAGCATCGCCAAAACGGTTAACCAGAACGTGGTCAATGGCGCGCCGGTAACCTACACGCTGACGGTGAGCAATGCGGGTCCGCATACAGCTTACAACATCGATGTGCGCGACGTACTGCCTAATGGTCTGCAACTACTTCCAGGTGCATCGCCTGCCTTTACGTTCGTCAATGGGGTGATTACCAAACGAATTGACAGTCTGAAAGCAGGAGCTTCCACGCAATTGGTGTTCAGCGCCCGGATTGTTAAGAAAGGGGTGGATATTGTCAATAAAGGGGAGATTACCTATCTGGACAATAAGGACACCGACCTGGCTAACAACAGTTCGAGCGTAACCGTGAAAGATACGATGGCTCATAAAGCCAGTATGATCGGGTTAGCGAAGTCAGTACTTGGGCAGCCAAAAGTCGAAGGAGATTCGCTCATCAAAGTTTCATATTCGTTCTATGTGCAAAACTTTGGCGACGATACGCTGAGGAACGTTCAGATAAGTGATGATCTGGCTTATGCTTTCCGACCAAATACAGTGGTATCCGCTGTAGTGCGCGAGAAACAATATCCATTTATTAATTATTTGGCCGTTAATAAAGGATTTACAGGTATAGGGGCTAATTCCAATATGCTGCTTGCTGAGGAAACCTACTTGCCCCCTCATACTGGCCAGTCTTTGCAGTTGGATGTGACGGTGAAACGGGCTGTTGGTGATACGACCAAAGCGTTCTACAACATTGCCATGGCATCGGCCGCGAACAGTATGACGACTGTAACGGATATGTCGAACGATGGTTTACCTGACTCAGACGGTGACGGTGATCCGACTAACAACTCAGTCGTTACCAGCTTCACCTTAGGAGCTAGTCAGCCGCTACCAGGTATTGGTCTGGCGCTGGCGGTTATTAAGGTCGAACAGCAGCCCGATAGTTCATATAACGTTACTTACCAGGCGACGATTAAGAACTTTACCGGTGAAAAGGTGCTTGGTGTGTCAATTCTGGATACCTTAACGAAGGTATTTGTGTCGCCAGCCTCGTTCAGTGTAGTGGCTACTCCCCGTAAATCGCCAGATTATAGTAATTTGACTCCCGATCCCAGCTTCAACGGTGGAACCCAGCCTAACATGTTGAGACCCGATCTCTCCTTTTTAATGCCTGGAGCACAAGATACGTTGGTGTTCACTGTCAATGTGAAGACTCATGGTAACGATGGGCCGTTCTACACCAATGCTATAGCTAAGGCATGGACTCACGGAGATTACTTCTTTAATGGTGCTCGTGATGTGATGGACATCTCCAACAATGGATTCGATCCGACGCCAGAAGGCGCTGTGTCAACTGGGGTTCGCTTCGATCTGCCCAAAGGCTTACTCGGGGTTGCCAAGTCGGTAGGTACGCCAACGCTGGTATCGGCTGGAATCTACGATATTCCGTACACGATTGCGCTCAACAACCTGGGTACAGTACCGCTCAAAAAGGTTCAGGTGGTGGATAACCTCTCCGGAGCCTTTGGACATGGTGCCTTGATTGTCAGCAATCAGATCTCGGTTTCAGGGGTTGGTACGGTAACGGTCAATCCGAATTACTCGGGTCAGGGCCTGATCACCAATATGCTGGTCGATACGGCCAGTACGCTGGCGGTGGGTGCTAAAGCCACGTTGAGCTTCACGGTTCGGGTCGATGTGCGGAATGCCGACTCGCTGACCTTCTACAACACAGCCCTGGCTTCGGCCCTGACGCCAACCGATGACGTAGTCGAAGACGTGTCGACGGCGGGTACCAACGATGACCCGGATAATGACCTGGACCCTCGCAATAACAGCCAGACCACGCCGATTGTGTTGAACAGCGTTTCGGCTGATTCGCACATTGGGCTGGCGATGGCCGTTCGCGATACGGTCCGTCAATCAGATGGTAGTTACAACGTAACGTATCAGATTGTGGTGAAAGCATACGGCCCTGATCCACTGAAGAGTGTCAGCGTAAGCGATACCCTGTCGAAGGTCTTTAACAACCTGACCGGGTCGACCTACACGCTGGTGAGCGCACCGATGATCACCTCAACGGGTAGTGCGCTGAAACTGAACCCGAACTTCAACGGTAGTTCCGATCCGCTGCTTGTTCTGGGCGACAGTACCAGTACGCTGGCGGTGGGTAAAGTCGATACGATTCAGGTGGTGGTGAATGTGGCCTCGAGCGGTAGCACGAGTACGTTCCTCAACTCAGCGTATGGGCAGGCTATTGCCAAGTCAGGTACGGTGAGTGACGTGTCGACGAGTGGGTTGAACCCCGACTTGAATGACAATGGCAACCCAACCGATTCGAACGAACGCGAAGCAACTGCGCTGAACCTGCCACCAACGTATGGGGCGATCTTCATCCCCGAAGGTTTCTCGCCCAACGGTGATGGCGTCAATGATCGGTTCGTGATTCGGGGAACCGCTGGGCTGACGGTTAGTCTGCAG
>NZ_BAAHBI010000063.1:0-2434 GCF_054776755.1 Spirosoma litoris | reverse complement strand
CCCCGTTATTACGGTCGTTGGCGGTACCCAGCTCTGCTCCGGGGATTCGGTGATCCTGAAGGCCCCTGCCGGCTATGCAGGCTACAACTGGAGCAACGGAGCCACTACGCAGACCATCGTGGTGAAACAGAGTGGGGTCTATAGCGTACAGGTCATCAGCGACAAAGGATGCACCTCGGTGAAATCGGCTGATGTACCGGTGAACGTGGCTAACCCCGTGTTGCCACCACTGGTCCACAATCTGCGGAATACCTGCCCGTCGAAAATTGTCGATCTGACCCAGGCGCTGTCATCGACAACGGCGGGTAGCACCTACACCTATCGGATCTGCGAGTGTAACACGTCCAACATCGTGATTCGTCCAGACTCCGTCTGTGAAGGTACATACTGGATCGTGGAGCGAACGGCCCAAGGTTGCGTGAGCAAACCTGCAAAAGTGGTGGTGCGCGTCTTCAACTGCGCCACCGATACGCTGGCAACGGATGTGAGCATCGCCAAAACGGTTAGTCAGTCGGTGGTAAATGGTACGCCCGTCACCTACACGCTGACGGTGAGCAATGCGGGTCCGCATACAGCTTACAACGTCGATGTACGGGATGTACTACCGAGCGGTCTGCAACTGATCCCGGATGCCTCCGCTGGTTATACCTTCGTCAATGGTCGGCTTACCAAACGGATCGATAGCCTGAAAGCGGGTGCGTTTGCTCAGATCGTGTTCAGCGCCCGGATTGTGACGAAAGGGGTAGATATTGTCAATAAAGCAGAGATTACCTATCTGGACAATGTTGATCCGAACCTAGCGAACAACAGTTCGAGCGTGACGGTACGCGATACAACCAGTACGCCTGTGTCGCAGACCGGTACACCGGGATTGGGTGTCGCGCTGGCGGTCGTGAAGGTCGAACAGCAGCCCGATCAGTCGTACAACGTGACCTACAAAGCGACCCTGAAGAACGTGGGTACGGTAGATCTGACGGCGGTGAGTCTGCTCGATAGTCTGAGCGAGGTATTTGCATCGCCTGCTTCCTATAGCGTTGTTGGTTCGCCCGTAATCGGGTCGGGCAGTACGCTGGTCGCGAATGCAGGCTTCGATGGAAATACGCAGCCAAACCTGCTGGGTAGTGCCAGTACCTTAGCGGCTGGTGTTCAGGATACAGTCGTCTTCGTGGTGAACGTGAAGACCAATGGCAACGGCGGTCCGTTCTACTCCTCGGCAACGGCTCAGGGAAATACCCTCGACGGTAGCCAGACGGTGAAGGATGTCTCCAACAATGGATTCGATCCGACGCCAGAAGGCGCTGTGTCAACGGCGGTTCGCTTCGATCTGCCGAAAGGCTTGCTCGGGGTTGCCAAGTCGGTAGGTACGCCAACGCTGGTGTCAGCTGGAATCTACGATATTCCGTATACGATTGCGCTTAACAACCTGGGTACAGTACCGCTCAAAAAGGTTCAGGTGGTGGATAACCTCTCCGGAGCCTTTGGTCATGGTGCCTTGATTGTCAGCAATCAGATCTCGGTTTCAGGGGTTGGTACGGTAACGGTCAATCCGAATTACTCGGGTCAGGGCCTGATCACCAATATGCTGGTCGATACGGCTAGTACACTGGCTGTAGGCGCCAAAGCCACGTTGAGCTTCACGGTTCGGGTCGATGTGCGGAATGCCGACTCGCTGACCTTCTACAACACAGCCCTGGCTTCGGCCCTGACGCCAACCGATGACGTAGTCGAAGACGTGTCGACGGCGGGTACCAACGATGACCCGGATAATGACCTGGACCCTCGCAATAACAGCCAGACAACGCCGATTGTGTTGAACAGCGTTTCGTCTGATTCGCACATTGGGCTGGCGATGGCCGTTCGCGATACGGTCCGTCAATCAGATGGTAGTTACAACGTAACGTATCAGATTGTAGTAAAAGCCTACGGTCCTGATCCGCTGAAGAATGTGAGTGTAAGCGATACGCTGTCGAAGGTCTTCAATAGCCAGACCGGGTCGACCTACACGGTTGCCAGTGCACCGATGATCACCTCAACGGGTAGTGCGCTGAAACTGAACCCGAACTTCAACGGTAGTTCCGATCCGCTGCTTGTTCTGGGCGACAGTACCAGTACGCTGGCGGTGGGTAAAGTCGATACGATTCAGGTGGTGGTGAATGTGGCCTCGAGCGGTAGCACGAGTACGTTCCTCAACTCAGCGTATGGGCAGGCCGTGGCGAAATCGGGTACGGTCAGTGACGTGTCGACGAGTGGGTTGAACCCAGACTTGAATGGCAATGGCAACCCAACCGATTCGAACGAACGCGAAGCGACCACGTTGACGCTGCCACCGACGTATTTGGCGATCTTCATCCCCGAAGGCTTCTCGCCGAACGGCGATGGCGTCAATGATCGGTTCGTGATTCGGGGAACCGCTGGGCTGACGGTTAGTCTGCAG
>NZ_BAAHBI010000062.1:0-51606 GCF_054776755.1 Spirosoma litoris | reverse complement strand
GCTGACGTTAAAGTCGGGCTCCAATGTGGATGGATTTGGGGGTACATTTACAACCCCATAAAGCTTGATAAGTCTATTTAGCAATGGCCTGATACATCTGTTTATGGATGTATCAGGCCATTTGTTTTGATGAAATATTTCACGAATAAGCCACTTGTAGCGTTATTTCTGAAAAAAGGGGTGTTGCCAGCTCAATTTAAAAAACTACATTAGTAGTCGAATAAATTATTCAGTACTATTATATCGCTTATCCTTAATGTCTATTATAGCTGATACAAAAATTCAATTAGTAGCCAATCAATCTTCGTCCGTTCTAGGGAAGGAGACTATATTGTTAAACTATGAGTTAGGTAACTATTACGAACTGAACGAAGTAGGTGGGTTTATCTGGTCGCTCTTACAAGACGAGAAAACAATGTCTATTGGTGAAATTCAGGAAAGAATGCTTGATGAATTTGATGTCGAGCCTTCAGTTTGCCAGGAAGAGTTAATGCTATTCGTAGAAAATCTTTTGAAAGAGAAACTTATTGAAGTTGTAGCCTAACGAAAACAACCAATCATAGTGGATATTTAAAGCAGAGAACCAGGCCCTATAACTGCTGCCTGTTAATTATACTGGTAGTCATTTAGTTGAGCCGATTGTAGAATGGACTTGATAACGCATTATTATTCAGCATATGGGCTAACGCTTGGCTCCCAGATACCTCTTCCACCTCTTACAGAAATAGAGCCTTGCCCTGTTGATGTATTCATTAAATTAGAAAAAATCCCCTCGACTCCACCATTACAGCCGACAAAAATTTACCGGGCAGGGCTACAGGCTGAATTTGCTCAAACTAGTATTCAGGAATTATGGCTGAACTGGGGGCCTCTGCTAGCATTCAAGGTGGCGAATGGTAACGAAATAATTCTGGACACAAATCAAACTGACGAGGAGTTACTGTCACTATTTACATTAAGCGAAGCACTTGGTTTAATTCTGTTTCAGCGGGGTTACTTTTTGTTGCATGGTAGCGCAATTCAACTCAACGATAAAGGAATTGTCTTTCTAGGTGAGCCGGGAGCTGGAAAATCAACCACCGTGGCTGCTTTTGCTCAGAAAGGTGTAAGCGTCATTAGCGACGACATGGTTTGTATCCAAATTAGTAAAACGGAGCCACCGGTTGTGATACCGGCTTTTCCGCAAATCAAAATCTGGGAAAATGCCGTAAACGGATTACAATTGAAAAAAGATGGGTTGACTTCTGTTCGGGAAGGCGTTAATAAATTCTCCTGGCATGATTCAAGTTCGTTTACTGAAAAAGCTGTACCGCTGAACCAAATTTTTGTTTTGACAACCCCCAATGAGGCTACGAATACCTATAGCCAGGTTCCGCAGCACCAGATACCGATTGAATTACTTGCTTATTTTCCGTTAGCTGATTCGATGCTAAAGGGTGAGCCATTGAAGAATTTTTTTGAGAAAAGTGTTCTGATGGCTCACGCCGTTTCGATAACCAAGATGAGTCGGCCAGCCGATTTTGTGCAGTTATACGCATTTGTTGACGACCTAAAAGCAAATTCTTAAATGAATACAACCCACTCGCCCGAAATTCAAGTGCTTCTGATGGCGTGCGCAGTGGAATTGCCGGAAGCGAAAAAAGCTACCCTTAATCAGTTTTTAGAGCGGAATTCTATAAACTGGGACCGACTATATACACTGGCGGTTCGTCATAAAGTGACTCCGTTTTTATACCGAACGCTTCAGGAAACCCCGGCTACTCCCGAACCAGTACGTGCGAGGCTACAAAATGATTGTCGGATCATTGCTACGGATAACTTACTGAAGTTGCATCAATATAAGCTGTTGGCAAAACGATTCACTGACCACGGCATTGATCACATGCCCCTTAAGGGAATTTATCTGGCTTCTAGTTGCTACCCTGACAGTAGTCTTAGAGGTATTGGTGATTTAGACGTGCTGGTGGCGAAAGAGTCTGTTTTTAAAAGCGTACGTCTTTTAAAAGTGGATGACTATCATCTGGATCAGAAATCTACGCTCTACATGCAACATGATGAGAAGGTTATGTTTTCCGATCTATATGAAGTGAGCCTGTTTAAGCCCTTTTTTAACAATAGCGGTTTCGATCTCGATCTGCATTGGGAGTTTATATGCTTTAATAAACAGTATAAAGTCTTCTCATTACCGGAAATTCGGTCCAGATCAGCTTTATCGATAGAGTATCAGATTGTGTTGACCGTGACCCATCATGGCGTGATGGGGATTTGGCAAACCATAAGTTATGTAAATGACCTCTATTTCTTAGTGAATAACCGGCCAATTGATTGGGCCTGGTTGCTAGAGGAGTTTCGTAGGTATGGGCTCGATCAGGTCTTTCTGGTAGGCTTATTCTGGTGTCAACAGATTTGGGAATTGCCGCTACCGTCGACCATTCAGGAAATGCTGACCACCAAGCGGATTCAGTTATTGGCAGAAGAGTACTCGAAAAACTGGGAAACTAGCGAGGCTATTGCTTCCAGTACGCTCATTTTAGGCCAACTAACATTTTTTATTAAAGCACAGACGCAATTTAGCAAGCGACTGAAAGTCTTATTGACGTTTGGGACCAGTCGAATAATCCGCTACAGTACATTTAAGATTGGCAAACGTACCATTTACATACCCAAGCAATTAGGGTTTATTACAGTATTCATTCGGGCCATTCGCTCGTTTCTGCGCTTTATCCCGGCTTTTCGGTAATCACTCCGTTAATTTTCTTGCCGGATCGAGCTAAGCCAGAGGGCCAGATAAATAATTCGACTGACCAGCCAGTTATAGCGGGTTTTTTTTCTGACCGGGAAATTCGGATTGAAAATAATAGCGACAAGATTAGAAAATATTTTCTGATCAATCACTTCCCAGATTGGGTGGCCAGGCTGGCTAAACTGCTCGTGCGTTGCCTGATAAAGTTGTTGGGCCGATAAGGTACTATATTCAACGAAGTTGGCTTTTGTCACACGCGACGTGATCTCTGGCGGTAAAAGCTTGTTTAGGCCATGCCGAATCAATCCCCGGCCGCGTCCCTTGTCGAAATGCACTCCCAGAGGTGTAGCCAGTCCTAGTTCAATAATGTTTTTGTCGAAGAACGGGAATGAATACTGATGGCCATAATAGGCGCCGATATGATTCAACTGCTCGTTGCAAATAACATTCGTCGTATGAAGAATTTGCTCGATGGGCACTCGGTGCTCTGTCGATATGGACGTAACTAGCTCCTTTGTTGACTGTTGTGGGCGTAGAGGAACAAGCGCTTTAAAATCAGCACTGAACGCGTTATTGATGAGTGAACGATGCTTCAGTTTATCCTGAACTCGTTTGGCCAAATAAGTAAGGATAGCTGTTGAGGAAAGCCCAAAAATGCGTTTCTGATCACGAAGCGAGCTAAGGAAAGAAATTCCTGAGTGTTTGCTGAGCCGTTTTTTTAGATCGCTTCCGATAATTGACAATACGTATTTTTCATACCTGTCCTGTTCAGTCAAGGAATCCCAGTTGGGGCTTAAAGCCCCCATCGTGCTTCCTCTCACTGAAATTATTTGCTGACAGGCTGTTTGTAAATGCTCCCAATCCTCCGCATCGAGAAGCTCGTCCAGTAGATCAAAACCAGTCGGAATGGTACTGTCGCCATCATGTCCCGTTAATAAAATATCGCAACCTGCCTGCCGGGCTTCCACCGAAACACTCAGGTGAAAACTCGAAGGGATTATAAAATGCTCTGGTCGATCGAATAGTCGATTAATCGTCAATATCGAATCCAGTACATCATCTATCGGACGAACCCGATGATGCTGCGAGCACCATTGATCAAGAAAAGCTTCTACGTATTCCTGTTCATCGGCCTCGGGCTGTTCTGTATCGATGTTAAACGTATGCAGAAATGTTTGATGCCGCTGGGTCAACAAGTATTGGGCAACGCTGCTTGTCGAAGAAGAATCCAGCCCACCACTCAAGTGAGCGCCAACAAGGCTTTTTCCTTTTATGCGGTTAGCGACCGCCGACACGAAATAGGTATGAAATAAGGACGAATACGTTTCGGAATCTAGCTGGCTAAACCGTTGTAGATCAAGTTGCCAATAAGCATGAACGTCAACACGTTCCGAGGTTATCTGAAGGTAGTGGCCGGGTAAAACGCTGTAAATACCTTCGTAGAAGGTTTCGGTGCTATACGGTACATAGGCCGTAGTCCAGGTCAGATACTCGCGGTATTTGTGCTGGTTGGGTTTTACCGAAACTTCCTGAAGTGCTAATAAGGCTTTGATCTCTGAAGCAAAAGCAAAGAAATGCCCAGGCTTGTACACATAGTAAAGAGGTTTTATGCCAAGCGGGTCGCGAGCGCAGAAAAGCTGCCGCAGGTTATCGTCCCAAATAGCCGTAGCAAAATCGGCGTTAAGCCGGTTAAATGACTTGGGGCCTTCTAACTCAAAATTAGTGACGAATGGTTGCTCTGGCGCTTCTGGGGTAAATACGTCGGCATCGACAGTAGCGTAAAGTGGGGCCGATTTGCTGAGCTCAAGGCGCCTGCCAAAAGTCATCAATACACCCTGGGAGATACCCTGATCTGCAAAAGTTCCTCGATGTTTTAAGCGTTCTATGATGCTGGTACGATCTGTTGGCGATACGTTCTGTCCATCAAATCGAATCATTCCTGCGATGCCACTCATAATTGGTCTTTCTCTGAAAGCCTAAACAAACTAGTCTATTTTGTATCTTCGCTTCTGATGATCTGAAAGCGTCAGTTTAGGCAAACTGGTACTGGATCAATTGACAGCTCAACACCTCTGCGAACGTCTTCAAATGCTCAAAAAAAGCAGTTTTCATTTACTTATCCTCTTGGTTTTAATCGGTATAGGGATTGGATGCCAAAAGGATACAACTAATCTTAGTCCCGATGATTCAGCCTACTTTCCGCTGCAAACAGGCGATTACTGGATTTATCAGGTAACTCAAGAGACCTATTCGTTAACCAATCCTGTAGTTAAAAGCACTTATCAAGTACAGGAAAAAGTCGGTAACTCGTATACGCAGAATGGTCAGCAGTTTTTTCTTGTTGAAGAATCGATCAAATTATCGAGTCAATCTGCCTGGCAAATAAACGCCATTCACACTGTATACAAAAATCTATCGGAGGTGGTCAGTCAGGACAATAATGTGCCGACGCTAAGGCTAGTTTTCCCTGTTTCAGCAGCTACTTCCTGGAACGTCAACACCTATAATGCCAATCCTGATACACTGCTTCGATACAAGAATACCCGGCAATCATTTACTATTGGTAACCAGCGATTTGATAATACGGTTTCGGTTGTCGGCAATAATGATTCAACCTTGATCGATCAACAAAAATATCAATGGGTATATGCCCAAAACATAGGGTTAATTTATCGGGAAAATGCCGCCTTAGCTTTTTGCCAATCCACGCCCGACTGTATTGGTAAAGGCATCATTTCATCGGGCCGTCGACAAAAGTGGGAACTGGTATCTAGCAGTCGTTTGAAATAGTTGATACTCGTGCTTTGACAAACTAGATTCTTTCGATTCTATTGTACTGATAATCAGGAACGATAGAATCAGCAGAGTCTATAGAATCTAAATTGGACGAGCACTCGTCCAGTTTTATAGCTTCTCTCAATTCTAGGGCTGCCAGCTGACTTTACCCGTATGCACTTCGGTTCGGCCATCTTTCCAGGTTAATTTTAGCGAGTACGGATATAATCCGGGGTTCATACCCTGCCAAAGTAACAGATTTTTTCCCGTTGCTATCGAAAACGTATCATTAAAAACCGGAATGCCCGTTTGATTATAAATTGTCAGTCGGGACTCGGCAGGCAACTCCAATACGTTCAGATTCAACTCAAACTTCACATACGTACTGGCGGGGTTAGGATAAGTCTTCAGCGTAATTGCCTGATCGTTAGCCAGTGTGACGATGTCAAGCGTATAAGGCGGTTGGGTTCGATTGCCAG
This sequence comes from Spirosoma litoris, assembly GCF_054776755.1. Classification (NCBI taxonomy): domain Bacteria; kingdom Pseudomonadati; phylum Bacteroidota; class Cytophagia; order Cytophagales; family Cytophagaceae; genus Spirosoma; species Spirosoma litoris. The sequence continues at coordinate 45,609 of NZ_BAAHBI010000062.1, read as the reverse complement.
CTGCATCTTTCCCAAATACGATAAGTTGATAGGCGCCCCCTGCCTGGAGTGATAAGGTGGTCTTGACCTGAAGCTGATTGGCCGAAACCGCCGAAACAGAGAAGGTCTTTGCCAACAGTTTTTGTGGGTCGCAGCCTGAACAACTCTTCAGGTATACATCAACGGCAGTGGTGTCTTTGGGCGATAGCGGATTCTCATCGTGGATAAAAATCTCTACTTCTGGATTTATACGAACAACAGCTTTATTCTCTTTGATCGCCCCATCAATAAATACGTTGATCTCGGGAGTAATCCGATCGGGGAGGGCTTGCAGAGGGTAACTACTACCATTTTGAGCTTGCGACCAGTCGATGGTTAAGGTAGCGGTATTGTTGGTTTTGCTGAGTTCGGTAATCTGATTGCTGGGGTCGATGGTCAGCTCAAGTTTTTGCAACGTTTCATCTTTTCGGATGGTATAAACCAGTGTGTCGCGGTAGCGAAACGCTGTAAATCCTAGCGGAATAGTTGTGGTAGCGCTACTGGTCGTTTTCTTGAGCGACACCGATACTGACTGGCCCGAAACGAATTTCCCTAAGTTCGCCATTGGCATAACAACCCGCAGCGAATCGCTGCTCTGGATAGAACTACCGATCACGGATGACTGGAGGTACATCCCTTTTGGATCGACCGAAAAATCAGGGTTAGGCAACGGATATAGAACTACCGCTGGATCGCCCTGTAGAATCATTTCCAGGGCTACCGACACATTATATGGATCATTCCCATCTTTGTCCAGTGCTAAATTTACTTGTTGCTGCACTTTACCAAACGGCGTTCCCAGGGATGTCGCATCAGTGTACAGGATCGAATAAAGTTTGGTCAGGTATTGCGTTGTTGGCTGTTCGTAACTCCAGTACGAATGCGCTAATACAATGGCTGCGCCTTTGTTAGGGGTGAGCAGCCAGTCTGTAGACATCGTTGTGAAATTGGAAAAAATCTCTCCGACACCACAGCCGTTAAAAATCAGCAACGGGTAACGCGTGTTCGCAAATCCATTTTCGGGCGGGGAGGCAAAACCGAAGTTCATATCGGTCACGGATGGTCCGGCATGGCCAAAAAACGTGATCATACTAACACCATCATTCACAAGCGGACTGATGTTAATGTATTCTACTTCGTTGGTTGTGCTTTTGCTAAATGTGCTGATTTCGCCCCCTAAAAGCCCATTCGTGTATATGTTGCCGACACCAGTTAAGGCTGTGCGCAGACTTTGGGCTTCGTCTTTTGTTTTGCCGCCACTAATGTGGATGATGTGTTTACGCCATAGGTCATTGGCTGTTGCCCCCTCCAGTTGTTTTACTTTGTCGAGATAGGCCAGTACCTGATCGTTCGTCGTTACATTTAGGCGCCCGGTTGGAATAGCGTGGGTATTGGTGGGAAAGCCATTTAAGCCGGCCGTCAGCAGAATATCAGAACCGGGATAACCAATCGTTGGCACCAGATCGTTGGCGGTTGTTTTAACCAGATAAGGATAGCTACAGGCCCGGCCAATCAAGAGTAAATTTTTGACGGCTGTATTGGCCAGCATGTAATCAGCGAAGCGCCGAAGTGCCAGCGGACTTCGGTCTCCATAATTAAACTGATCGAACAGAGAGTCGGCCTCAACGATAAGTGGTTTGTGACTACCTCCAGCTTCCGATGCCCGATAAGCCGCGTAGGTGCTTGCTGATTGTTTGAGCGATGCGTGGGTAATGATTAAGTAAGTTGTGGAAGCTGCAAATGTGCTCGAAAAGTGAGCAACCTGAATCGTAAGTGGTTTAAGCGTTTTACTGGTTACGAAAACGTCTCGTTTTTTAGCTGTTTCGCTGGCAACGATCAACGTCTGATCGCCTGACGTTTGCGTCGTTATATACCGACAATTGATCTTGTCCGTAATATCATAAGCAATGGTTGGCTGCGTTCCATTTTTGAGCGAAAGCAAAGCGGACTGACGTGCGTTTGCGGGTATATGAAAAACCTTACTCGTTTGCCCTGCCATATCCACTGCCTGGGGATAATTTACTTTTACATACGTAATGGAGAAGTTGTTGGTAAGGTCAATTTTTTGAGGAGTAAACCGTAGGGTTAATTGTTCGTTCTGAAGGGTTGTCGGATTAATCGTCGACTGAAAGGTTTGCGACGCGAATCCTGATACCGTTAACGTGGCAATTTGCGTTGAGGGAGTAGATACCTGAATCTGACGGCCCAACGTGTTATCCCGGCCATTGATCATTCCTTCGAGCGCAATTGGAGAGGTGGGTGTACTGATGCGATTAATGAAATTCACCCGGACAATACCTACCGAATCTTTGGTCAGCATCGGCCCCGACCAGCCTTCGCCCGGTTCAAAATAGCTTTCCTGAATGGCAGGCTCCACGCCTTTTAAATTGTTAAAGGTATAATCGCTGGTGAATGCCTGTACGGTTTCTTCGATATGAAAAGCTTCGGGCGTAAGCCCTTGTGCCGAAGTCGTTAGCTCGGGCATCCGTTTGCCTGCCAACGTAGGGTTACTGGTCAGGAAATAAGCCGCTTTATCGGAATAGAGTGTTTGGTAGGGGTGCAAGCGTTTTTGCGGGCGATACAGAAGTGAGTCCTGACTCCCATCATTCCCCTCTCCGTAAAACTCTACATAATCCTGTGTATTAAACACGCCATCCTGCTGGCCTACCACCCGAATAGAAACTTCCTGGCCCCTAAAAAAGAGCTGCCAGTTTATGGGATTGCTTTGAACAAAGGCAGGATCAATGGCTTTAAGGTCGTCATACCCAACTCGGTAAACGCCCGTCTGATTGACCGAAAATTTTAGGTATTTCTGGTTCGGTTTTATCCACTCATTCCCGAAGATGCGCTGGGCATGTGAGGTCAGGCAAGTAATAATGAATCCAAGTAATAGTAGTCCTCTTTTCATTCGGGAAGTTTATAACCTAACGTTTCGTTGAGCAAGGTATGTATAGCGAATTATCGTACAGTTGATAAGCGGTGTCGTCTGGTCAAAGATAAGTATTCCTTCAGTCGCGTAAAACAGCGATTGGGCATTCGTTGGCTCTGCAAATGCCTAAATGGTTCAGGTAAAGAGTCGCGTTTTTTGCCTTTAGGCATCAGTGCCCTGCTGGTTGCAAGTTTCCAATTGAGCAAGAGGCCCTATTAAACGAAACCTGCATGAGAAAGATTAAGGTATCGGCCACGATCGGGTATATGGTACTGTTGTTAATGTACATGCCGACTGGGCTGGCCGTTGCTCAGAATAAACCGCAACCTGTTTCCGAATCTCCCACGACTCCTTTCGAACTTAAAAACGGCGATCGGGTGGTTTTTCTGGGGAATTCGCTGTTTGAGAATGATTTCCAGTATGGCTACCTGGAATTAGCCCTGACAACCCGGTGGCCTGATCGCGATGTGACCTATCGGAATCTGGGTTGGTCCGGAGATAATGTTTTTGGCGTGGCCCGAGGCACCATTACAAATCCGCCTACCGCCTACGAGTTACTAATGGAGCATATTACCAAAGCGCAGCCAACCATTGTTTTTCTGGCCTATGGAGGCATCGAAGCCCAGGATGGCGAAGCGGGCCTACCTGCGTTTAAAGACGGCCTGGCAAAGCTAATCGACAAGATGGATGCACTTGGTGCCAGAACGATACTTGTCTCGCCCATCCCGATCCTCACCGCCGATTCGACAGGTAGTCTTGCGCCACGTAACGCCATGCTCGAATTGTACTCGTCGGCAATCGCGAAGATGGCCGCTGATCGGGGCAAGCGGTTTGTCGATATTTTCAAGCCGATTCAGGAAATCAAACAGAAGACGACTCTAACCGAAAATGGTATCCACCTGAATGAAACTGGCTATTACCAACTGGCCACGATTCTGGAAAAAGGCCTGGGGCTTCCTCCCCGGTCAGAACCGATTTCGATAGCGATTGCGAAAACAGGAGCCGAAACAACAGCGCCGGTTAAAATTCTTGATTCGGGTGCCGATCTACAGTTTACGATCAACGAACGTTACCTGCCGCTACCACTGCCGATGGAAAACTCGAAGCCAACAGTAGCTGGGCAGATCGTTAAAATCAGTGGCCTCAAAAAAGGATTTTATACCCTCACCGCCGATAATGAGGAAGTAATAACGGCTTCGGCCAGCAAATGGGCAGAAGGGGTCGACATCAGTCAGGGGCCTTCTTTTGAGCAGGCACACGAACTGCAACAGATGATTCTGAAAAAGAATGACCTGTTTTTCTTTCAATATCGTCCCCCAAATACAACCTACATTGTAGGTATGCGTGCACATGAACAAGGCCGGCATACGAAAGGGCTCGAAGACCAAAGCATTATCATTAAATGGCTGGAAGGGCAGATTGCCCTGATTCGTGCGCCCAAATCAAAAACCTATCAACTTACCCTTTTAAAGTAGCATGAACGTCCTAAAAATTAGCTGGCCGCTGAAATTCGTCCGTAGACTGATTATTATTCCAGCCGTGCTACTTATTACGTCTTCCGTTAATCAGGAAAGTGGTAAAGACAACCCTGATCCGGATGTAAAGCGGGAGCTTGAGTCATTTAAAGTGGCCGATGGGTTTGAGGTAACGTTGTTTGCCGCCGAGCCACTGGTTGCGAAACCCATCCAGATGAACTGGGATGCCGATGGTCGATTGTGGGTGGTGAGCAGTACAGCCTATCCGCACTTGAAAACCGGCGAGCAGGCGAACGACAAAATTTTTGTACTAGAGGATACCGATGGCGATGGCAAAGCCGATAAGTCGACCATTTTTGCGGAAGGTCTGATAACGCCCACCGGTATCTTGCCAGGCGATGGGGGCGTATACGTAGCGAATTCGACCGAAATCCTGCATTTCGCGGATACTGATGGCGATGGCAAAGCGGATAAAAAGCGCCGGATTTTAAACGGATTTGGTACTGCCGATACCCACCACCTCATTCACACATTTCGGTGGGGACCAGAAGGGCTTCTTTATTTCAACCAGTCTATTTACATCTATAGCCACGTCGAAACGCCATCAGGTATCAAACGGCTGGAAGGCGGTGGTGTTTGGCAACTGAATCCCAAACACCTCGAACTGGACATTTATGCCAAAGGACTGGTCAATCCGTGGGGCCTGCAATTTGATCGCTGGGGGCAATCATTCCTGACCGACGGGGCTGGTTTCGAAGGAATTAATTACGCGTTTCCGGGTGCTACCTTCCTGACCTCACCGGGTGCTGCCCGAATTCTGCGGGGCCTGAATCCGGGTCAACCCAAACACAGCGGCCTGGATGTTATCTCGGGTCGGCACCTGCCCGAATCCTGGCAGGGGAGTGTTATCACCAACGATTTCCGCGCCAACCGAATCAATCGGTTTAAGCTCGAAGAGCAGGGGAGTGGGTATGCATCCAAGCAGGCAGAAGACTTGTTATGGACCGATCACGTTGCCTTTCGCCCTGTCGATATTAACGTTGGGCCGGATGGAGCTATTTACGTAGCCGATTGGTATAACCCCATCATTCAGCATGGTGAAGTGGATTTTCATGATCCGCGCCGAGATCACGAGCATGGCCGTATCTGGCGGATCGTGGCTAAAAATCGCCCGCTGGTTAAAAAGCCACAGTTGACGAAAGCGAGTATCAGTGAACTGCTCGATGCGCTGAAATTGCCGGAAGACTGGACCCGCTTGCAGGCCAAACAGATACTAAAGGCGCGGGGTGCTAAAGAGGTGATTCCAGCTCTTGAGAAGTGGGTTCAAAATCTGGATAAGAAAGAGGCTGATTATGAGCACAATTTGCTGGAAGCGCTTTGGTTATATCAAACGCTTGAAGTTGTAAATGAGCCTCTTTTGCGGCAACTTCTGACTGCCGAGAACCACAAAGCCAGAGCAGCCGCCTTGCGAGCCCTTGAGCTATGGTATCCCAAACTAAACGATGTGCCTACGCTGCTGACTAAAGCGGTAGCTGATAAACATCCACAGGTGCGACTTGAGGCCGTTATTGCACTTCGAAAAGTAAAAACGGCGGAGGCCACCCGTACTGCCCTTACAGTTCTGGATAATCCGATGGATGAATTCCTGGATTTTGCCCTCTGGCAAACCGTTCGAGAGTTAGAGCCGCAGTGGATGGCCCGCTTAAAGACTGAACCTACTTTTTTGGGTAATACCAACAAAACCGTCTTTGCGCTAAAATCAGTAAGTAGTCCTACGGCGGTTGCTCAACTGGCTCAACTTTATCAGAAAGATCAGGTTCCTGACGAATACCAGAAAGATGTACTAAGTGCCATCGCTAAATTCGGTAGTGCCGCCGATCTGACGGTCGTTTTTGACAAAGCGATTCAGGACAATACCAACCAGCCCAAACGCGTAGCAGCTCAATTGAGTGCGTTGGAAGAAGCCGCCCGGCGCAATGTGAAACCAACCAGCAACCTGAGTCGAATTACCGGATTTGTTGACAATGAAGACGATGCCATTGCCACGAATGCGATTCGACTGATTGGTTTATGGAAACTGGATGAGCAGAACGGAACTTTGGTTAATCTGGCGCAGAAGGGAGACAAAAACAGGCGTAAAGTTGCCCTTGGCGCATTGGCCGCGCTCAATACCGACCAATCCCGCAAAGCGCTGATTGACATGACGGGCGCTAAAAATTCAGCTGATTTACGGTTGGCGGCAACGTCGCAATTGGTTTCGGTGAATACCACAGAGGCTGCCCGAATTGGGGGCGATCTGCTCCGAACATTGCCTGCCCAATTGGATGTTTCGGAACTCTTTCAGGCGTTTTTAACCAATAAGCAGGGTGCCAAAGCGCTTTCGGAAGAGTTGTCGGCTCGAAAAATCCCGGAAAACAGAGCCAAAGAAGGCCGGCAGATTATGCAGCGCCAAGTGCCCTATAACCGTCGAAACGACGAAAGTGTAAAGTTGCTGGCGCAGGCGCTGGAAGCATCGGGCGGTGTGTTGCCGGTTGAAAAGATGCCGCAGGAGTTAACAAGCCAGGAAATTAGCAGTCTTGCCAAAACGGTAAAAGAAACCGCCGATCCGGCTAAGGGCGAATTGGTATTTCGGAAAAGCGCGCTGGCTTGTCTGAGCTGCCATGCTATTGGTGGAGCGGGTGGTCGTATTGGACCCGATTTGAGCAGCCTTGGCACAAGCTCTCCCGCCGAAACCATTATCCGCTCTATTCTATACCCCAATCTGTCCATTAAAGAAGGCTTCGAATTGCAGCGGGTTGTCAAAAAAGACGGCAGCGAATTGATGGGGTATTTAATTGGCAACGGGATTGCAGAGGTCGTGATTCGGGATGTTTCGGGTGCCGAGGTGGCCATTCCCAAAAGTCAGGTTAGTAGTATCGAGAAAGTGCCTGGCTCGTTGATGCCATCGGGCTTAACGGCTAGTTTAGATAAAGAAGAATTTGCCAATCTGGTTGCTTTCCTATCTAAACTTGGTGAGTCAGGGAAGTTTCGCGTGCCCACAGCTCGGTTTGTACGTCGTTGGAATACGACATCGGGTAATAAAGAGCTGGCTCGAAAAATAGGATCAGATGGTCTGGGCTACCTGACGAAGGATAACACAAAGCTTGCGTGGCAGCCTGCCTATAGTAAAGTTTCCGGCGAGCTACCGCTGGATGAACTACCAATTCTTGATATCAATGCAGGCAAACGCTATAGTTTCGTTCGGTTTGATATTGAAGTAGTTAGTAAAGGGAATGTGAACCTGGTGATGAATTCAACCGCTGGTTTAAGTGTCTGGGCGGGTCAAAAACCACTTAAACTAACCGACCGTGGCGTAGTGGCCGATTTTGCGCAGGGTATTCACACAATTACGGTGGCTATCGACCGAACGGTGCAAAAAGAGGGCTCACTAAACATTCAGTTGCTGGATGCCGAAACGTCGCCAGCACAAACACGACTCGTGATTGGCCGATAAATCAGGTTAAGAGTGTTTATAAAAATCTCTTGTCATTTCACCCCACCCCAACCCCTCCCCTTGAACTAAGGGGAGGGGTAAAAAGAGACCAGTTTCACACCCCTCTCCTGTTTTCAGGGGAGGGGCCGGGGGTGGGGTATGTTACAGTAAAACCATTGACCGCTTACTTGAAAAAGCTTGGCTTATGTACCCACTGATCAGTACATTTAATGGACAGAATCTCAAAAGTTCTGAACCGTCATTAGCCCAGAACACAACCGTACTAGCCGTTTAGCAACGAGCATGATACATAGGCACCCGCCTGGTAAACCAGTAAAAATAGCTTTTACAGTACTGCACTTTATAGGACTGATTTGTATCAGCTTAACCTCAATTGTACAGGTACATGCACAGCCATTTATGTGCCGACAGTTTTCTGCCAACGATGGTTTGCCCTCTTCTTATTGTTTTACCTCATTTCAGGACCATGAGGGCTACTTGTGGGTGGGTACCTATGGGGGCGTTGGGCGTTTCGATGGGGCAACGTTCAAAAATTTTACGGTTAACGATGGCTTGGTCAACAACCAGGCACTCACGTTTTTGCAGGATAAAGCCCAGAATATCTGGATTGGTACATTCAATGGAATCAGTATCTGGAAAAACGGGCATTTTCAGAATATCACGAAAGTAGGTAACACGCCCATTGAACGCGTTTTTGGTCTGACCCAGACGCGTGACGGACGTATCTGGGCCGCTTGCGAGAATGGATTACTGGTTTTCGATAATACACAGGCAACCCCTAGGCTTTTTCAACTCGACACAGAGAATAAACCCGTTACGCATCTGTGGGGTGTTTGCCAAACGCCTTCGGGACAGTTGCTGGTCAGTAATACGTACAAACTCTTTTTATTTGATAAAAATCGATTTGCCGAGATAAAATACCCGGATGGCAAATCGGTAGAAGCCCGTCGCCTGGTGCAATTAGGGAGTCAATTGCTGATCGGTACCTATGAGCAGGGAATACTTGACTATCAATCAGGAACAGTGAAGCCACTTTATGCGGATATACTGCCCAGCAAACTGCGCGTATTTGATATCCTAACCGATAAGCTGCAACGATTGTGGCTGGCAACCAATCAGGGAGCGATTTGCATTGATAAGGGCAAGGTCACGACGCTAAACACTCAGAATTATTTGCCCAGCGATAAATGTCTGGGTATCAGTGAGGATACCGAGGGGAACATCTGGCTTACAACACCCGAAGGATTAATTCAGTGTAAAGCGCGATTTATTGATGTTTTTACCAAAACCAACGGGCTGCTGAACGACGAAATCTATTCGCTGGGTAAAGACAAAAATGGCGTTATTTATTTTGGTGGTTGCAATGGGCCTTTTTCAGCCTATCGTCGTGGTACCCTTTTTCAACCCTTTCCGGCATTTACTGGAACAAAGTCGAGCGGGCTACCTATTCATTTTACCAAATTTGATCGTAAAGGCAATCTCTGGATTTCGTGCGATGCCGAAGGCGTTTACAAACTCGGTGCGGGTCGAATTGAGAAGATTACAGGCACGGGTAAATTCTGCTCGGCTTTTCTCGAAGATACCTTGCATGACGCTATCTGGCTGGGTAATCGGGAAGCGCTGATTCGTTATCAGCATAATCAGTGGACAACCTTTACGCCACCCCCATCTATGGCTGTCGATGATATTCTGGCTTTGTATCAGGATAAGCAGCAGCGAATATGGGTGGGCACCTACGGGCTACGACTCTTCGACGGTAAAACCTGGACGGACTTATCGAAGAAAACCAACACGGAACAGGTGTTTATCCAGTCCATCAAAACCGATGTAGACGGCGCTATCTGGGTAGGCACAATTGGCAAAGGCATTCGGAAAATCCGGTTAGATAAACAGGGAGGAATTGAGTCGGTTGAGACGATCACGATGCGTCAGGGCTTGCAGAACGATAGTGTACTCGACCTCGAATTTGATAACGAGGGTCAGTTGTGGGTGGGCTCTTTTGGGGGTATTATGCGGATTGACCCGAAACGGCCTAAAGAAAAAGGCCAATACGTGTCCCGAATTTTCAGCCGGAATAGCGGTATTCTCGGTAATACCTGGCAAGTCGTTTCCTTTTTGAAAGACGATGCGGGCAATATGTGGGCAGGCACGTCGAAAGGCGCCATGCGATTTGATATATCGGCTATTCCAACTGCCTCAACTAGTCCGCCTGTTCATATTGTCTCGGCGCAACTTGTGCAAAATGCCCATGAACCGTCGGTCAATGGACAACCTATAATCGCCAACGGTGCGTTGCCCTATTACCAGAATTCACTTAATTTTCAATTTACGGGTATCGATCTAAGCGACCCAACGGGTATTCGCTACACCTACAAACTCGCTGGCTTGCCCGAAGCGACCTGGTCGGCTTTTTCGAAACAAAATAGCGTCAATTTCAATAACTTATCGCCGAACACATACACCTTGTCTGTTAAAGCGATTAATGCGGATGGCGTTGAAAGTCGGCGTGAAGCGAGTTTTACGTTTACCATCGATCCCCCGTTCTGGCAAACCTGGTGGTTTCGTATTCTGGTTGCTTTGTTGGTGGCCAGCGCTATCATTGCGGCCGTTCAGTTTCGGATTCGTTTCCTGAACGAAAAGCATAAAACGGCTTTACAGATTAGCGAGTGGAAGTTGAAAGCGCTCCAGAGCCAGATGAACCCCCACTTTATTTTCAACTCGCTGAATTCCATCCAAAATTTCATTATCACCAACCAACCAATCGAGGGCGTAAAATATCTGTCGAAATTCTCTAAGCTGGTCCGGCGAATTTTAGAGAATTCAAACTATCAGCAAATGAAGCTAGAGCGGGTTATGGAAACGCTGCAACTATACGTGGAGCTGGAAGCCATGCGCTTTAATCAGGAGTTCACCTACCAATTTGATATTGATGACGACGATAGCCTTTACGACACCTTACTTCCACCCATGCTGTTTCAGCCGTTTGTTGAAAATGCGATCTGGCACGGATTGATGCCGCAAAAGGGAGAAAAGCTGCTACTCGTTAAGGTTGAGAAACAGACCGACACCCTGCTCTGTATTATTGACGACAACGGCGTAGGGCGCGCCAATAAGCCCAAAAAAGAAGGACATACCTCCCGTGGCGAATCGATTACTAAAGATACCTTCGATGCCTTCAATCAGCTCATGGGCAAAGAAGCGACCCTAACCATTATCGATAAAGTTGCCCCACTGACCGGCACCCGTGTGGAAATCCGGATTCCTTTGTAGAGGTATATAGGATACCTTAAGAAATAGTTGAAAAAAAGCGCAATAAAATAGACTTACCTGAAATAGTGCTTAATTTTTAGGCTCCCGGAGTTGGCACTTGCTCGCCCGTATGCTTACTCCCCTTGGGTCTTCATGCGCTCCCGGTGCTGCTTACCCCAGTTGATCATCTCCAGAATAATATTGCCAAAGGATTGACAGTACTCCGTTGAGGTATATTCTACCCCAACCGGCGTTGTCGGAATCACCGTTCGGCGAATCAGCCCATTGGCTTCCATCTCTTTCAATTCCCGGGACAGCATCCGGGTTGTAATGCCGGGGATACTTCGTTCGATTTCCCGGAAGCGTTTGTTACCGTTACAAATCGAATTTATAATGGGTAGCTTCCATTTACCCCCAATCACATAAATCGTGTCCTGTAAGGCCTGTACTTCCTGGCGTTGACTTCGGGGATTAGCCAACCCTTCGTTGACTATTCCTAAATGCTTTTCATCCTGCATAGCTGGTATACTTGGTTATACTGGTAACAAAATTATATCAAACTAGCCATACTTTTGCCTCGATCAAATCATTATTACGTTTATGAGTAATCTAGAAGGAAAAATAGCATTGGTAACGGGCGGGAATAGCGGTATAGGGTATGCCGCAGCTAAGGAATTAAAGGAACAGGGAGCCGAGGTAATTATTACGGGCCGACGACAAGAGGCCGTTGAGCAGGCAGCCACCGAATTAGGCGTAACGGGTCAAGTAGTGGATCAAGGTCAGTTAGCCGCAATAGAGAAACTGGCAGCTTTTGTAAAGAATAGGTACGGGAAAATTGATATTCTCTTTATCAACGCAGGCATTGTAGGTGGAGCCAGCATTGAGCAGGCAACCGAAGAAGTGTTTGATACCGTCATGAATGTAAATTTTAAGGGTGCTTATTTCACGTTAAGCAAATTTATTCCTTTGCTACATGACGGTGCATCGGTCGTATTTTTATCCTCGAATACGGCTAGTATGGATGGGGCCAACTCATCGGTTTATTCGTCCAGCAAGGCGGCTCTAAATTCTATAATGCGGATCGCAGCGGTCGAACTGGCTCCCCGTCATATCCGGGTAAACAGCATTAGTCCTGGGCCAACCCAAACCGAGATTATGAAAAAAGCCGGGTACAGTGATGAGCAATTACTCCAGCTGAATGATTGGATGATTGATCGCGTCCCGCTTAAGAAAATTGGGCAAGCGGAGGATGTGGGTAAACTGGTGGCTTATTTCAGCAGCGATTCCGCCCGTTTCATCACTGGCGCCGAACTGGTTATGGATGGTGGCATGAGCTTAAACTATTAGTCCCCTAAGAAGTCGGAAAACCGGAGCGCGATTCTACATCCACTCCGGTTTGTTTTTTAGGAACATCTTGGTAGTCGCGTGTCTCGTTCGCGAATCAAGGGACGTTTTCCCAACGCACCAGTACTCTATTGGACATAAAGTAGCTTACAACGCTTTAGTTTTATCCCGCCACCTTAACAACATTGACTCGTTGTTGCACTGTGAGCCTATAATTGGCCTGGTACAGCGAGTACATAGAAACCATCCCAAACCCAACCATGAACATGAGGTGGAGAAAAAACAGGCGATAATCCTGTAGATAGATGGCCAGCACGAGTCCACCTAAAAAATAGGCTGCAAAAAGTCCTTCAATCATCGTCATCCAGTTGAGCTGATGACTTACGTATTTATTAGCACTCCACTGATCCGAACCCGTTTTAACATTGAACTTTGGCGTACGTATAAATGGCGTCCTCCGGCCTAAGTACCCTTCGATTACAGCAATTGTGTTATGTAAGGATAACCCCATCATCAAGGAAGAATACATCGGAAAATACCAAAGTAGTTTCGCCTTAGAATTTGATTTTAAAAACCACAACGGGATGCCATAGAACGCAATGAGAATGAATAAATTGACTTGAAATAGATTGATGACCCGAAAAACCCATTCCCATTCCGGATGCTGGCTACGGATATAAAGTAGCGGTACACTCATAATACCCAGTATTAATACTAAAATGAACGAAGCACTACTGAAGAGGTGAAACAGCGCATGTAGCTTTATCGTCAATGATAGGTTAGGTGTTCGAAGTACACGACCAATTAGTTTTCTGGCGCACTCAGCGGCACCTTTCATCCAGCGATATTGCTGCGATTTCAAGGCATTCATCGCGACTGGTAATTCAGCAGGGGAATTAATGTCTTCCCGATACACAAATTTCCAACCCTTCAGTTGAGCCCGGTAACTCAAGTCTAAATCCTCTGTTAACGTATCACTTTGCCAACCGCCAGCATCGGTGATGGCTTCTTTACGCCAAATACCACCTGTGCCATTAAAATTAGCCAATAATCCAGCCGTATGACGACCACTCTGTTCAATAGTAAAGTGGGCATTGAGGCCAAATGCCTGTAATTGAGTCAATAAGGAAAAATCTTCGTTAAGATGCCCCCATCGGGTTTGGACAATAGCCACCTTTGGGTCAGTAAAGTGCGGAATGGCCTTGATCAGAAATTCCGGATCTGGGACAAAATCAGCGTCGAAAATGGCGATAAATTCCCCTTTGGCCACATTCAACCCATGTGCCAATGCACCTGCCTTAAAGCCGGTTCGATCAGGCCGTTGAATGTGTTGAATAGCGAAGCCCAGTTGTTGATAGGTGGCAACCTTACGGGCAATTAGCCACACGGTTTCATCCGTAGAATCGTCCAGGATCTGAATGTCAAGTTTGTCTTTAGGATAGTTGAGTTGCACCACCGCGTCGATGAGCCGATCAACTACATAAAGCTCGTTGTAAACAGGCAATTGAACGGTTACACGGGGTAAATCAACTGGCAAAATAACGGAGGTAGGTTTAGCGGTCAGCTGACGCTTTCGCTTTGATCGCAGGTAAATGAGAATAAGGCTTAACTGACCACAGTTATAAAAAAATAGCAGCATCAGGGCCAGTCCATATAATAGTAGGACTAGAATTTCCATAAAGAATTAATCTTTCTAACGTTGAATGAGAGCCTCATTGGCCGAATAAGGGATGAAACGGATTGACTAAGTAAAGAGTTATCAAAAACTATATAAATAGGCCTGCGAAGAGAGGGCATCCCATGGCCATTATGTTCTGAGACGGGTAAGCTAATATTGATTCGATTTTATTCGTATTAGCTAACTATGTCAAGAACGTAGGCATATCGATTGAGGACCGGGATTATAAATCTTGTCGTTTAGCGAAATCTGAACCCAATAATACACCAGCTATATATACTCAGAACTTTTGAGATAGTGCTTTTGCTTTCAATGGGAATAAGGCAATGGTACTAAGGCACCCCAAAAACCGGTTGTTGTCTTTCTTTACCTTATCTTGTCGAATTACGGATGGCTGCGTTGACCATAGCCATTGGGACCGTTGCCTCACTTGTGGGAGTTTGTTGTAAGCAACTACTCTTGGGATCTGTATAGTCTATACGGCTGTGTTTAGTTTGTTAATGGCCTTCAACGAAAGTTTGAATACAAGCTAACAAGGCCTTCCAAAAATAGTAGTTGATTTACCGTCTAAATTGGCTCTCTGGGGCAACAAAAGCATGGTAAACCGGATCGGTGAGATAGCCTAAGATCAACCCTAAAGAACACTACCCCGAACCAAAATTTACTACCTCCCTATAGAATTTATGTTCTCAGACGCACCTCCATCTTTATCGACCATTGTTGCCTATTTATTTGCACAACGAGAAACGATTTTAAACAACTGGAGAACCACCTGTCAGGCCGATCCAAGTCTGAGTCAAGGACTATCGCTAAGTCGGGAAGAATTCAATAATCTACTTCCACTAATCCTGGATATCCTTGAAGCCCGTTTGTTAGGAAAGGAACCCGATGCTGATCCTGCCATCACGGCTCAGGCACATGGCCTGCACCGCTGGCAGAAATCCTTTGATCTGATGAGCACAATGCGGGAGTTATCGCATTTATCCCAGATTCTGTACAGTGAGCTTCGGGTATTCCAGGGGCTTTTTCCGCAAACGCAGGCTGTTTTGCTGTTCGATGTATATCAAAAGATTGCCCAGATCATGCAGGAAACCATAGAAGGGAGCGTCTTTAAATTTGATGAACTGCAACGGCTGGAAGCTATTCAGCGGGCGACCGCGCTCCAGCAGGCCCTGACAAAGATGACCGAGTTGTCCGAAGAGCGGGTGAATTTACTACGAACGTCCGCTCATGATTTACAAGGAGGGTTGGGCATTATCAATGGAGCAGCTTATATGTTGAAGCTGGAAGGTCTAAGTGACGAGCAACGAGAGCAGTATTTAGCCATGCTGAGTCGAAACCTGGCCAGTGTAGAAGTCATGCTAACGGAATTAATGGACTTATCCCGAATTGAAGCCGGTGAAGAAACGCTTCAGATTCAACCCGTTGATGTGGCCCCGTTACTGCACGAAATCGTGGAAAGTGGCCAGGCACTGGCTCGTGAGCGTCGATTAGTTCTACAAGCCAATGGTTCTGCTTCGCTATCCGTTGAAACGGACCCGATCAAACTGCAACGGATTATGCAAAATTTACTCCTGAACGCCCTAAAATATACCTCAACGGGCTTTGTATCTATATCCTGGTCGTTAGAAAACGAAGCGCGGTGGCTGGTCAGCGTTCAGGATTCAGGCCCTGGTTTGCCGTCTGGCTTAGCTGGTATCTTTGGTGATCAACTCAGACCAACCATCGAAGCAACCAGTGTGCTGGCCATCGATGCGGCAGAACCGGTAACGGTTTTACCAGAACATGTTCCAACGATTCCGGACAGTGCTGAACTGAGTGATCTCGCTCAACAGGCTACGCAAGGCGAAGGTATTGGTCTACAGATCGTTAAACGGCTATGTGAACTGTTAAAAGCAAGCCTTGAAATAGAAAGTGTTGCTGGACGGGGAACGTTGTTTCGAATCCGTTTTCCGCTTCATTATACGCATTAAGCAGATGTAGAAAGCCTTGGGGCGAGCAACTTGTTCGTTTAAACGCAATCGCGCTGAATCATTACTAGAAAAACGCACAGGAGTGAAGAAGCCATTAATTTATATAGTTGACGACGAGGCTGACTACCTAACGCTGGTCCAATACGTATTTGCTGAGTTTCTGTCTCAGTACAAACTTTCGGTATTTGCAAACGGGCGTATTATGCTGGATGAGCTAGAAACAGCTGAAGACCATCCTGTTTTAATATTGCTTGATCTCCATATGCCAATCCTGGACGGTCAACAAACGTTAAGGAGGCTTAAGCAACGGCCGGACTGGAAAACGATTCCTGTAGTGATGGTGACTAGCGGTGCGTCAACGCAGGAAGTCCAGGCCTGCTACGAAGCCGGTGCAAATTCCTGTCTGGCAAAACCCAGATATATTGAGTCTATGCAAACGCTTTTCAAACAGGTCTGTTCCTATTGGGTTAATACAAATGGACCTATTGCTACGTAATCAGCCAACTGACTACGAGTGAACTAAGTCAGCTACCGATTCGAAACAAAATTAACCGTGTTACTTATTCATCAACTCCTGGAACAGCCCTCCTTACTCGCCTACTTCACAGGAGCGAATAACTATGCCTGGCTACAGTTTCGCAATGGAGAACGACGCTTACTGGCCAAGCCGCTGGTTTATTTTGAAGAACGTCTACCTTCTTTTATTCGCATTCACAAGATAGCGCTAATTAATCCCGATTGTGTTATTAGCATGCAACCGCCACCTCGTCCCAAAATGGCAGGATCGGTGCGGCTTTCGGATGGAACTGAACTGCCCGTCAGCAGGCGACGCTGGCATGAGGTAGAACAGTTGTTACAGATTGACCATACTCTGGTTGAGCCCAAAGCAGATGTATTATCGAAGCAGTCTGAATCAGTTCAGGTTAACGATTATAGGGCTGACTCCCCACGAATTCAGGCTGTTATGTCGGGCGATACGCTGCTGCTGACCCAGCACTGTATCAATGAGTTAGGGCTAGACTGTAACCTACAGTCCACTTCATCGGGAGCTGAGCTGGCTTCCTCTTTACTGCTTACTCCTTCTGAGGAGTGGCCTACGTTGATTTTTATCGATGCCCGAACCAACCGGGCAGATAGTATTCTGACTTTGCAGACTTTGAAAGGCCATCCTAAGCTGCGAGCCATTCCTGTAATCTGGTTAGCTGCGCCTGGAAATAATATGATGCAGGCCTACCTGCTCGATGCCAATTCGGTTGTAAGTGTACCCAATGAACCAACAGCGTTTGTCAGCGTGTTGAAAGAACTGCTTCTTTATTGGCTGACAATTGTACAGTTAGCTAGTTAGGCCCATAGCACTGTTTAAAAAAGGGAGTAATCTACTTTCGGCAATGTAACGGTTTCCCACCAATAACTTCTGAGTGACTGAAACTGGACCAACCAATCAGTTGATAAGCGGGGTTTGACCATATACGATGAACAGCCGCGCTGATAGGCTTCACGAAAGCTATTAATAATCAAATATATATGTATTAAATAATGAGAAATTAACGGATTTTTAACTCGTCTTATAGATGGGGCCGTTCCCTCATTCGTCCGATGGATAAGCACGATGAAATCTGGCTGGCTTAGTTGAGTTTATACATACTTATAATCCATCTGACCTGACTGCTACTGGTCCAGGTAAACAAAACTCAACGTTTTCGACTATGAGCGAAATTTCTGAATACGTCTCCGAACTCTCTTCCGTACCAACCCAAACACAACCTGTACGCACGGAACAACCAACGCATTTAAAAAACAATGGCTCTTTGGGGAGTGAGTCTACACATCTTGAATTCGATCATCTTCTTTGTTTTGCGCATCTGCGCTGGAACTTCGTTTATCAACGACCACAACACTTATTGAGTCGGGCCGCCCGTCAGTGTAAAGTCTGGTATGTAGAGGAACCCATCTGGGACGATACCCTTCATCTAGAGATTCGGTCGGTGGCCGAGAACCTCTACGTTGTGGTGCCCCACCTACCCCGGAACCTTGACGAACAAACCGTGATTCAATTCCAACGGCAGTTAGTCAACGAGTTAATTACCCAACACCAAATAACCAATTACCTTAGCTGGTATTATACTCCAATGGCACTTTCGTTTACGGATCATCTTCAGCCGAAAGCTGTCTTGTATGATTGCATGGATGAGCTGTCTGCCTTTTTGGGGGCATCTCCGCAACTAATTGATCAGGAACAACGGCTGCTGAACCGGGCCGATGTGGTGTTTACCGGTGGCTATAGCTTGTATGAGGCCAAGCAAAAGCGTCACGCGAAGGTATATGCGTTTCCAAGTTGTATCGATTATGCCCACTTCGCAAAGGCCCAGCCGTCTCCCTCGAGCGTCGGCTTAGCTGATCCCATTGATCAGGCCATGATTCCTGGTCCCCGAATTGGCTACAGTGGGGTCATTGATGAGCGGCTGAATCTGGAACTACTAAGCGAACTGGCCCAGCAACGGCCCGACTGGCAGTTTATTCTTTTGGGACCAATTGTTAAGATAGATCCCGCTACCTTGCCCAAAGGCCCTAATCTGCATTTTCTGGGTATGAAGGATTATAAAGAACTTCCGGCTTATTTCAGTAACTGGCAGGTAGCCATGATGCCATTTGCCATCAATGAAGCAACTCGGTTTATCAGTCCAACAAAAACACCGGAGTACTTAGCGGCTGGTTTACCCGTCGTGTCAACGCCCATTCGGGATGTGGTACGCACCTATGGCGATTGGGATCGGGTCGTTATTGCCGATTCTGTATCAGCCTTCCAGCAGGGTATCGAATTGGTATTGCAAAAGCCACTGGGCAAGGACGAAGTCGCGTTGGATCTATTTTTACGGAAACAGTCCTGGGATCAAACCTGGCGGCATATGCAACGAATCCTGAACGAACAGGTAGTTTCTTTAGAGTTGTATCAATAGAGTAGTTTAGACTTTCAAGCTGCCTGTAGAGAGGCCACGATGAATAGCAACGTACACATAGGCACCTGTGGTCTGGGCGGCTCTAAAGCCGCCTATGCAAAGCTATTTTCCTGTGTTGAGATTCAACAATCCTTTTATCAACCACCTCATCTAGCTACTTTGAAACGGTGGCGGGCTGAGGTGCCGCCTGACTTTGAGTTCACATTGAAAGCCTGGCAACTTATTACGCACCCAGCCAAAAGTCCAACCTACAAACGGTTAAAGCGAAACCTGTCGGAAACTGAACGGGCAGAGGCTGGATATTTCAAACCGACTGCTATCGTTGATGAGGCCTGGCAATATACGCTGGCCTGTGCTCAGGCGTTGGAGGCTAAAACGGTTTTATTTCAATGTCCAGCCAGTTTTACCCAAACGGCTGAGCACATTCATAATTTGGTTCACTTCTTCTCTCGCATTGAGCGAAAAGAACTGAACTGTGGCTGGGAACCTCGTGGTACTTGGGATAAACAGCTCGTACATGATTTGTGCGAGGACCTTGATTTATGGCATGTGGTTGATCCATTTTCCAGCACAACCGTAACTCCCGATCACTGTTACTTTCGACTTCATGGCCGACAGGGCTGGCGGTATCAATATGAATCATCGGAATTAGCTGAGTTAATCGAATTGCTGCCAGCCGATAAGCCCAGCTACGTTTTCTTTAATAATATTCACATGAAGCAGGACGCTTTACTATTCAAGCAACTATGGGAGGAGGCTAATTATTCCGTTTAGCTAATTAACGTGAATTATGGATAAAATCTGGATTTATTAATTGATTGCCAGTTGTTTATAATATTGTTTTTTGTCATCCCGACGTCAGGAGGGATCTTCGGTAAATAACCAGGTGCCGAAGATCCCTCCTGACGTCGGGATGACAGAAAACAGGTATCATGCTATTCGTAAATCGGCCATATGTTAATTAGTAGAAAGAACCAACAGTTAGCCTAAAATCACATCCTGGAGCGAGTCGGCACCAATAAATTTTTTGTAAAGCGTTAATGCCTGAGCCACTACCTGATCCATATTATAGTATCGATAGGTACCTAGTCGTCCCACAAAATGAACACCGGGTTGTTGATCCGCTAACTGCTTATACTGCCGATACAGATCCGCATTTTCGGGTCGTGGGACTGGATAGTATGGGTCACCTTCGTCCTGTGGATACTCGAATGTTAAACTGGTTTTAGGGTGCTCCTGGCCCGTTAATTTCTTATATTCCGTAATACGCGTATAGGCATGATCGTTAGGGTAGTTGACAACCGAAACGGGCTGGTAATCGGGTACATCCAGCGTCTGATGATCAAATCGCAAGGATCGATACGGAAGTTTACCGTAGCAAAAATCAAAGTACTCATCGACTGGACCGGTGTAAATCAACTCATCAAACGACAATTGATCTTTTACCTCTTTGAAATCGGTGCTGAGCATCTGGTGGATGTTCGGATGATCCACCATTTTTTCAAACATTTTGGTGTAGCCGTGGAGAGGCATGTACTGAAACTCATCCGTAAAATAGCGGTCATCCTGATTGGTGCGGGTTGGAATACGCGAGGTGACCATCTTATCCAGCTCCGATGGATCGACGCCCCATTGTTTACGGGTATATCCCCGAAAGAATTTTTCGTATAGATCGCGGCCTACCTGGCTGATAACGACGTCTTCAGACGTCCGAATTTCATCGACAGATTCACCTACACTTTTGAAATAATCGGCTAGTTCTTCAGAGGTAAAGTTATAGCCATACAGTTTATTGACCGTATCCAGATTAATCGGAATAGGTAACAGTTGGCCATCTACGGAAGCTAGCACGCGGTGTTCATAGGGCCGCCACTCGGTAAACTGGGATAGGTAGGCGAACACATCGGGTGAATTGGTATGAAAAATATGCGGGCCGTACTGATGAATTAAAATGCCGTCCTCATTGAGGCAATCATAAGCGTTACCACCGATATGGGGCCGTTTATCAATCAACAACACTGTTTTTCCTGACTGACTGGCTAAACGTTCGGCCAGAACACTTCCGGCGAAACCAGCTCCAACAATGGCATAATCGTAATGCATAAGTAAATACTATTGAATAAAGATTTTCGTATAAGGTTTAACGGGCTACAATAGGTTACAGTACGAGTGAAAGCCTGTTCTGTGAGGGAACGGCCCTTTTTTACTGGTAAGCGAGTATACTTCGGCCTGTTAGATAGGCAGATATAACCAGTAAAGCAATCGGAATAGGTGACTCCATGACGATAGAACGGAAAATAGCTTCGTCGTCTATTGCATCAGTAGTATCTATCATGGAGTCATAAGGGTGAAGTTTTTATCAACTGATTAAACTTTATGAGTTATGTATACAGCTAACGAATCGCTGCATACATAACTTACTTCTTGTCAGTTTTGTCATGTCCTTCCAGCTTAACGATCTTATTATAGAGGCCAAGCAACAAAAAAGGAGCTGCCCACTGTCCCACAAAGAGACTGCGCTTACTTTGTCCTGTGGCCTTGAGGTATAAGGAAATACCCATGGAACCCAGGGCCGCCCACAGGAATAGATCTGAAGGTAGTTTCGCTGTTTGTTCTTCAATAGCCTTCGTTACAGGCCCTTCTTCGTGTTCGGGGTTATTTAATGGATTCATTTACTGATTTGTGTTTAAACTATGTATTGATAAAAGCGCTAATAAAAGACCAGTACGAGACTGAAAAACGGATGCCTTCAGCGCAAGCATTGATTTAAGTTTGCATTGGTAACCTGTACCTTTAACCTTAGTTGTCTGCTTAATAGCGCAGCGGATTGATCAGAAGTAAGGTAACGGCGCCGATACTGAATCAATTTATAATGATTCACGGCTGGAACCTGCTCCCCAAAACCATGTAGTTTATGTACAGTCAGCATTTTCCAGAATGTATGGACGTTGGCTTATAGATTCGTCGCAGTCACAATTGACTGTAGTCAAATACAATCTATTTTGGACGAGCACTAGGTTGTTAACTGATATCTCTCCTTAACCCTGTACGGCTAATTCGCCACGTTGAAACTCGAAGTGGAAACGAGGCAATGGTCTGACTCGTTGTTGATTGATTTTCTAAGGCCCATTTCCTTACAAGGTCGGTAATCAAAAAGTCTTTCTCATACTCCGCCTGTTGTCTTTACTGTGATTTTCCCTTAGAATAATTACCTGGCAACCCCAGCGTAGTTCGATCAAACGGATGACGATGCGTGGTGGCTAATGACTTTTTTCAACCTGACTAATCAAGGGAATCATCCCTGGTTCATTTTATATGATAGTTACCCAAACAGAATCAGGCTGGCAGTTAATTCATCAGCCTGCTCACGGTTTACTTGCCTTACAACTGGCTTTGGCCTGGAAGGTGGACAAACGCCCAGCGCATTGGGCTGAAACACTCCTTGCTGTCGCTGAGCATGATGATGGACAGGTTGCCTGGGAAAAACGGAATCACCTGACCGCTGCCGGTGCCCCCCTACATTTTCAACTGGTTGATTTTTCGCTGAAGCAGTGTCAAAATCTACTTCAGATAGGTTTACAAAAGAGTCGTTGGACTGCCTTACTGTTATCCATGCATATATCCTTTCTGTATGAGCCCAAGCGAGGTACTAATAAAAAATTAGATGCCTTTCTAGACCAGCAGCGGACAAATCAGGCACAATGGCGAAAAGAAACGAAAGCGACTGAAGCAGAGGCTGATTATGCGTATAAATTTCTGCAATGGTGTGATGCGTTATCCTTAGTATTTTGCCTGCAACAAATCCCTCCTGAAGAACGGCGGTTAGAGGTGAGCAAGGGTCCTGATGGGGTAGCCTACTATTTATATCAACGAACGGATGATTCATTGGCCCTGGAGCCCTGGCCCTATGAACTGTCAACCCTAGAGGTGCACGTTGAAACGGTTAAACTGGATCAACTAGTTTTCAAATCGGATCACCAGCTTTACAACGCCATTCAGGAATCTCCTGTTGTTGTTCATCGGTGGACGCTTAGACGATAAGTAGCCTTGTTTGTCTTGCTCGATCCAAAATAGATCAGCTCCTTTAGAAAGTACGAAGACAGCTTCATGGAGGTCGACGCATGGCCACCGGGATACTACGCGACCGTTAGGGACAATGGGTGGGTGTATGGGGATCGAACGAGACAAAAAAAATAATCCAGGTTAGGCGAGCCAGACGAAAAACGGGTGGCGTTAAACCAATAATCAATGCGATTAAAATGAGCAGGAAGTACGTCAAATCCATATCGAGTAGTACTTCAAACAAGATAAAACAACTCACAATCAGGGCCACATAATAGGCGTAACTTACATAGAGTGCGCCTGTATAATAGCCAGGCTCTTTCTCGAAGCGCTCCTCACAACAGGGGCACTGGACATTCATCTGATCAAATTTTTTAAGATTATAGGGGTTATTGACGGCAAAGAAGTTGCCGGTTTGGCAACGGGGACATTTATTCAGAAAGATGCTATAGAGCTTAGTCCCTTTACCCATATGTGTACCCTTTACTTAATTCACTACCTGGCTCGGTCGACAATTAGCTGAACTATCGCCTGCTATCACTACTGAGTAAGCGGGTTTTTGTTCACTCTATTTATTCTAAGTCGTAAAGAAGATTATTTGCTAGCTTGGAGGAAGGCTCTACGTTCACTTTTTTCCCTTATTCCAAGTTAGCACTTGGTGGTTCATTGTCAATCGGTAATAGGTCAGTATTTTTCCGGACGATACACGTTCGTAAAAATAGTACTCGTCCAATTTAGTTTCTATCGATTCTTTGGATTCTATCGTCTTTGATTATCAGTACAATAGAATCAACCGCGCGGGCGGCCCCGAGAATCTATAGAATCCCCTAGAATCTAGTTTGCCAAAGCACTAGCTAGTTGGCCCGAACTCCAATAGGATACCAGACAGCATCAGCAATCCGTCTACGTACAGGTAATAGCCATAATCTGACGGCTTCGTAGCAATCCATCGAATTGTCAGCCCTAATAGTGCCATAGGTGCGCTTAAACATACTACGGGCCAGACGTTTAGCCACTGTCTGTACAAAATAGTAATAGTCAATCCAAAGCATAAAGTAAGCCCGTAGAAGAACCAACGAATCTGAGTTTCAGTGAGCATCGACGCAATCGTAAGCCACTTTGACTGCCGATCTATAGCCCGATCGCGATAGTCGAACCAGAGTGCAATGCTGTAAATTAATAGAAACCGGTTTATAAGCCAGGTTCCAATAAGTACCCAACTTGGTTGCTGAACCGGGATTGCCATTACTAATGGAAGGGCCGCTGTGACGTAGGTCCAAATTAAAGCAAGATAGATCGATTTAAAAACGGCAATCCGGCGCAGGATACGAAACAATCGCCAGTTGATTTTAGGGGCTGAATACAAAAAAGTCAGCAAGACGACGGGCAGTAAGTCAAGAAAGTACGATTGTAAATAGACCAGTAGCCAAAGGCCAACCAGAACAGTGCCAATAAACAAACCAAGCAGCGTTTGCTTGTGCGTTTGATTCCACTGACTTCGATTGGTCTCACCAGTGGATGAATCGGTCAAAAACCAGTGCAGTGAATAACTACCCAGCGTACCCGCAAAGACAAACGCCAGAAACGAGATGGGCAAATTAAGTTTAAAAAGTCGGGCGGTGGCCTGGCACATGATAACCGCGCAAAGTGCAATATAGGTGTTGCTGAACAGGATAAACTGTAGAATACCCTCTGAAATTAGTGCAGTTCGCTTGACCATATCCGAATAACTCAGGAAGTGGTCTGTTCGTTTTTATCCCCCTCACTACACAGAAGAAATTAGTACAACTTATTTCTTAATTCTGGGCCTATCCGCTCAATGCCCTGCTCGTCAATGATAAGCTTAACGTTGATGTCTTTTTAAATGGATAGTACTGAAACCCTATATACTATCGAGGTAAGAAACATGCATACCCGGTCACTTTTCCATTTTGGCTAAAATGGCTTTCATTTCAGTAATTTCCCGTTTCTGTGATTCGATGATTCCCTTGGCCAGCTTTTGCACCTCCGGATCTTTTAGGTTGGCCGCCTGACTAACCATGATTGCCGAGGAGTGATGGGGAATCATGGCTTTCATGTATTGTGCATCATTTACAAACGTCTGTGTCCGTAATAGTATAAGCACCCCGCTAAAAGCGGCAATACTAGCCCCAATGATCAGAGCATTTATACGTCGGTTTTTGTACATAGAACCCATAAACGCAAGCATGATGAGTGCCATGGGGGCCGTCATCAGCACTATCATATAGAGTCGGGTCAACCCAATATAGACATGACTGAACTGATCCACATTTAGATACATAACGGCTTGCATGACAATGTAGGATGCGCCAAGCATTAGCCCAAACTTTCGGTAACTTCCCTGTTCCATACTCATGTGCTTTTCCATGTTGTTTGCCTTGTTGAGTCAATTAAATGGTTAAAGTAAGCCCCCTCAGGATGGTCGTTGATTGTGACTAATTTCTTAAAAAGTAAGCTAGTTGGCAGCTATATAATTAACTATCTTCTAGTTGTTAGAATGACTTCACCAACTGGATACTGTACATCTGCCCTATCTTCTGCCGTAATGAATACTGTCCTTGGTTTATTAATTGTAGTTGTTGTCAGGGTGGCCTTTAACGTTTTGCCAGTTGGCATTAACTGGCCTAGTTTTTTGGTTAAATTCTCACTTGATTCCATCCAGACCAGATAGGTACTTTTAGAGGGGTTAAGGTTGTTGGGCTCGGCCAAATTCTGCACGTTTATATTGATGACGTAATTCTTATTCTTGTCTTTTTTTACGTTTACTGCCCCGGTTGCCGCCGGCACAATTGTCGATGTAACAAATGTCATTTTAGGGGTACAGGCATTGAAAGCTATGACCATAAACAGCATGGTAACAGCATTAGTGATCGTTTTCATACGTGTTGAGTTTACGTTGTTTGATAAACAAAGGTGATTACTCCGGCTTAGGGCCGACTTAATATTCCCTTAGAAATAGCTTAGAGCAAGGATTGCTGACCATCCAGATGTTTGTCGGGTAGGCCACCCAGTAACTTTCTGCCCCATTCGGTTTGGGACAGATGGCTTTTAAGTCGTTCGACCGAAGCAGGCAGCGATTGGGCCAGTTCATCGGCTTGTTGACTGACGGTGGGTGATAGAGCCCAGATAATGCCCCCAACTAACATGACCAGCAAGAACATGACTAACACCATCGATACCCCGTAGGAGAAGTGTGCTTTGTTACTGACATACCCACTTAGCCCATTAATTACGACCGCAACAATGATTCCACCAAACACCAGGAAGAAGAACGTTGCGGCATAACCTACCAGCAGAAACAGGACTGTTATCGACAAACCGATGAAAGTGGCCGAAGCGGCTCGCTGGGAAAAGGAAAGAGTCTGTTTCATAAGGTATTCAGATACATAAACCCAGGGAGCTGGTTCGTTTAGAACGCCGTCGATACGGCTCAAAACGCCATGAATAACCTGATAATTAGTTGTCGGTTGATGTATCCGGCAGAACAGGAGTGGGCTTGTAGAACATCACCAGCGTGCCGAGTCGCTTATTGGTAGACATGACGGGGGCCGAGAGTTCATAGGGAGTTTTGCTGTTGAAATAAATATCCTGCTGTTGTAGCAGATAAGCCGGGAAGAGAGTCGCGAATTGGATGCCCTGATTTTTCTTGTTTGTGGAGAGCATAACCTTTCCTTTGATGTCAATGAGCAGCATTTCCTGGACGCCTTTATCTTTGACCAGTGTGTTGAAATACTCATCGATTTCCCCCGGTTTGTTCTGTATCATAGCGTTTCGAACAGCCCAGGCAAAGGTTTTCATGCTAAACGTTAGCTGTTGTTGATTGACAAGCAGCTGGTTGTTTTTTGCCGTTACGTGCAATAGGTTGCGCTCATGCCGAAATTGATTGGTCAATTGCCAGTTTCGGAAAAGTAGATAACAGATGCCAAGTCCCAGCAGTATAATGATGCCATATAGCACGTGCTTTGGATTTAGGCTGGAAGTCGTTGCTTGCTGTTTTGTAGGGTGTTCAACTGTCATTGTCGTAGAAGATTGATTGAAAATTCAGTAGGGCCTGTAGCGGTCCTTATAGCCTAAACGATAAGGCTATTACTTCAATAAACAGCGAAGTGCTTAGGCCGGCCTTAACGAAACCTTAGAATTTGGTTAGAAGCCAGTGTGGACTAAATCCCGGTGTTTATGACCACAACGTCAATAACTGCTTATACAGGATTTGTATATTTTTCTTCTCGTAGTCGGTAGCCAGCGTCTGATTGGCGTACGTTTTTAGCAATTCTGCTTGCTGACGCAGGATGGGTTTGCGTTCGCCGGAACAAGTTGCCACGTAAACCAGTGACAGTGCCCGAAGCAATCGCCGAAATACAGCGTGGTTGCCTTTTGCATTAATGCGAGGCAGATCAAACGCCAGTCGGATGTAATCCTCGAAATCCGTACTTCTTACCAGTACACGCAGGTGCTTCCCATCCGAGCGCAACCGTGCCGGAAATTCACGGCGGGCCAGTCGTTCGCCAACCGCGCCGAGGTAATCAATCGCCATAATAGCGGTTGTTGTATCATTAATGCCAGGAGACAGGGCTTTCAGGGTAATGTCAACTAACTGCTGAATACCGAATGCGACGTCCTGCTGCACATTGCGGTGTCGTCCGATGCTGACATAATCCATTAAGTCATTTGGCCAGTCGGCTTCGTCGGGGTCATCTCGTTCCATACCACTCCGAACACTAAAGAGTAAAGAACCTTCACCGATAAACGCGCCCATCTCTTTCTCGATCCGTAACACAACCCGGTGCCGGGTTGCCCAGCTCAGTAAACCGTCCGTATTAATCTGTTGGAGATAGCCCGTCTGCTTTGCAAAAACGGGTCGCCAGCCCGTTTGCTCGTCAGCGTAGGCAAGGGCGGCCTTGGCTTTTTGGGGATCATCAATCGGTTCGCCAAACTGATCGGGGAACAATTCATCAATAGCTTTATTGGTTTCGTGGAAAATGTGCTGGACAATCGTGCCGGTCTGGAGTGATTCGGCGATATGATGAATAAAGAAAATCAGGGCCGCTACGCCCCCTAAAGCCAGCAACAGACCCGCCAGAACTGCTGTTGACGGGACAAACTTCACTTCGTCGGTTCCTCGAATAGTGCCCAGTACTATCAGACAGTACGAAAACACCCCAACAAAATAGCCCATAACGACCTGATTGACCCGGTCGCGCATGAAGTTGCGTAGCACCCTGGGTGAATACTGGCTGCTTACCTGGGAAATCGTAGATAGTGTTAGCGAGAAGGCTAATGCGGCTACCGTCAGCATAGAACCTGAAATGGCCGACAGCATCCCTCTGGCCCCGTCGGCACCGGACGCGAATAGGAGCGGGAATTTTTTTTCGCCGTGCCAACTGGTGTGCGTATCAAACGCCACCAAGCCGTAAGCCAGTCCGAAGGAAGCCAATACCATCAGGCCCGGTACAAACCAGAGGGATTCCTGTAATTGCTGCCAGTATTGGCGAAGGCGGGTAGGCATAAAAGTGTTCAATACAACTAGGTCGACATGGGCAATCGTTATCGAACAATGGGGCCTTTAGGCGAGTCGCGCTGGAGTACTTTGTTGATTGAATATACTATCCCGTTTGTGGATATGACTAAGGTAAAGAATAAGCGAATACGCACGTTTCATAATTAACCGATTTTGGTAGGTTAAAACTGGGCAAACCAAACGGTCAGCTATTGTTTTAACCTTGTAGCAGGTTGATTGTTTTTCTATTTACTCGCTACTATACCATTATTCCCAACCGCCACCCAATGCCCGGTACAGATCCGTTAGAGCCAGGAACTGGGATTGCTTGGTGGTGATGAGCGCCAGTTCGGCTTCGAGCACGCTTCGTTGGGCCGTGATCACTTCCAGATACGAAGCATACCCACCCCGAAACAAATCGTTCGAGGTCGAGACGGCCTGTTCCAAAACGGCTACTTCCTGGGCCTGTAACTCGGCCACCGAACGGTAATTCTCGACGCCCCGTAATTGGGTCGATACTTCGCTGAAACCCGTCAGAATAGCCTGCTGATACCGATACAACGATTCCCGGCTCTGTGCCACCGTCTGCTGGTAGTTGGCTTTCACGGCGCGTCGATTCAGGATGGGGGCCGACAAACCACCCAACAAACCCGCAGCAATGGACGCCGGGTTGAACAACACCGCCGTTCGGAAGGCGTTCAGGCCTAAATAAGCTGTCAGGTTTAGACTGGGCAGAAACTCGGCTCGGGCTACGTCAATGTCTATGTTGGCGGCTTGCAGGTCAAGTTCTGCCTGACTGATGTCGGGTCGGCGAACCAGCATCTGCGCCGGGATACCCGTCCGTACCTGGCCGGGAAGGTCACGGTCCTGGAGGGATTTTCCCCGGACAATGGGCTGTGGATAGCGACCCAGTAATCGGTTTAACTGATTCTCATGGTCTACAATCTGCTGGCGAACCTGCCCCTGCCGACTTCGGGTATTCAGGAGTTGGGCCGAGAATTGCTGAACGGCCAGTTCTGTAACCCGACCCGCTTCTTTCTGGACGCGGACAAGCTCCAGCGCATTCTGTTGATAGTCAATGTTTTTCTGGAGAATTTCCAGTTCACCATCCAGGGCCAGCAGGGCGTAGTAGTGCCGGGCAGTTTCAGCCACCAGAGCGGTTATCACGGCATGTCGGCCCTTCTCCGACGCGAGAAGGCGCAGGTAGGCCGCTTTTTTTCGGTTGTGGAGCTTGCCCCAGATGTCGATTTCCCAACTGCTGCGGGCCCCCAGAAAATAGTCAGGAGTAGGGTTGGGCGTTAGTTGATTACCCCGAATATTATCCGATAAATTGGTATCGTAATTCCCAACTCCATTCATCGTATATTGACCGTATCGGTCTACCCCCGCCGACGCCACAGCATTGACCTGAGGGACCAGCGCCCCCTGGCTGTACAGGAAGGACGCGCGGGCCATCTCGATCCGTTGCGTAGCGATCCGTAGATCTAGATTACTGGCTAAGGCGGTGTCGATTAGCTGCGTCAACTGAGGATCGGCGAAGAACGTCCGCCAGTTTTGCCGGGCAATCCCCGTTGAGTCCGATTGGCCCGCAAAGGAAACAGGCAGGGGCCGGTTAGCGGACTGAAGTATGGTAGTGGGTAACTGACAACCGCTTAGTAAGAGTAGACTGGCAACACTACACGGAGCCAGTCTAGCCAGTATTCGGTGTAGTGGCTTGATTGCCGGGATATTACGTATTGGCTTATTTAGGGATGACTTTTCCATTGATGTGCGTTTGGGTGGATATTTCAATAATGTCGATTTCGGTCTCCCGGGTATAGTGGCCCTGCGGTTCGTCGTCGGTTGGTGGGTTGGTTTGAAATCGTTCGGCGAGTTTGGCGAAGAACACATACAGACCCGGTACGATGACCAATCCGAACAGTGTACCGGTGAGCATACCCCCAGCAGCTGCCGTTCCGATGGATCGGTTACCGAGTGCCCCTGCACCTGTGGCCATACACAGTGGAATCAGGCCCGCGATAAATGCGAAGGAGGTCATTAGAATCGGGCGCAGCCGGGAAACCGCCCCCTCGATGGCTGCTTTCACAATTGGTAAGCCTTCCTTCTGCCGCTGGCTGGCAAACTCAACGATCAGAATAGCGTTTTTACCCAGCAGGCCAATGAGCATAACCAGCGCTACCTGCGCGTAGATATTGTTCTGAAGGCCCATCAGGTACAGGAAGAAAAAGGACCCGAATATGCCCGTGGGTAGCGACAACAGGACCGACAGCGGCAAAAACACACTTTCGTATTGCGCCATCAGCAAAATATACACGAACACTAAACAGATCGCGAAAATGTAAATAGCCTGGTTCCCTGACTCGACCTCCTCCCGCGACATGCCCGACCACTCGTAAGCGTATCCTTTGGGCAATGTCTGGGCGGCCACTTCCTGAACAGCCCGGATCGCGTCACCGCTACTATAGCCGGGGGCCGCATCGCCATTGATCATGGCCGAGGTGTACATGTTGTAGCGAGTCAACTGCTCGGGACCATAGACCCGCTCCAGGCTGACAAAGTTGGCATAGGGGACCATTTCCCCCTGGTCGTTCTTGACCCGCATGTTCAGCACATCTTCGGGTTTGGTTCGGTAATTGGGGGCCGCTTGCACCATTACTTTATACATCTGCCCGAAGCGGATGAAGTTAGATGCATAATAACTGCCCATCATCGTTTGCAGCGTACTCATAGCGTTGTCGATGGAGACGCCTTTCTGGGACGCTTTTTCCTGATCGACATGCAGCAGGTACTGGGGGAAATTAGGATCGAAGCTGGTAAAGGCATCGCTGATTTCGGGCCGTTTCTTCAGGGCCGCTATAAAATCCTGCGCTACCTTGGCCGTTTGATTCAGGTCACCACTGCGGCCCCGATCCAGCATGCGTAGTTCAAAGCCACTCGAATTACCAAAGCCGGGTACGGTAGGGGGAGGAAAAAACTGAATCGTGGCATCGGTAATCTCTTTGGTTTTTTCTTCCAGCGTTGTAATCAGTTCCTGCATCGACTGGTGCCGCTCCTCCCAGGGCTTGAGGTTAATCATGCCCATCCCATAGGACGCCCCCGCCCCGTCGGTCAGCAGGCTGTATCCAGCCAGCGTCGATACGTTCTCGACCGATTCCTGCTCAGAGGCCACCGCTTCGATGGCGTCCATGACTTTCTCGGTCCGGTCGACGGTGGCCCCGGCGGGCGTAGTCACGTTGACGTAAATCATGCCCTGATCTTCGGTAGGAATAAAACCGCCCGGCAGCACGATACTGATGCTCCAGGTGGCCACGATAAATAGCAGTAATAACCCCCAGGTGATAACGCCCCGATTGGCCATCCGACTGAGTAATCCCTGATACCTACCCGCTAGCGATTCGTACCCCCGGTTGAATTTGGCAAAGAAGCGACCCAGCAGCCCTTTTTGCTCGCCGTGTACGGGGCGGAGTAGAATTGCACAGAGAGCAGGCGTCAGGGTCAGCGCATTAACGCCGGAGATGACAATGGCAATGGCCAGCGTGAGCGAGAATTGGCGGTAGAAAATACCCACCGGCCCCGACATAAAGGCGACCGGAATAAACACCGCCGACATCACCAGGGTAATGGCCACGATGGCTCCGGCAATATCACTCATAGCCGAAAATGTAGCGGCTCGTGGCGGTAAGTGGGATTCCTCCATTTTGGCGTGAACAGCCTCGACTACCACAATGGCATTATCGACCACAATCCCAATGGCCAGCACCAGCGCAAACAGGGTGAGCAGATTGATGGAGAAACCGATCAGGCTCATAAACGCAAAGGTGCCGATCAGGGCCACCGGTACAGCCAGCGCGCAGATCAGGGTGGAGCGCCAGTCCTGCAAAAACAGGAACACAATAATGAACACCAGCACAAAGGCTTCGATCAACGTGCGAACCACCTCGTGAATAGAGGCATCCAGAAACCGCGACACGTCGTAGGCGTAATTGTAGGTCATGCCGGTTGGAAACGAACTGTCTTTGAGTTCCGCCATTCGTTTTTTTACGTTGGCAATCACGTCGCTGGCGTTGGAGCCGGGCCGCTGTTTGAGCATGATGGCCGCCGAGGGGCGTCCGTCGTTTTTGGAGAGTACGCCATAATCCAGCGAGCCGAATTCTACGTCGGCCACATCTTTTAGGCGCAGGGGCGAGCCGTCGGAGTTGGTGCGCAGGATGAGGTTTTCGTACTGAGCCGGTTCAAAAAACTTACCCGTGTAGCGGAGTACATATTGAAGCGTTTGGGGATCGCGGTCGGCACTCTCACCTGCTTTACCAGGAGCTGCTTCGACATTTTGCTTGCGAATACCGGCAATCACTTCGTCGGGCGATACATCATAGGCCGTCATGCGGTCGGGTTTGAGCCACACCCGCATGGAGTAATCGCGGCTGCCCATAATGGCCGCAAAACCCACCCCGTCGATCCGCTTCAGTTCGGCCAGGACGTTGATGTCGGCAAAATTGTAGATGAATTTTTCATCTACTTTTGGGTCGTCACTGACAATATTGAGGTATAGCAGCATGCTGTTGACCTCTTTTTCGGTAACGACCCCCGCCTTGATGACTTCTTCGGGCAGTTCGTCCATCACGGTCGTCACCCGGTTTTGCACGTTAACGGCGGCCAGATCGGGGTCGGTCCCCACTTTAAAGAACACCGTGATGAGGGTAGTGCCATCATTGCCCGAAATGGACGTCATATAGGTCATGTTGGGCACCCCATTAATGGCTCGTTCGAGCGGGGTAGCCACAGCCTTGACGCAGACATCGGCGCTGGCTCCCGTGTACCTGGTCGTTACGGTGACCGAGGGAGGTACAATATCAGGAAACTGTGTAACGGGCAGTCCCGTCAGGGCCAGCACGCCCATCAGCACAATCAGGACCGAAATGGCGGTGGAGAGTAAAGGTCGTTTAACGAATATGGTAAACATAGGTATACAGGAATGGGTAGTGGATAATGAAAGATGAACTACCTATTGATTGTCAGTGGCTTACTAAGTGGGCTATGCATGTTGCATGGTACCGCACGGGCGGCCCCGATTTTTCAGTATTCATTCATTTTTATCGCGCTGCGGCATACAGCCCCTGTAAGCTTTTGGCGGGAAGTGCTTTCGGGACAATGCTCATGCCATCTTTCAAGCTCTGAATTCCCTCGTAAACAATACGATCGCCAGGTTTAAGGCCCGATTGAACGATGTAAAACTGGTCAACCCGGCTGCTGGGGACAAAACTTCGGCTTCGAACTTTATTGGATGCGTCAACGACATACACGAAGTTTTTGTCCTGCACCTCAAAAACGGCTCGCTGAGGCACCAGAACGGCATCGTCCACGTCGGTTTCCAGGCGAATTTTGCCCGTAGCCCCGTGCCGGAGCAGGCGTTTGGGATTGGGGAACGTAGCCCGGAAGGCAATGGTACCGGAGTTGCCTTCGAAGACCGTTTCGGTGGTTTCGATTTTGCCTTTGTAGGGATAGGGCGAATCATCGGCCAGCAACAATTCGACTTCCCGAACGGTCGTTTTTTCGGGATCGAGCCGTTTTTTAATGAAGGATAGATATTCTTTCTCCGATACATTGAAATAGGCATACATCTCCCTTAGATCAGAGAGGGTGGTCAGCAGGGCGCCCTCTTCAATCAGGCTACCCCGTTTGAAGGGCAGCCGGTTGATAACCCCGTCGAAGGGGGCTCGAATACTAGTCAGCGAGACATGAAACCGGGCTTTGTTCAGCGCGGATCGGGCTCCATTGATACCCGCCCGGGCGGTTTCCAGTTTCGATTTGGCCAGCTTTAACTCAGAAGGCGAAATCACATTTTTAGTGACCAGTAGTTTCACCCGGCCCATTTCTACTTCTGCTGACTCGGCCTGGGCCATCGCACTCTCCAGACTGGACTGTGCCCGGTCTACTTCCACCTGATATTCGGTCGGGTTAAGTTGAAATAGTAGTTGGCCTTTATGAACGGGCTTTCCTTCATCGACCAGAATCTTATCCAGATAGCCCGCTACTCGGGCCCGGACCTCCACGTTCTGCACGGCCTCCAGATTGCTGGCATAATCGTGATCGAGGGTGGCATCCTGTTGGGTTAACTGAATGACCGGAAGCGTTGGCGCCGACTCCTGCTTTTTCTCGCTATGGGCTGAGCAGGAGGCCAATATAATCGTAATTAGTAAGGCAAGTAGGCCTGAATAAGATTGC
This sequence comes from Spirosoma litoris, assembly GCF_054776755.1. Classification (NCBI taxonomy): domain Bacteria; kingdom Pseudomonadati; phylum Bacteroidota; class Cytophagia; order Cytophagales; family Cytophagaceae; genus Spirosoma; species Spirosoma litoris. The sequence goes on along the minus strand of NZ_BAAHBI010000062.1, from coordinate 10,691 downwards.
ATAAGGAAGTAGGGTCTGATTGCCCCGTTTGCTACCTGTGCAAATACAATACGACAAGTAAAGACCAGATTAGAAAATTCTTAGAATTTGCTTAGAGAAACGCTAATCGGTGGGATTCAACTCGTAAAAACACAAAATCGCTACCGGATATCAAAGCTCCGGTAGCGATTCGAATCGGCATGTTCAACTATGAAAAAGTAATGAGTTTACTGACTGTCTGCTTCAGGAGCAGCAATCTTGGCTAAGTCCTTATTTTCCGGGAACAATGAAAGGCCTTTCTTTAGCCATTCATTTCGGGCATTGTCGTCTTTAGTAACCAGTTCGTTGTAGGAAATCATATACTTGAAGGCCAGCAACAGGTCTTTCTTATAGCGATTCCGTTCTTCTTCCTTATCTGAAACCATGTTAATGAACTGCTCGAAGTAGGGCTTCGCTTTCCCATTCCGAACGGCTTCTTCGGGTGTGTAGGCATAATAGTTAGCCTTTGCCCGATACAATACCGTTGGGGCATACTCTGGCGATGCTTTTTGGGCTAATGCCAATGCCGAATCGGCCAGGGCGAAGCGCACCGTGTCTCGTACTAACTTCCCGAGACTATCCCGCTGAAAACCCAGCGTATAGTTACTCATTCCATAACGAAATAAGTCCTGAACATCCGCTTTGAAGTTATGCTTTGCGGCCGAATCCAGAGTGGCCACTGCTTCGGGGTGTTTCTTAGCCCGGTAATAGTACTTGGCCATGACGCTATACAGATTCTCGGTCGTGTCGAAGGGAGCAGCTTTGGCCAGATAAGTCACACCAATGGAGTCATTAACTGCTTTCAGTGAATCACTGCCGGGATTTTCGATGCCCATATAAGCCATGCCGAGGTATTTATAATCGTCGGGCATGGCCTTTCCCGGTGCTTTTTCCAGGAACGTACTAATATTTTGAATGGCTTTTTGCGGTTCTTTCAAGGACGAATACGCCCAGCCTTCAATTCGGTACACAATAGGATTCTGGGCTAATGCGGTACGGTTGCTGTCGATCAGGTTGATCGCTCGCTGGTAATCTTTAGCCAGAAAATGAAACTGAGCCTGCCGTAACAGCGTCTCCTGACGCTTATCTTTCGATACGTTCACGTATTGATCAATGTAGTTGGCGGCTTCTTTGTAGCGGTTGACCAGGAAATATAGTTCGGCTAACTGGTTGTAAGCTGGTGCGTAGTTGGCACTTGCTTCAATGGCTTTCTTATAGTTCTCCACAGCCAGATTCAGGTTGCGGCCCTGCCAGTAAATATCGCCAATGCGCTGGTACACCCGCGATGGGTTCATGCCCAGTTCAAGGGCACTTTCGTAGCGAGTGACGGCCGTACCCGCATCTTTGTTCAAATAATACGCATCGCCGAGGGCCAACTGGATAGCCGGATTTTTCTTGTCCCGATCGACAGCCCGGTTCAGGTAGTCAATGGCTTTTGCGGCATTGACCGCTTTTGGATAGCGGGGCTTAATAGAACCGTCGCCGGGGGTTAGATAGCCTGTGTAGGCTTCCCCAATTCGAAACAGAATGTCGGCGTTTTTGCCTTTACTCCGGTTGATGACTTCCTCTAGTTTAGGATCGGCATTGGTATTATCGTTTTGTACGAGGTAGGTCAGGGCCGAGCCTGTTTGGTTTAATGGAATCCGTTTGTCATCCATCGAAATGCCTTTATAAAACCAGGCTCGGGCCGAATCAGGCTTTCCTGCCAGGAGATAGCCATAGCCAGCGTCAAAAATAGTTTGATCCGATGGGTTTTGCTGAGCCGTTCGACTCAGGACTTGGGCAGCTTCGTCGAAGCGCCCCAGGCTCATTAATGTATTGGCATCGGGTGTTGGCGTCTGGGCAGTAACGCTGCCCGCCAGCCCCGAGAGAAGTAATATTAATAGGTGCGTTTTCATGTTGCTTAGGATTTTTCTTTCAACCAGATGACTATTTAGTGCATCTCTGAAGTCAGGGACAAATTACCACCCAGACCTAAGAAGGGGCTTAAAGACTGCTTAGAAAAGGCTTAGAGAGCGAAGGCTACGAAATCGATCTGGCGTACGACGGTCAGGTGGGGCAGCGTCTGGCGGATAATAATTCGTACGAGCAGGTTTGGGTAACTTAAAACCAGAAGATATTATGTTGAAAACGGCCAACGGAGATCCCGCCGGCCAAGCAGTCATGACAACCCAACTGGTGAATCAGCAGGGGCAGAATAGCAAACCAGTCTCAATACGCTAACTAATTCACGGCTTATCTGACGATAGTTTCTGCCCAATAGCCTGCTTGCGCAACCGCTTTTTGAACCAGATCAGCGATTCGATTATCCGTAGTTTGTACAGTCAGCAGATTATCTGGCGAGTTGGTGTCAACATTCCAGCCGTCGAGTTGTTCGATATTGTTGAGAGGTAGTGTTACGGCGGCAATGGCCTTTTTGTCAGCCAGGTTGGTTTTGAAGTTCAGCGTTTCCATCGTGTTGAGTTAGTATGTTGTATTTGAGTTAGTATGTTGTATAGATAACTAAAAGAACCAGAAACTATCCCGGAGTCGGAAGTCAACGGAACCCAAATAGGCGTTTTTAGTGTAAACCGATGCCCGGTATATACCTGGCTTCAGGGTTTTGTCGGGCGTTAAACTGATCGAGATTCGTGTTGGCTTTCCAGTGAAAATCACCCGTTGAATGGCATGAACTGGTACAACTTCATTGACTGTTTCCAGGACAATCGTTTCGGTACGTAAGGGCGGCATGACCGGATTGTGCTGAGGGTCGGTCAGGCTTACGAATACTTCCTGAATAGAATCTACTTGTAATTCCGGCGGTACATTTAGCGAAATAGTTACTGTATTTACCTTTTTTGCTTTCGCGGTTTCTTTATGATTTCCCTTGGTGGATTCAACCATAAAATAATCGCCTGTAATGGCCGAGCGAGGAACCTTTGTTTGTAAGCTCGTATTCAGTTCATTTATTTTTTGTTGGAGGACTTTTGTCTCGTTGAGTAGCAATCCATTCGAATCAGTTAGCCAACCGATTTTATCATTCATGGCAGCTAGCTGGTTTTCTAAACTATCACGAATGGTTGTCATGGAATCCAGATTTCGATGAAGGCCATGAATGGTGCCTGTGCGCAACCTGTTTTGCTGACGAAGTTGTCTCTCCACGGCATCCCGTTGGTACAATTGGCCATGTAAGGCACTGATACGTTTACCTAGCGATTCGTTCTCACTAGTGGCCGTTTCCAGTTGACTCGTCAGGCTGCGAACATCGCCTTCGAGTTGAAGTTTGACTGACAGGAGCGAATCGGCCCGCCGTTCTTCCTGATCAAAGCGGTCAATCAGGGTTCGGGTTTTATCCAAATACAGGCCACCAACCACACCAAGGGTGAGTAGCATGGCCAGAATAGCGGTCAGCGGTGTTGACGTTCGTGAAGTTGTTTCCATACGAAAATAATTTGTTGGCGTATTGGAGAATGCGACAAAGGTGATCTCCGCTGGTTATAAAGGAATTAAAGACTTCTTAGAATTTGCTTAGACTTTGCGCTTCGCCTAATCATCTGCTTGCTCCTGGTGTTATTATTACAAACTGGAACACATCATTACTGCATGGCGAATAGACCTTCCCGATATGCACAGGTACTGGCCTGGCTGGATCAGCACATTATCAAGCGTTTATACACCGAGCGTGTGCGCCGAATTATACTCCAAAGCCTGCCGTTTTGGGTAGCCTCTCTGCTGACTGGACTTGTTGCTGTTGGTTACGAAGAACTATTTATGTGGGCAGAGCAAACCAGTTTTACCTGGATTCAGGCTCATCCGATGCTAGTGTTTGTAACCACACCACTGGCCTTCCTGCTTGCGTGGCTGGTGGTCGCAAAACTGGCTCCGGCAGCACGAGGCAGCGGTATTCCGCAGGTTATGGCGGGTATTGAACTGTCAAATCCCAGGACGTATCACCGTACGAACTATTTGCTAAGTATGCGGGTAGCACTCGTCAAAGTTCTCAGCAGCGTAGTCTTGCTGATTGGGGGTGGCGTTATTGGTCGGGAAGGGCCGACCATTCAGATTTCAGCCGCTATTTTTCGGGCCATTAACCGACTGCAACCCGCGGGTTGGCCGCAACTATCCCGGCAAATTGCGCTCGTTACAGGCGGAGCCGCTGGGCTGGCTGCGGCCTTTAATACTCCGCTGGGTGGAATCGTCTTCGTGGTGGAAGAATTAACCCAAACGCACATCACTCGTTTTCGCACCGCTGTTTTTACGGCGGTGATTATTGCAGGTATGACCGCACAGGCGATTCTGGGGCCTTATTTATACCTGGGTTTTCCGAAAGTGACAGTTTCGACCGGCTGGTTTTTGGGCGTAGTAGTGCTAGTGGCTATGGTTTCCGGTTTAGCAGGTGCTGTGTTTGCCAAAGCGTTATTATGGGTCAATGCCTACCGAAGACGGTTTCGTACCAGTCGGGAGCAGGCTATATGGGTAGCAGCCTGCGGATTGGTACTAGCTGGACTGGCCTACCTGGTTGGTACCGATGCCGTTGGTACGGGGAAGCCTATTATTAATCGGCTCCTGTTTCAAAACGATCACCAGACGCCCTGGTATCTGTTTCCAGTACGGTTCGCGGGTATGGCGCTCAGCTACAGCAGCGGGGCAGCGGGTGGGGTTTTTGCCACCTCATTAAGCGCCGGAGCTATCCTCGGAGACGCAATGGCTCGGCTAATCCGGGTAACGCCCAGCGATACGAATCTGGTCATTCTGGTGAGTATGGTAAGCTTTTTGACAGGGGTGGTTCGCTCTCCGTTCACGGCGGCCATTCTGGTACTGGAAATGACCGATCGGCATTCGGCTATTTTTCAATTACTGTTGGGTGGACTGATGGCGCAGGGGGCGGCATCGCTGGTTGATCCGGTATCGTTCTATGAGCACCTGAAAGCCGGATTTGTCCGCGAAACAATGGCACAGCCCGTTCTCAATGAGGCCAAGAGAAAAGAAGTAGAAGCCGACTAGCGTTAGGTAGCCTAATCCTCTTTATCAGGTGGGTAAAGCCGCCGAATGAGCCGCTCCATAGTCAACCCCTGTACAATTACGGAAAACAAAACGACTGCATATGTAATTGTCACAATGAACTCTTTCTGCGGTAAGGAGCCATCAATGGACAGCGCCATCGCAATGGAAAGCCCTCCCCGTAGCCCACCCCAGGTCAGCATAACAGGGGCATTCCTGTCGAGGTCCAGCCAGCGATGAGCCAGCGTAAAGGGAATGAGAATAGCTAAATACCGGGCTACCAGGACCAAGAGCACGACTAGTAAATAAATGGACCATTGTGTTATCTGAAAATCAATCAATAGCAGCTCAACGCCAATCAGTACAAAAAGTAAGGCATTTAGAATCCCATCAACCAACTCCCAGAATTTGTCGACGTACTCCTCGGTGAGCTGACTCATGGCGTCCTGCCGACGGCTATGTCCACCAACCATAAGACCGGTGACCACCATCGCTAATGGTCCTGAAATGTGCAGTTTTTGCGCTAGTAAGTACCCACCCATAACACCGGCTACCGTTACAATCACTTCGGTCTGATAGTGGTTGATCGAACGTAAAACCAGGAACATCCCGTACCCTAAAGCAATTCCAAATACGACACCGCCACCGGCTTCCTCGAGAAACAGCAAGGCGATCTCTCCAGCACTTACACTATCGACTCCGTTGAGGACAATTCGATAAATAGAAGCAAACACGACAACCCCTACGCCATCATTAAAGAGTGATTCGCCCACAATATTCAGCTTGACGCTGTCGGGTAGTTTGAACTTAGACAAGATGCCTAACACGGCGATTGGATCGGTGGGTGAAATTAAAGCCCCAAATAACAGGCAAAGCGGGAATGACAATGCCAGGTCGAGATGCCTGGTCAATAAATAAAGACCTGAACCAACCAGAAATGTGCTCAGTAAGACGCCCACAAAAGCAAACAGCATAACCGAGCGTCGTTCGACTTTAAGTTTGGCTGAATCGGTATGGAAAGCGCCGGCAAAAAGCAGGAAGCTTAACATCACATCAAAAAGCGCTTTACCAAAGTTAATCCCGGCAACCGTCTGACGAACAGAGGCTAACTGGTCAGGATAGATTGAGTTCAGGCCAAGTAACAGGACAGAGAAGCCCAGCGAACAAACCATAATGCCAATGGCATCGGGAAGTTTCAGCAGTTTTGTGTTCAGGTAGGCAAACACTGCCGAAGCAACAATAAGTAAAGTAATGACAGTAAATAGATCCATAATTGAGTAGTGGAATTGAGCAAGATTACATTAACTTTCCATTAAAACCGCATCTTATTTTGAGTTAAGTATCAATAACTGTATTCCTGAATAATGATTGTCGACGACCAAAATGCACCCCAGACGAATAAGTCAGATACCTTAAGCCGCTTCGGTGGGTTTCTGCGCGAGCGTTTTAGTCTGGAGGAAGATAAACAGGATGAAAAGGATGTGATTGAATCGATACGTCGGGGTATTGAATTCCGGGGTATTAATCTATGGACGCTGATTTTTGCCATTTTCATTGCTTCTATCGGGCTGAATGTTAATTCTACGGCTGTTATCATCGGTGCCATGCTGATCTCCCCGCTGATGGGCCCGATTATGGGAATCGGCCTGGGCATCGGTATCAATGATCTGACCATGATTCAGCAGGCGCTGAAGAATTTAAGTATTGCCGTTTTTATCAGTCTGCTTACCTCTACGGTTTATTTTTTAATCAGTCCGCTGCACATTGCTCAATCGGAACTACTGGCTCGCACATCGCCTACCGTCTGGGATGCGTTCATTGCCTTTTTTGGCGGTTTGGCAGGCATTGTGGCCGGTTCGCGACGGGATAAAATTACGAATGTGGTTCCAGGCGTGGCCATTGCAACGGCGCTGATGCCGCCCATCTGCACGGCGGGTTACGGACTGGCATCGGGTAATCTGTACTATTTTGCGGGTGCGTTTTACCTATTTCTCATCAATAGCGTTTGCATTAGTTTAGCCACTTTTCTAATTGTCCGATTTCTGGGTTATCACCAGAAAGAATATCCTGCGCCTGACGTAGAACGTCGGGTACGGAACACGATCTGGGTTGCGGTGCTGATTGTCGTGGTACCGAGTAGCTACCTTGGGTATCAGATTGTTCGTAAAACCATCTTCGAGCAGAATGCCAAACGATTTGTTACCAACGAATGTAATTTTGAGTATCGGCAACTGGTCAGTTATACTGCCCGCTACAATCGGGATCAAAGTACACTGGAACTCACGCTAGTAGGGGAGCCATTTCCGAAAGATTCCATTAATCTGCTTCGGGCCAAAATGCCTCCATATGGCCTGGCCGATGCGCAACTCATCGTCAAACAAGGGAGCTTTAAGGACACTGAAATTGATGTAGACGCGCTAAAAAATACGGTCACCGATCAGGTTATTAAATACAGTCAGTCGTCCATTGCTCGCAAAGATCACATCATTGATTCATTACGGCGGTATATCGACCTAACCCAATCTACCCGTCTGTCGGTAGCTGACCTGCGAAATGAACTTAAAACGCTCATGCCTGATGTACAAACCTTTACGGCTGCCCAATCATTGGTCATGAGTCGGAATAGTAACCGACCCGACACGGTCATGCTGGTATACGCCAAGTTCTCTCGCCGTCATACAGCGGGCGAAAAACAAAGGATAGAGCGCTGGCTACAAAGCCGGACAAAAAGCAAAAAGATAAAACTGCTGGTTGAATAGCGTAATGGATGTTGCGCTGTTAATGCAATAGATTGGGAATGTCAACTGCCCAGGCAATCAATAAGGTCAGGAGTACTAATGCACTGATCAACAAGATTAGCCAGTCTGGTTTGGGGGGCTTCTCATCGTAAAAATACCTTGATTTAGTTTGTCTTTCCGCCTTACTAACAGGCGCTGGGGGAAAGAATGGGGTATAGGTAACCGTTTGGCTTTCAGTAGTCATCATGTCGGTCAGTTTATATTGTCTGGCAGGTTTCTTAGTTGCCAAATATGCCCTGAACGACTTAAGATTCACTGATAAACTCCTTAGAATCTGATTAGAAGAGTGTATTCATCGTGGCAGTTCAATACGAAATGCCGTTGGCTTACCGGGTTCTGACGTAACACTGATATGGCCCTGATGCAGGCGAATAATGCGCTCAACGAGTGATAAACCCACGCCATACCCACGCACATCAGCGGTCTGACGGCTGCGATAGAAGGGCTCAAATATGTAGGGTAGATCAGCACTGGGAATGGGATGGCCGGTATTTTGAATACTTATGTATAGCTTGGTAGCCGCGAAATCAACCCGGATCAATGCCTGACCGTCATTAGAAAATTTGCAGGCATTTTCCGCTAGATTTTTCAGCGCCGTAGCCAGCAAGGTTTTGTTACCCTGAACGGCTAGCTGGTCTGGATCATCGGGCAAGGCACCGAGTTCTATGTTAACCTGGTAACGGGGATTGATGGCCATGACTTCGTCTCGGATATCCCATACGATTTCGTCCATCCGCACCGTATCGGTGAGTAGTCCAATAGCATCCTCCTGGTTGACCTGGGAGAGTTGTAGTAATTCGTGGGTGAGGGCCGCCAGGTCGCCTACATCATCCAGGACGGAACGAATCGTTTGCCGGTAAGCTTCTGGTTCCCGCTGGTTTAACAAACTGACTTCCAGTTGTGAGCTGATTTGCGTGAGTGGGTTTTTCAGTTCGTGGGATACGTTGGCCACAAACATCCGCTGCAACCGGAAGGACTCCGCTACCCGATCCAGCAATCGATTAATAGTGGCCGACAATCGACTGATTTCATCATCGTCTTTAGTAACGACCAGGCGTTCATCCCGATTCCGCGGAAATATATCACTGACAATCTGATCAATCTGCTGCATGGGCTGCAAGGCATCGCCCGCAAAAAACCAGCCTGAGAAGGCAGTCATCCCGGCAATCAGGACAAATAAACCCGTCAAAGCCCACAGCAGACGCCGTAAAAATTCATCCCCGTAGCTGTTTTGGGCGCTGGCAATGACCACATACTGCCCCGAAGCCGTCATGAATCGAGTGCCCGACAGATAGTACCCACCCTGCTGAAAATCCTTTTGTTTATTCTGCCGGATATCGGCAAGCACAGACGTTGGTATTGTTATCGACAGGTTTTCATTGGTAACAAAAATGATCGAATCCCGGCCGTCGAACACCATGATTTTTTGGTTGGGTAACTGATCTTTCCGAATTCGTCCCAATTGCTGAATCAATTGCGCATCCAGCCGATGGCGGATGAGCATATCGCCTGTTGTATTGGCTTTTCGGTCGAGCCGCCGGTAAAAATCGGAGGAAATAAAATACCAGCAGAAGGCATAGATACTCACAAACGCCAGCAGTAAAATGCTGGATACCAGGCTTGTAAAGCGTAAGGTGAGCCGTTTGCGAATCGTCATTACTCCTCTTTAAACATATACCCCATCCCGAAATGCGTATGGATTAGCTTGGTAGGGAAGTTTCGATCAATCTTTTTACGGAGGTAATTGATGTAGACTTCCACGACGTTGGTGCCCGTATCGAAATTCAAATCCCAGACATGTTCGGCAATAGCTGGTTTCGATAGTACCCGTCCCTGATTGCGCATCAGAAATTCCAGCAAGGCAAATTCGCGGGCGGTTAGCTCAATCGGTTGCTCATCGCGCGTAACGGTTTTAGCATCCAGATTCATTTCAATGCCGCCATACCGCAGGGTTTGGGCGGTCAGCGACACCTGCGTACCCCGCTTGGTAAGGGATCGCACGCGGGCCAGTAATTCGGCAAACTGAAACGGCTTGGTCAGGTATTGATCGGCCCCGGCATCGAAGCCCGAAATTTTATCGTCGGTTTCGCCCAGTGCGGTCAGCATCAGAATGGGAGTGGTTAACCCCTCGGCCCGTAACTGTCGGCAGAGTTCATACCCATTCAAACCGGGTAAAATCAAATCAGTAATAATAGCGGCATAGTTATTTTTCAGCGCCAGCCGTTTGGCAATAAGCCCGTCGTAGGCGATGTCGACTTCAAACTGGCTTTCTTCCAGTCCCTGCTGGATTGCCTGCAACGTTTTGGGTTCGTCTTCAACGACCAGTAGTTTCATGAGTAGTAAAGCTAAAAGTATTTTGCTTGGTTACAAGTCGGCTTATTACACTGGAAAGTGAACCATATTCACAGGTAAGTAAGCACATAACCAGCCTATTGTTTATGGCTCTAATCAAATTCTAAGGTTTCGTTAAGTTCCTACTTATCAATCGCCTATACTTTGCCTGAATTAAGCGTATATAAGCGCTTATTCATGCCGTTGGCCCCTACGCCCACGTTCTCACTGATTGGGGCGGGTCAATGGTCATGAAAAGTAAGCTCTCGCGCTTCACTATAAACCCGAACCAAGATGATGACGTTTTTTATTATTGTCAGTATAATTCTTGTACTAGGCGTGCTAAGTTATTTTACCAGTGCCTGGTATGGCGTTAAATCATCCAACACGGATAAATTACCGCCTTATTACGAACATTTACTTCGACAGTTAAAGGAAAAAGAAAATCAAGCTGAAGGAGCCGAAGACACGGTTAAAAAAGAGCAAGTCTCAAGTAACAGATGAACTAGTACTCTTCCAATTTAATTCTTACAGCAATCTGACTTGTTGACGGGATTGACTTTT